>NZ_JBAXIM010000048.1:0-18437 GCF_037138395.1 Phenylobacterium sp.
TCCATCCCGAAACGCGCCTTCAGCTGGTCCGCCGAGAGCGGAGCCTGGGCGGTCAGTCCGGGTATGGCTGGGCCGCTTGCGGGCAGGGCCGTGTTCGACATCACCGCGCGCGCGAACCTGCCCGGGTTCTCCGCCAGGACCCGGCCGCCGATCAGGCCCCCCCAGTCCTGGCCGAAAAGGGTCATTTGCTTCAGGTCGAGCTTGTCGATCAGAGCGCTGACCCAGGCGACATGGCCGCTGTAGGTGTAGCGCTCGGGGTCGATGAACTTGTCCGACCGGCCGAACCCGATCAGGTCGGGCACGATCACCCGATAGCCGGCCTCGACCAGCGGCCCGATCATCTTCCGGTAGAGATAGCCCCACATGGGCTCCCCATGGAGCAGAAGCAGGGTCTCCCGCGCGTCGCTGGGTCCGGCGTCGACATAGGCCATGCGCAGGCCGGGCTCGACTTCGAGGTAGCTGGGCGACCAGGGATAGTCTTCGACAACGGAGAACCGGGCTTCCGGCGTCCGCAGGATCCCCGCTCCGGGCTGGCCTTTGGTCATGGTCGCTCCCTTCCTGCCTAGACTTGGCCTCGGCCAGAGGCCGGCGGCCCCAGGCTGGGAAGTTTTCCGGGTCGTCCGGAGGCAGGTCGATCGAGGCTATGCGGCGACGGGGACGCCGTCCATCGCCAATGGCGGGGCGCCGGCCGGGAGGGCGGAGGCTGACCTACCCTCCCCCGCAGAGCCGGTCCACCAGCAGGGCTTCGAAGGCGGCATAGTCCGTCCAGGCGGCGGCGATGCGCACCGGATCTCCCGCCAGGTCGATGGCGGTGAGGCCATCATCGCGTACGGCCAGGTTCAGGGTCTCCATCTCCAGCCCCGCTTCGGAGAAGGCCAGATAGACGGCGACGGTGTCGAACAGGACGGTCGAGCGGTCACGCCATCGCTCAGGATTGCGGCCGACGGCGGGCAGCCAGAGCCTGTAGGTCTCCAGTACGGCGGCGGCCAGGCTGTCGGGCCGGGCCTGTGCATGGGCGGCGAAGCGGGCGTAGGCCTCGCCGCGCAGGACCACGGAGCCGCAGGTGTCGACGGGGGTGATCGTCTTGTCCCAGTGCGCAGCGAACACCGTCCGCGCCGCCCCGGCGTCGGCCAGGACGTTGTACTCGGGCCGCGGCGGGGAGCCCGGCAGATAGCCAACCCGAACGGCGCCGTGCATGCCCACGAACCGGGCCCGGCCGGCGATGCGCGGCGCCCGCCGAAGCGCCTCTGCGATGTTGGTCAGGGGGCCGATGGCCAGGACCACGGGCGGCTCCGGCGCAGCGTCGATGGCGTCGATCAGGGCCTGGACCCCGTCGGCGTGGACGGTGGGATGGGTCTCAAGCGCCCGGGCGTCGGCCCAGTCACCCTGGGGCCGGCCCTGCATGGCTGGCGGCAGGCGCAAGGGCCCGCCGATCCCCAGGCCGATGGGCACGTCGGTCCGTCCGGCGATGGCCAGGAGCCGGGCGCAGAGCCCGCCGCGGTAGTCGGTCTCGCCGCTGACCGTGGTGACGAGCTTCAGGTCCAGTTCTGGAGACGCGAGCAGCAGGGCCAGGGCCCAGGCGTCGTCGATATCGGTACCGATATCGGTGTCGAGGAGGACGGGTATGGACATCGGAGGCCCTTTGGAGCGCGGCGGGATGGGTCCGGACGTCTAGTGCGCCCGGTTCCTCAGTACCCGGCCGCCCCGGTTTCCCGTGTGCTCGTCATCTTCGACGATGACCGTCCCGTTGCAAATCGTCGCCCGGTAGCCGACCGCCTTCTGGCTCAGATGGGCGGCCCCCCCCGGGAAGTCGTAGAGCATCTGCGGCTGCAGCTCGGCGATCCGGTCCGTGTCGATGACGTTGATGTCCGCCCGCTTGCCGACGGCCAGGACCCCGCGGTCGGTCAGTCCCAGGACCCGCGCCTGCAGGCTGGTCAGCCGGCGCACGGCGGCCTCGAGGGTGAAGCGGCCGGTCTCCCGCACCCAGTGTGACAGGATCAGGGTCGAGAAGGCCGAGTCCATGCTGATGGTGACGTGGGCGCCAGCGTCGCCGAGGCCCGGCAGGGCCCACTCGGAATCGATGACCTCGTCCAGGGCCGCGAGGTCGCGGTTGTGGCTACGGATCAAGAAGAGCGCCCTGCCCTCGCTTTCGACCATGGCGTCGAGCCAGATCTCTGCCGGGGGCTTGCCGGTCTCCTGGCTCCGCGAGAGCAGGCTCTCGCTCTGCGGGGGCATCCAGTCCGGCGACCTGCCGGAGCCGAGGGGGAAGGTCCGGGCCGAGCGTTCCTTGTAGCCGCGCTGTTCCGCAGCGTCGGCGATCAGCCGCGCCCGGAAGCCGGGATCCCGGACCGCAGCGAGCCTCTGGTCGAAGGCCATGGCCTTCATCTGCACCCAGGACTCTCCCGCCGGCAGCAGGTCGAGGAAGATCTCGGCGCTGATACCGGAGATGAAACCGCCCGGGCGCGGCGAGGACAGGCCGACAACATCGGTGCCATCGGCGACCATCTTGGCGACGCAGGAATTGAAGTAGGCGACCGACTGCGAGTTGGCGGCGATCGGCGCGCTCCACAGCAGGCGATGGCAGGCCTTGCCGATCTCGCGGAGAATTTTCATCTCGCCCTGCATCGGGATGGCGTAGTTGGGAATGGTCTGGATCAGGCCGCCGCCCGACTTCACGGCACCGGCGATAGCAAGGAGTTCGTCAAGCCCCGCGGAGGTGCCGGGGATGTCGCGGCCATCGGGCATGGCGTGGCCCTGGAGCCGGTTGACCGAGACGCCAAAGGCCCCCTCGGCGATGGAGCTTCCGACGATCGACGCGATCTGCTCGATCTCCGCCGGCGTCGGCTGGTCGTCGATCGCCCTCTGGCCCATGACATAGAACCGGACAGCGCTGTGACCGACCAGGCCGGCGAGGTTGATGGCCGGGTTCAGGCGATCGATCGAGTCCAGGTATTCGCCATAGGTTTCCCAGTCCCAGGGCAGGCCGCCCAGTATGGTGGCCCGGGGAATGTCCTCGACCGACTCCATCATCTCGGCGAGCAGGGCCCGGTCCGTGGGCCGGCAGGGTGCAAAGGTGACCCCGCAGTTGCCGATCAGGGCGGTGGTGACCCCGTGATAGGTCAGGGGCGCCAGCAGGGGATCCCAGCCGACCTGGGCGTCGAGGTGGGTGTGAAGGTCGATGAAGCCGGGCGTGATGGCGCAGCCCCCGGCGTCGATCTCGCGGCGCCCGGCACCCTCGACCTTGCCCATGGCCGCGATGGTGTCGCCCACGATCGCGATGTCGCCGGTTGTGGGTGCCGCCCCGGTGCCGTCCACGAGACGGCCGTTCCGGATAACCAGATCGTAGGTCATGGGTCTTCTCCTCCCAGCATGAGCCCCCGTTGGAGATCATGGGGTTACGCTAGGGGAGGTTGTGGTGCCTGACCAGAACATCCTCCGGTTGGCGTCACCCACAGTGACCTCCGTTCCCCCGACCCAGGTCCCAGGAACAGCTACAAATGTTCATGTTTTGTTCTTGCCCATCCTCGGCCTGAGTGGCAGGGTCCCGTCCTAACGCGGAGGTACGCATGCGGCGATATCAAACGGATCCATCCCGGCTCGAAGGCGAGGACCTGGACCGATGGTTCCGGCGTTCACCAGCCCAGGTCCGGGCGGATCGGGAGGCGGCGCGGCAGGGGCGTTACGACGCCTTCTTCGGCGCCCGAGAGAGTACGCCTTCGCCTGACCGGTCGGAGGGTGCAGTTCGCGGGGACCAGACCCCGGTCGCGGAGCCCGGGTCGAACGTCATCCAGTTCGCCTTTCAGCCGCCGGTCCAGGCTTCGCCTTCCGGCATGCGGGTCGCCATGCCTATGGCCGTGGGCCAGCCGCCGTCGGATGCGTCCCAAGGCGGTTTCTTCGATACCCACCGGCCCATACCGAACCCGCTCCTGGGTCCGGCCTACATCACGGACCTTCCCAGTCCCTTGAACCTCGTGACACCCCGGGCGGGGGGTTGGTTCGAGCTCGGGGACGGGCGACTCGTCCGGAACGCCGACGAGGTCGAGCGGCTCTTCGTCGAACAGCAGCTGAGGATGACGGGCGAGGACAAGCCCGAGCCCCCCGCCCAGGTCCGCTCGGTGGACCAGTGGAAGGACGGCACCATCCCGCGGGCGGAACAGGTAGCGGCGGGCCAGCGCGAAATCGACCGGGCCTGCCACGACAATGGCGGCTGGGAGCGCGATCCGACCTTCTCGAGATACAAGGCCTGGACCCAGGACTACGAGGACCGGATCACCGGGGCGCCCGGTCTCGACTATGTCGTGCGCAATCCGCTGGAGAAGCCAGTCAGGTTCGACGGATGCGCTGTCTGGGACCCCCGCCGCCAACTGCTCGAGGCCAAGGGCCCTGGCTACGAGGCGCTGGATCGAAGGGCCCGAAAATCGACATTCTTGCGGTTCATCTGGAACGGAGTCCGGAACCAGGCCCAGAGACAGGACCGCGCCGCCCGGGGAAGGACCGTTGAGTGGCATGTCGCCGAGCCCGGGGTCGTCCCGACCTTCCGGGAGGTAACAGAGGCCTCCCCCACCGTCCGTGTGTTGCAGACCTCGCCTCGACCGGGCGCCCCCATCCCCAGGAGAAAGTGACCGAGATGATTTCTGATGATCAAAGGCCTTCGCCAGAGGACTCCGATGCCTATGCGGACTGGGTCGAAAGCATGCGCGAAAAGGCCAAACTGAGTTCCGCGGACGAGATCAAACAGCGTCGGGAGGCCGACTTCCCCGAGGCTATCCAGGGGCGGTGGCTCGACGAAATGGACCCAAGCGATGAACTCCTCATACGGGGAAGCGAATTCATCAGGTCCGGCGAGCCATGGCCCTACCTGGACAAGCTATTGCTCACCAACGATGCGGGCAAGATCCACCTCGAGATCATCTTCCCCGAGAACGAGGAAGAAGGATCTTCAACAAGCCTATTCCTGATGGACGATGGCGCGCTTGGGTACGCGACCTGGCACGAAGCCTGCACCTACCTGAGGCCGGATGCCTGATGCAGATCGTGGCCCGTCGGTCGGCCTTGCCTGGACCTACCCGCCAGTGCCAGCTGATTCCATAGCTCGGTGAACTGGAACGAGGCCGAGACCATGGCGTCCACCTGAGCCTTGCCCAAGGCCGTGGTCGCCGCCGAGGGATTGAGCTTGGACCCGGACCCGGTGTCGGTCATCTCGCGGGTCGACGTGGGCTTGCCGGTCGCTTCGGCCTTCCGGCCCTCGGCGAGGCTGGATGAGGGTCGGGGGGAGCGGTCGGGCGCCCATTTGCCGCCCCGCAGCGGTCATGAATTCGCCTTCACGGCCCGGCTTCCTGTCCGCGCACCTTGGGTCTGGACGGCTGGATGAGAAGGCCGTCCCTTTTGTTCGAGTGAATTTCAAACCTCATCTCAGACCCCGCCACCTCGGCTTCCGGCCCAGGGCGGGGCAACATTCAGGAAGGATGCGCCGTGGGACTCTCCCTTTCATTCATCGCCAGCCAGGGGCCCGATCCCCTTGAGAGCCTCGGCTTGTCCGCCGACGGCAAGACCCTCAGGGCCGAGCCTCTGCCGCCACCGGCCAGGTTCGTCGCCTTCGAGCTGGGGGGCTGGCGCGTGGTCATGAGCGACGATCATCGCTTCGCAAGCCGCGAACGGGTCAGCACAGCCGCCCAGGGCGGCGTCGCCATCGGCGTCTACATGGAAGAGCATGTCATGGTCAGCGGTGCCTTCGGCGCGAAGGACGG
The DNA here is from genome assembly GCF_037138395.1 of Phenylobacterium sp. Lineage (GTDB taxonomy): Bacteria > Pseudomonadota > Alphaproteobacteria > Caulobacterales > Caulobacteraceae > Phenylobacterium. The sequence goes on from NZ_JBAXIM010000048.1 coordinate 5,748, forward strand.
GCAGCTCACCTGGAGCGTCCAGCATGACCCCGAGCAGGGATTGGAGCACCTGGATGTCTGGGGGGAACCGCCCGGCGCCCTGGCGTCCATCCGCGAACGCCTGCTGGCGGAGCTCCAGGAGGAGGACGAAGTGGATGCCCTCTTCAGTGCGCCCCTCGACCTGGCGGCCAGCGCCTGCGGCTTCCACCCTCACGAATTCGAGGGCGAGATCGACCTGACCATCCTATCCGTGGCCAGCAAGGACCTGATGAAGATGCGCGAGCCCGGATTGTCGGCGGATCCGGGGCTGGCGGCCCCGGCGGCGACGGCGGCGGCTGAATCGACCGCCCGCCCCGGCTTCCTCGCGCGGCTGTTTGGGCGGCGGTAGGAGGCTTACTCAGACTGGGGTCTAGAAAGTTCGTTTGTTGTTCTTTCGCTGAGGTGAAGCGGGATTGCAGTCCCTCTTCATTCCCAGAAGATGCTGATGGACCGGAAGATCGGCTCTTTCGCTGCTGTCGAGGGTCCGACAGCCAATCCGACCAGGGTCGCGTCGGATGGGCGAAGACAATCCGTCTGAAGACGCCCAGAAGGCGATCCGACAGCGGCGCTAGTTTCCGATGGCCGCCGGGTCCGCCCACCAGGACAGGGTGTGGACGTCATGCGCCGAGGTCCAGATGCCGTCGGGGGTGTAGCGCAGGGCGCCGCTGCCGACGGGAGCGCCGACCCGGGCAAGGATGGCCAGGGATTTCGGATCCAGGACAACGAAGGTCTGCCCCGCGGTCGTACGCAGCCAGACCTTGCCGCCGCCAATGTCGATGTCACCCCATTTCAGCGTCGTGTCGACCTTGACGCGGCCAGTGACGGCGCCGGTCGCGGGATCGATGCGAGCCACCGCGCCATCCCCCTGTTCCTGCACCCAGACCGCGCCTTCGCCGGCGGCGAGGAAGCCTGGCACCTTGCCGAGCTGGGTGGTCGCCACGGCGGTGTTACTCCCGGGGTCGATCTTCTGGACGATCTGAGCGGGCGCGCTGACTGCCCAGAGCGCGCCTTCGCCGAAGGCCAGGTAGCTGGTGCCGGGTTCGACCTTGATGGACGCGATGACCTTGTTGGTCGCCGGGTCGATGCGGGCGATGACGCCTGACTTGTCGCTGGCCACCCAGATCGAACCGGCACCCGAGAGGACGTTCATTTCGCCGTCCGGGCTGGCGAGGCCGGTGGGGATGACGGCGGCGACCCTGTTGGCCCGGATGTCGATGCGGTTGACGCTCATGGCCTTGCAATCGGCGACCCACAGCGCGCCCTCGCTGATCGTCATGGCACCGCAGGCGCCTTCCAGCGGTACCTCGGCGAGCTTGCCGGCCTTTGACCAGCGCTCGACCCGGCCCTTGTTGGTGGTCCAGACCGTGGCCCCGTCGACGGCGAGGAAATCGGCAAAGCCTGGCACCTTGATGACGGTCTCGACGGGCGCAGCCCCGGCGGCGGAAGCAAAGGCAAGGCTGCCCGACCAAGCCAGGACAGCCCAAAGCTTTTTCATGGCGTTCGCGATCAGTTGGCAGAGGCGGGAGGGATGCGGTCTGGCTTCATCCGGTCGCGCCAGGACTGGAAGGGGAAGAGCCATTGTTCCTGGATCGACAGCCGCCTGCGGTCACCCTGGCCCACGACCTCGCTTTCGCCCTCGCGATAGGTGCCGAAGATCCGGTCCATGAGGATCATGGCGTTGGCGTAGTTCCAGCGAGTGTCCTCATAGCTGGTCGCCGTGTGGTGCAGGCTGTGGTTGCGGATGGTGGTAAAGACGTAAGCGTACCAGATCGGTGGATCGGCGCGCACATTGGCATGGGCATAGATGGAGATGGCGGAAAGGCAGCTAAAGCCCGCGAACATTGCCGCAGGGTTCCAGTCAAATAGCGAGACGACCCCCAGGCTGATCAGGAACAGCTCGATCGGATTGCCGACAAAGCCCTTCATGGCGTTCAGCTGGGTGATGTGATGATGCGGCGCATGGGTGGACCAGAACAGGGCGTAATTGTGCATCAGCCGGTGCATCCAGTACTGGCCCAACTCCCAGATCGCCATGAACATGAAGACCTGCACCAGGAACGGTAGGGAGGTGACCCAGGGCGTGGCGAGGCCCAGCGACTCCTTCAGCGCAACCATGGGTTGATCGGCGAGGGTGCGCGTCGCCCAGACGATCACAGTCGCATTCAGCCCCACATAGAAGACGTCGGTGAAGAACTCGGTCGTATTGAGACGCCAGCCCTGGTGCCGCGCGTTCAAGAATTCGAGCCCCTGGACAAAAGCGATGACCCCGAAACCGACAACTGGCAGCAGCCACCAAATATCGAGCCAGGACTTGGGGATATTGGCCCAGAACAACAGCAAGGCGATGAGGGTCGCCGGCGGCATAAGGTCGAAGATTTTCTGCTTCATGACTGTTCTTTCGCACTCACGTCCCAAGACGGCCTTGCAGAAGGTGCAGGTGACCACGATCGGGCGCTCCCGACAATAGAGGCGCGACGGCGGACGGCGCTTGCGGATAAACGCTCAGCGGGGCTTCAGATAGCTCGATCCGGGCCTGAGGATCCCTTGGTCATGGCGCAGGCGACGGCTGCCTTCCACACAGATTGCTACAGGAGGTCGTTTCTCCCCGGGGGGTCAGGGCCTGGAAGCGGACGCTAGACCGACAGGGCGTCAGCCCACAGGCAGACTCCAGCGTCTGAGTTTATCCCGGAGCGGGTTGAGGGCTCGCCTGCGGTTCGCGCTGGGGCGCCATCCCGGGCGATGACAGGGGCTGGCGTCCCGCCGACCTGACCTCTAGCCTGCGGGCAATGACAGGGGGAAAGCACATGGCGCGAATGATGGCGGCGGGGCTCTTGGCGGCCCTCCTCGCGCTTCCGGCGGCGGCGGCGGAACCGGAGTACCGGGCGGAGGTGATCCGTACCGCCTACGGCGCGCCTCACATCATCGCCCGCGACTATGGCGGGCTCGGCTACGGAGGGGGCTATTCCTCCGCCGAGGACAACTTCTGCGACTTCGCCGAGCGGCAAATGACGGTGAACGCCCAGCGGTCCCGTTACCTCGGGCCCGGCGAGAAGAACGCCAATGTCATCAGTGATCTCTACCATCAGCACCTGATCCAGACCGGCGACCTAGACGCCATCATGGCGGGTCCCGGCAAGCCTTCGCCAAAGGCGCGCGCCCTCGCCCGGGGCTTCATCGCCGGGGTCAACCGCTATGTCCGAGACGTCGGCGTCGCCAACCTCCCGGACGCCCGCTGCCGCGGTGCCGCCTGGGTGCGCACCTACGACGAGATGGACTACTGGCGCTCGGTAATCGCAACCCAGCAGCCGACCCTGATGGCCGGCGTCGTCGCCGCCGCCCCTCCCGGCGCGCCGGACCTGCCAGGCCTGCTGGCGCCCGCAGAGCGCTCGCCGGTTCCGGAGGGACAGGGCAGTAACGCCTATGCCCTGGGACGCGAGGTGACAAAGAGCGGCCGCGGCGTCCTTCTGGGCAATCCCCACTATCCCTGGGACGGCATCAACCGCTTCACGCGGATGCACATGATCCTTCCGGGCAAGCTCAACATCGTCGGCGCCGGGCTGCAGAACAGCCCCACCATCGGCATTGGCCACAACCGCTGGGTCGCCTGGACCCATACGGTCTCCACGGCCCGCCGGTTTGGCCTGTTCGAGCTGACGCTCGATCCGAAGGACCCCACGGCCTACATCTTCGAGGGCAGGTCCGTGCCCATGACCCGCACGGTGGTCACCGTCCAGGTGAAGACCAAGGCGGGGCTGACGCCGGTCAGCCGCACCTTCTACGGCACTCGGTTCGGCCAGGTCGTCGAGAACGAAGGGCCGCTGCCCACGCCCTGGACCGCGGAGCGGGCCTACGCCGTCCGCGACGCCGGCCCCGGACTGCGGGCGACCGACCAGTACCTGGAGATGTATCAGGCCCGCAGCGTCCGCCAGCTGGCCGCCAGCCTGGCGAAGTTCCAGGCCGCGGGGTTCAACACCACGGCGGTCGACGCCTCCGGTGAAGCCTATTACGGCGACGTGGGTGCCCTGCCCTATGTGACCGACGCCAAGGCGGAGGCCTGCACGGTCTCGGAGATGGCCAAGATTCTGTGGCGCACCCAGCGGCTGCCCGTCCTCGACGGTTCCCGCGCCGCCTGCGAATGGGAGTCCGACCCGCGCGCCGTGACTCCGGGGATCTTTCCGCCACAGTCCCTGCCGCAGCTCTTCCGCTCGGACTACACCAGCAATTCCAACGACAGCTACTGGCTCACCAATCCCAAGGCGCCGCTGACCGGCTATCCGCGCATTCTCGGCGACGAGGCCACGGCGCGGTCGCTCCGCACCCGCCTCGGCCTGAAGCAGATCGAGGACCGGGTGGCCGGACGCGACGGCCTGGACGGCGCGAAGTTCGACCTGGCCAGCGTCGAGGGGGTGCTATTCGCCGATCGCAACCTCGGCGCGGAGATGACCCGCGACCCCCTGGTCGGCCTTTGCCGGAAGGCGGCGGCCGGACCGCATCCTGACCTCGCCGACGCCTGCCGGGCCCTCGAGGCCTGGGACCTGAGGGTCAACCTCGACAGCCGCGGCGCGCACATCTTCCGCCTTTTCGCGGAGAAGGGCGGCCTGGTGTTCAAGGTCCCCTTCGATCCGACCGACCCGGTGAACACCCCGAACACCCTGGATGTCGACAATCCCCGGGTACTCGCCGCCCTGGTGGACGCGGTGAAGCAGCTTCGGGGCCTGGGCATCCCCATGGACGCGGCCTTGGGCCAACTGCAGACCGAACCCCGCGCCGGGGGCGAGCGGATTCCGATCCACGGGGGACCCGGCCCCGAGGGCGTGTTCAACGTGATCACCCCCGTCGACCTGAAGCCCGGCCTCGGCTGGACCAAGATCCGCCACGGCTCGAGCTGGATCATGGCGGTGGAGTTCACCGACAAGGGCCCCCTCAGCCAGGGCGTGCTCAGCTATTCCCAGTCCACCAACCCGGGCTCGCCGCACGCCGCCGACCAGACCCGCCTCTATTCGCAGAAAGGCTGGGACGACCTGCGGTTCTCAGAGGCGGCGGTGCGCCGGGATGCCGTCTCGCGGGTGGTGTTGCGGGGGCGCTGAGGCCTGGCGCCGAGGGAGCCCGCCATGTTCAAGGCCGGGAGACGCCACCGGATCGCAGACTGACGACGATGGAGCCCAAGTGGGCCGGTGTCAGAGGGCGGATGCGGGCCGCGTCCGCGTCCGCGAAGGGGCTTCGCGGAGAAGATCGCCGCAAGGTCGGGGCGCTAATCGGGTGCAGGGCGTTCAGGGTCCCATTGCGGGTCTGGATGGCGGTGCGGGTCGGTTCTAGGTTTCCGCGTCCAGGATCGCCCTCACGGTCGCCATGGGCAGGAACAGACGCAGGGGATTGGAGGTAAGGGTCTCGAACCCGTAACCCTTGTAGAGTGCGAGGCGTCGTTCGACCTTTTCGGGATCACCGCAATCCAGAACGTCCAACATCACCACGGCGACGCCGAGGGCTTCGCTGGCTTGGGCAAGGCGACGTAGGCAATCGACCAGAAGATCGCCGCCATAGCCCTTCCCCTGGAAGCCCTGGTCAACCCCAATCATCGAGATGTAGGCGGCGGGAATTCGACCGTGACCCGGGCGGGTCCGTGCATATTTGGGCGGAAGAGCCTGATAGTCGACGCTGTGGGCAGCGGTGGCGTAGAAGCCAATCAGGCCGCCCTCGGCATCCGTCATCACCCAGATGCGCAGATTGTCAGCCTTGGACAGCTTGTTTGCCGTCTTCCTAAAGAAGTTGTCGACCTGGTCGACGCCGCAGGAAAAAGCCGTCCGATCGTGTTTGTCAGGATCGAACGGCTCAATGATGTTCAGCGCTTTGGCTTGAGCTTCGCCTGCGCTCACCGACTGGAGACCGTCTCACGGTGACGGGCAAAGGCCTTGCGAAGCTTGTCCTTGGGAGCCGGGGGGGCGTCCATGGCGGCGAAGAAAGCCTTATGGTCCACCGGAGCCAGAACCGTACGCTCGTGGGCTTCGATGGTGTTCAGGGCCGACGCATAGGCCGCGTTCATCGTGAAGACGGAGTCGTCCACGCCAGCCAAGGCCGCGGCGCGTTGGATGGCCTGCTTGATGCGCGGCTTGGTCCGGAAGTTCATCCGCTCCGTGCTAAGCTCATCGAGCGAGCTGACTTGATCGTCGAAAGCGAGCATGGCTGCCTGTTGTCCTTTTCGAACTTGATAAGTGTGTACGCCTCATCGGCGTACATATCAAGAGTGGGTTGATTCAACGCTGCGCGGCGGGCGGACGCCGAAAGACCCGTTGTCTCCGGCGTCACTGCGTCGGTATCAAAAATGGGGACGGGCACGAAAGCGGACCTTCAGGGGGATCTGTCGGAGCTCAACCATTGCGCCAAGGTGGGAGTGATGGTGCGATGGAAGCTCAGCTTCACGGGGGCGCCCATGGATAGGTTCGAATATGTGATGGTGATGGTGTCCATCATCATCGGTCTCGCGTTTGTGCACCTGCTCCAAGGGCTGGCGGAGGTCGCGCAGCGGCCCAGACCCTTCCGGCTTCGTTCAATCCACCTCGTGTGGGTCCTCTTCATGCTGGTGACCGTCGCGTTCTTTTGGTGGTGGCAGTTCAAGCTGCAGGCGCTTCAGGAATGGACCTTCGGCACCTACATCTTCGAGCTCGCCTTCGCCTGCGTGATGTATTTCCAGTCGACGCTTTTGTTTCCCAAGGACCTCGGCCCCGACGTCGATCTTGACGAGTTTTTTCATCAGCAGCGCGGCTGGTTCTTCGGGGTCAACGCACTGGGCCAGTTGCTCGACCTGGTCGATACGTGGATCAAGGGCTCCGAGCACTTCCAGTCACTGGGGCCGGAGTATCCCATCGGGGTCGCGTTCAACGTCATAGGCAGTCTGATCGCTATTTTTGTCCCTGCCCGGGCCTTTCAATGGGTCTTCGCGCTAGCCTCCCTGCTCTATGTGCTTTCATGGGCGCTCAGGCAGTTCAATACCCTTGCCTAAGCGGGCTATCTGGCTCCGGCTGCTCTCGAGAAACGGCGGCTGCAGCGGAGCCCGCTGGCGGTGTCGCTCAAGGGCCTGACGGATATTGAAGACCTTCCGTGTGCAGAGCAGGTTGCCGCCACCTTCGGCTCGTCAGGTGGATAGAGCCTGACATCGGCCCCCGGATGAACGCCCGTAAGCAGACACTCCTTGAGTCTGCTTTGGGTGGTTAGCGGACCTCAGATCGTGCTACGACCCTGAAAAAGGGCAGAAGGAAAATCCGGAAATCAGCGTTTGCCTGATCGGCCATTTGATGTAGATCATGCCACCTTGGGCTGCCTGCAACGAGGTCCTATGTCCATTTTCGAATACGTCATTGTCTTGGTTTCCGTAGTTCTGTCCTTCGGCATCGTACGTCTCCTTGAGACCCACGCTCATCTGCTCAAACTGGGATCAAAGGTCCACTGGTCGCCGACGTATCTACTTTGGCTTCTGATCATCTTATTCAGCCATATCGATTTATGGGCGAGCCTTTGGATGCTCCGTCAGTCGGAAGCTTGGACACTGCTGTCCCTGCTCAGTGTGCTCGCGGCGGCCGTCACGCTTTTCTATGCCTCCATATTTTCGGCTCCGGAGTTCGAGCCGGGGCAGGCCATCGACCTATGGGCGTTCCATATGGAAAATCGTCGGCGCTACATCGGGGCTGCCGCTGGCTACTTGTTGATGGGCATCATTCTGAACATGACAATGCTCGCGGGTCAGTTTGATTGGGCCACTGTGCTGGGCGCCTTGCCAGGTCTAGGATTGCTTTTGGCGGCCATCTTCGTTCCTGATCGCAGGGCCCAGATTATCATCCCCATCGTCGTCGCCGTGATGCTGACAGTCTATTTCTCGACCTACTTTGCGACACTGCATGGCTGAAGTCCGTATCCAGCCGGGTCCGAAACACACTGACGTTGCCGAACTCGGACGCTTCGTTAGCAGGACAGCAGGACCTTTCTATCGTCCGCATAGGGTGGAATGCGGACGCTGCGGGCGCGCTGTTGACCGCACGCCACTGGTCGAACACCGTCTGGCGACAGACGGGGGGCTGCAGAATGGCTGACGGGAAAGCGACGCGAGCGAAGCGCCACCGAACGCGTGCCGCGAAACCCCCGACAACGGCTGACCCCATAGAGATCGCGATGGAGGCGGAGGCGTCCGGCGAAGGGCCGCTCGGTCAGGCCACCGGCCTGCTGGCCGATCAGCGTCGGCTGATCCGCTGGCAGATCGCCTCGGAGCGTGCCGGTTTCGCGCTGAAGGTGCTCACCGGCGCCGCCGGACTCTGCGTGGCGGCGGCACTGGGGGCGATGGCCTGGCAGGCAAGCCAGTCCGCCGCCCTTGTGATCGACGCCTTCACCGTGTCGCCCGACCTCGCACAGCGCGGCCTGACGGGACAGGTGGCGGCGAACCGGATCCTCGACCGGATGATGGAGATACAGGCCGGCATAGACAGCCAGCGTGCACCGTCCAGCTTCGACAGGGCCTGGGATGGTGATATCAAGGTCCAGATCCCGCAGACCGGGATCACCCTGGCGGAGCTCCGCCGGGGCCTCAGGACCACCCTTGGCCATGACACCCACGTCTCCGGTGAAATCGTGCGGATGGCGGACGGCCTGGCGCTGACCATTCGCGCCGGCGCCAACGCGGGCGTAACGCTTACCGGTGCCGAGACCGACCTGGCAGCGCTGCTCCGTCGGGGCGGCGAAACCGCCTTCGAGCAGACCGAACCCTACCGATACGGGGTCTACCTGCGGGCCCATGACATGGGGCAGGCCGAGGCGGTGTTCCGCCGCCTTTCAGAGAAGGGGACGCCCCGGGAGCGGGCCTGGGCGCAGGTCGGCCTCGGCAACAACGCCAAGGACCTGCACGGCAGCGCCGCGTCCCTCGCGGTGTTTCGCTCGGCTGAGGCCCTCGCCCCCGCCCAGAGCCTACCGCCCCAGAACATCGGTATGCTCGAGTATGAACTCGGCCACCCGGAGGCCGCTCGCGCCGCGACGCTTCGCACCCAGGCGACCCTCAACCCGCACGGTGAGGTTCGCGCCGAGCTCCGCAAGGCGTTGGGCCTTCGGGTCCGCGGGACACTCGGCCTGATCTCCGGCGACTACCTCGGCAGCCTCCAGGCGTGGACCCAGGCAGGGCACTTCGGACCACAGGGCATGAACCAGAGCCTGACGGCCCGGATCGCGGCCTCGCATATCGGGCTCCACGAACTGTCCGCCGCCCAGGCAGCTCTGGGCCGTCCCGATCCCGCCTTCAGCTTCCCGACCGGGACCCGTGCGCTGGACATGGCGGTCAGCGAGACCCTCCTCATGGTAGAGAAGGAGGACTGGACCGGGGCGCTCGCCCAGGGGAGGGCCGTGGACGAGATTCTAGGGCGTTATCCCGGAGTGATTGATCAGAAAAGGAGCCAGCTCGACCCTCTGATCGCCTATGCCCTGGCCCGCTCTGGCGACATGACCGCCGCCCGGGCGTTGATCTCGACCACTCCGCTCGACAGCTATGACGCTGTCATCATGCGCGGCCGCCTCACCGAATTGGCCGGCGACCGCAGGATCGCGGACCACTGGTTCGGCCAAGCGGTGCGTATGGCCCCGTCGGTCCCCTTCGCCTACCAAGCCTGGGCCGAGGCCCGCTTGGCCCGCGGCGACCTCGCGGGTGCCGTCACACAGGCCTTGCTCGCCCAGAAGGCTGGCCCCCGCTTCGCCGACCCGCTGGAAGTTTGGGGCGAGGCACTGCTGGCGAGCGACGAACCCAAAGCCGCCTGCAGGCGCTTCGAAGAAGCCGCCAAACTCGCCCCCCGCTGGGGCCGCCTGCACCTGAAATGGGGAGAGGCGCTGGCGAAGCTGGGCAAGGTCGATGAAGCTCGGTCAAAGTGGCGCGCGGCGGCGGGGATGGACCTGACGGCGGCGGATCGGGCGAGGGTCAGTCAGCTATTAGTGCGACCGGCGTAGGTCTGCCTCGGGTCGTTCTTTCGCGTTGGGTTCGGGCCAACAAGCAGACGTTGGTCGCGAACAGGGAGGACTACCGCGCAGGTGGAACCAGCATCCCATGCGCGCGCAGCACCTGCTGCAGTTGATCGTGAGGCATGGCCGAGACGGTCCAATAGTCGGCGCCGGTCATCGTCCGCGCCGCGACCATGGCATTGACGACCGCCTCTTCCACGCTCTGCACCGTCGCTTCCAGCACAGGGTTCATGGCCTCGCTGGTCAGCCGGGAGATGGCGGCTGGCTTGCTCGGATCCGCTTCCCAGTTGCCGTCGTCGGCATCGGGATTAGCGGTGGAGAAGGCGATGAAGATATCGCCCGAGCCGTTGCCCAAGTAAGCGCCCAGCCGGCCCAGCCCGACCGCGCCCCGGCGCGCCAGGCGCTTCAGCTGATCCGGCGTCAGCGGAGCGTCGGTCGCAATGATGATGATGATGGAGCCGCGATGATCCACGTCGGGCGCGTCGGCGATGGCCAGCAGCTTCGGATCGCAGAGCTGCGCCGTCTGCCCGAAGATCGACTGCGGCGGCGAGGTCAGCTTGGTCACGCAGTGCGGCTGCAGTTTCATCTCGCGCGCTACCGGAATACCCGCAATCCGGAGGCCCTGGGCCGAGCCGTAGTTGCACTGCACGAGCACGCCCACCGTATAGCCGCCGGCCTGTGCGGACAGGCGGCGTGACGCCGTTCCCGTGCCGCCCTTGAAGCCGTTACAGACCATACCCACGCCGCCGCCGACATTGCCCTCGGCGACGGGGCCTGGGCGGGCGCCGTCCAGGGCGTCGAGTGCGTCCTTCGTGGTGACGTGGTGGCCACCCATGTCGTGCAGTGGCACATCGGCCGTCTCACCCACAACGGGGTACCAGAAGAAGGCGTCACGGCGGCGCTCGGTGAGCCACTTGAACGCCGCATCCCGCACCACGCCCACGCTGCCTGTGCCGGTGATCAGGATCGGCGTTTCGAGAACACCGCTTTCGTCCACCCAGTGCGTGCCGGTCATGTCGCCGTTGCCGTTACCCGCGAAGTATCCGGCGAACACTGACCGCGCATCGGTCTTGCCGCGCGGAAGGATTGCGGTGACGCCGGTCCGGACCGGCCCCTTGCCTCGCAACAGCGGGCCGTCGCCCGTGACCAGGGATTTGAACCCCACTTCTACCCCTGCGACATCCGTGATCGCATTGAGGGGCCCAGGGGCGCCATCGAACGGCACACCGAGATCGCGAGCCCGGGGCTCCGCCGCCAGCGACGGACTCGCAAACGTGCACATGATGACCAACGCAAGAATCCGTCCACGCATGCTCACCCCCAATTGACGGAAAGAAGTTAGGCGCTGCGTGGGGAACACGCAATCGGCTGGACGTCGGTGTAGCGCCAGGAGCGGACGTTGGCCTCGGCCCCGGAAGCGGACTCTCCCAACTGCCGCTTCGGGTCGATTTTCACCGTTGGGTTCAGGCTTCGAAGCGGACGTTAGACCGCTAGGGCGTCAGCCCACCGCCGGACCCAAGCGTCCGAATTTATCCTATAGTTGGTTGAGGGCTGGCCTGTGGTTCGTTCTGGGTTTGTCTCTGGTGGCGTAGCCTTCGCAAACCTGCCGTCGCGACAGTCTCAAGTCATACTGAAATTACGAGGTTTTCAGAACCGCACCAAATCGCCACGGTGCGGAGGTCTGGAGAGTATTCGGCCATTCAGAGAGAAATCCGGCCATTTCCCGGCACGCGCAGTGCGGAGCCCGTTTGGGGAAACCCTAGAATATCACGGGATTTTCCGGCCTCGCCTCAGGCGCAGAGAGATTTGTGGCGAGGGGCGTTGGCGGTGCAGGCAGTCGTCAGGGAAGCTGGCTCGCCCCCCATGCACGCTGCGCAGTACCGGAAATCAGAGAGCGGGCAGTCTCGGCGAACTTGCCTGCTCCGCCCCCGGTCATTCGGCCGTCAGGGCGATGGTCAGGCGCCTAAGTCAGTGGAATCAACCTGTCCCGAATGAACTCCACCCGATCCAGGAGCCGTTCTGCATTTGCCCAGGTCGGTGCAATCGGGAAGGGATAGCTTTCCGAAAGGTCCCGCCCCGCCAGCACCCCATCCGCCCAGTCCTCGGCTATGGCGCAACAGAGCTCCAAGGCTCTGGCGGGCGTGCGCGCCTCATCGGTTTCAAAATGCATCGAGGGCAGGTCGCCGACGACGACCCACCGCTCGGCATCCTCAGGCCTCCCGCCAGGCGCGAACCGCATCAGGAAGAGACCCAGGATCGGCGCCACGGCGAACGCAAGCACAAGCTCGGAGACTGGCGGATCCCACCGCCAACCTGTGACGAACCGCCAGGCGTCGTCTGTCAGGGCCTCGAGGCGCGCGCGTTCTTCCTCGCCCCCGTAGTCGAGGTCCTTCCCCATTGGGAAGGCAGAGGTATCGATGCGAAGGGTCATGCGCGGCAGCCCGGTTGATCACGCGCTCATATGATAATGGGATCTCCCGGCTTCCAATGGGGATTGAAGGCCTTCTGCCGTCGCTCGAGCTGTTTCTGTCGGTCAGACTCGCTTGGTAGGCCGACGATGTCGCTGGTGAAGTGGCGGATGGAGTCTGCTTGCCAAGGCACCGATTTTGGCAGGCCTGCCGGTTCGGAGGCTGGGTAGTCTGCAAGAACTATTCTCCACGCCCCCCGTACTCAGCCATCAGGGGTTTCGAA
>NZ_JBAXIM010000049.1:0-17609 GCF_037138395.1 Phenylobacterium sp.
GCCCCCGCCCACCCCAGGGCCTGCCGGACCGTGCGACCCTTCTGGCCTTCATCCGGGAGTCCGGGGAAGCCGACCGTTCGGACATTGCTCGGGCCTTCGGGCTGAAGGGCGCAGACCGGATCGCGCTCAGGGACATGCTGAGGGACCTCCAGGACAGCGGCGATCTCGGGCGCCGAGGCCGCCGGAGCCTTGCCCTGCCCGGCGAACTGCCGCCGGTCGGCGTGGTCGAGGTCATCGAGCGGGACGCCGACGGCGAACTGATGGTCCGCCTGATGAAGGGGGATGACACCGCTGCAGTCCGGCTGGCGCCAGACCCGAACGAGGCCACAGCCGGGGCGCCAGGCCTTGGCGATCGCCTGCTCGTCCGTTTCGAGCGCACCGAGGCCGGCGAGACCGAAGCGCGGATGATCAAGCGGCTGGGCGCCGCCGTCCACCGGGTGCTGGGCGTGGTCCGGAAGTCCGCGCGGCAGGTCCGGGTGGATCCGGTGGACCGGCGATCTAAGGACCAGGTCCTCATCGAGGGGATCCTTCCGGACAACCTGCGCGACGGCGACCTCGTCCTGGCCCGGCTGGTCCCGGGCGGCCGCCAGTTCGGCCTGCACCGGGGCGAAATTTTGGAGCGTGTGGGCCGGGAGGACGACCCCCGCGCCGCCTCCCTCATCGCCATCCATGCCCACGGCATTCCAACCGGCTTCCCGGAGGCGGCGGAGATCGAGGCCGAGGCCGCCCGGGAGCCCGTCCTGGTGGGCCGGGAGGACCTGCGCGCCCTGCCTCTGATCACCATCGATCCCCCGGACGCCCGGGACCACGACGATGCCGTCTTCGCAGAACCGGACGCGGATCCGGCCAACCCGGGTGGATGGATCGTCTGGGTGGCGATCGCCGATGTCGCCGCCTACGTCCGGCCCGGCTCGGCCCTGGACCGCACGGCGCGGGAAAAGGGCAACAGCGTCTATTTCCCCGACCGGGTCGAGCCCATGTTGCCCGAGCGCCTATCGGCGGGACTGTGCAGTCTTCGGGCCGGCGAGAACCGGGCCTGCATTGCCGTCCGGATGGTCTTCAACGCCTCAGGGCGGAAGACCGGGCACCGATTCGTGCGGGGACTGATGCGATCCGCCGCCAAGCTGTCCTACGAACAGGCCCAGGCCGCCATTGAGGGGAGCCCCGACGATGTGACCGGCCCCCTGCTGGAGCCCGTCCTGAAGCCCCTCTATGCCGCCTACGACCGGCTGTTGGCAGCGCGGCGGGCCCGCTCTCCCCTGGCCATCGAGAGCCCTGAGCGCCGGATCGTGATGGACCCCGAGGGCCGGATCACTGCGATCCGCCGCCGCGCGGTCCTGCCAGCGCACCAGCTCATCGAAGAGATGATGATCCAGGCGAACGTCAGTGCGGCCCAGACCCTCGAGGCCCGCCGGACGCCCCTGATCTATCGTGTTCATGACACGCCCAGCCAGGAGAAGGTCCACGCCCTGGCGGACTTCCTGGCCACCCTCGGCCTGCCCTGGTCCAAGGGCGAGGCCCCCCGCACCGACCGCCTCAACCGCCTACTAGAAGAGACCCGGGAAAGCGCCAACGCGGCGATCATCAACGAGGTGGTGCTGCGCAGCCAGATGCAGGCCATCTACGACACGGACAATATCGGTCACTTCGGGCTGAACCTGGACCGTTACGCCCACTTCACCTCGCCGATCCGGCGCTATGCTGACCTGATCGTCCACCGGGGCCTGATCCGCGCCCTGGGCCTGGGCGAAGACGGACTGACAGACCGCGACATCGCCCAGCTCAAGGGCACGGCCGAAATGATCACCGCCGCCGAGCGCCGGGCCATGGCGGCCGAGCGCGACGCCATCGACAGGTATGTGGCGGCCTTCCTCGCAGACCGGGTCGGCGCGACCTTCACCGGCCGGATCAGTGGGGTCACCCGGTTCGGCCTCTTCATCCGGCTGGATGAAACCGGCGCCGACGGCCTCATCCCGATTTCTCGCCTGGGCGGGGAATTCTTCATCCACGACGAGACTGCCCACGCCCTGGTCGGGGAGCGCTCTGGTGCCCACTGGCCCCTGGGGCTTCCGGTGGAAGTCCGCCTGGTCGAGGCGACCCCGGTTACCGGTGGCCTCCTCTTCGACATGCTCAGCGATCCGGTAGCGGGGGCTCCGCCACCTCCCAGGCCCCGGGGCGCGGGCCCATCGCGCGGTCCGCGCAAGCCCGGCGCCGCAGACGCCCGACGGCGGGGCGGTCCTCCTGCCGGAGTCAGAAAAGGCAAGCGAAGGTGACAGCGAACTGGCTTCCCTGGGCCCTGGGCAGCGCAGGCTTCGCCGCCCTGACCGCCATCCTCGCCAAGATCGGAGTGTCGGGGGTGAACCCTGACTTCGCCACCCTGATCCGCTCGGTGATCATTGTCGGGGTCTGCGCCCTGTTCGTGACCCTGACCGGCCAGTGGCAGGCACCGGGAACGGTGGGGCGCAAGACCCTGGTCTTCCTGACACTTTCGGGCCTTGCCACCGGGGCGTCCTGGCTCTGCTACTTCCGGGCCCTACAACTGGGTGAGGCGGCACGCGTCGCCCCTGTCGACAAGCTTTCCGTGGTCCTGGTGGCGGTCCTCGGCGTGACCCTCCTGGGAGAGAAACTCTCCACGACAGGGTGGGCGGGAGTGGCCCTGGTCGGCCTGGGTGCCATCCTTGTGGCGGTGGGCTGATCTGGGCGGGCGGGAAGTCGCCCTTGCCCCAGCCATCGCAGGGCCTAAACTCACCCCATGACAGACGCCCTTCAGCCGAACCGAGCCCTTGAACGCACGCCAATGCGCCCAGAGGGCGCGCGTGCCGTGCGACCGCGGAACGCCGCGACCCTCTTCATCATCCGCCGGGACGGGGCCAGGCCCCGGGTCCTGATGGGCAAGCGCCATGGGGGGCACAACTTCATGCCGAACCTCTGGGTCTTCCCGGGGGGGCGCATCGACAGGGCGGACTTCCGCGCGCCGGCCGCGACCGACCTGCGGCCCGAGGTGGCTGGAAAGTTCGAGGCCTACATGCCCCTGTCCAAGGGCCGTGCCCTAGGCAAGGCGGCGATCCGCGAGACCTGGGAAGAAGCTGGCCTGCTGCTCGGGCGTCCGGCGGCACCACGCCCCGTAGCGGGTCCCTGGAGGGATTTCCTGGCCCAGGGCGTGCAGCCGGACCTTGAGGCCCTGTCCATCATCTACCGGGCGGTCACCCCGCCGACGATCGGCAAACGCTTCGACACCTGGTTTCTCATGGCCGATGCCGAACGCCTGGTCAGCCTGGAGCGCCAACCGGACTGCGGCGAGCTGGAGGAAATCGCCTGGTTCGAACTCGAGGAAGCGCTGGAACTGCCCCTCCCGGCCGTAACCCGTGCCGTGATTCAGGAAACCCGAGAGCGCCTGGACAACCCGAACCGGCCCATTCCCTACGTGCGCTTTCGGATGGGCCCGGCCCGGCCCCGGGAACTCTGAGCAGCGAAAGACCCGCCAGCAATTGACTTTGCTGGCGGGATTCGTATTTTCCGCCGCTCTTTAGGAACCCAGCCGGCGCATCCGGCCCCGCGAGGACCGACCATGGCGAAGCCCGCCTCGATCAAGATCAAGCTGAACTCGACCGCCGACACCGGGTTCTACTACGTGACCAAGAAGAACGCCCGGACCATGACCGAGAAGCTGGTCCTGAAGAAGTACGACCCCGTCGCACGCAAGCACGTGGAATTCCGCGAAGGCAAGATCAAGTAGGGCCTGGGCCTGGCTGGATTTCATGCGCCCGGCGAAAGCCGGGCGTTTTCGTTTCGGCCCTGCGCTTCAGGCGCGGGGCGTTCTCACGACAACCTGGTTCCGGCCCGCCGCCTTGGCTTCGTAGAGGGCCTCGTCGGCCCGGCGCAGGAGCGACTCCGGACGGTCCTCGGTCCCCTCGCTCGCCGAAACCCCGAGCGACACGGTCACCGGCATCTCTCGATCCCCCACAAAGAAGGCCTCGCCGGCCATGGCGCGGCGGATCCGCTCGGCAATGCGGACCGCATCGCTCAGGCGTGTCGCCGGCATGACCACCGCGAATTCCTCACCGCCATAGCGACACGGAAGGTCAACCGCACGGACGCTCGAGGCCAAGCGAACGGCAACCTCCCGAAGGACCTCGTCACCCTGGCTGTGGCCAAGGGTATCATTGACCCGCTTGAAGTGGTCGATATCGAGCATGACGACAGAGGTCGGGGGCCCGCCGGCGGCGCTGCGCTCGAGAAGCAAGTCGAGCTGGCCCATCATGTACCGGCGATTGTTGAGGCCAGTCAGCTGGTCAGTGACCGCCAATTCCATGGACTGGGCGACGGTGTCCCGCAGATGATCCGCATAGCGCTTGCGCCGGATCAGGGTTCGGGCCCGGACGCGCAACTCCAGGGGATCGACGGGCCAGGAGATGAGGTCATTGACGCCGAGGTCCAGGGCCTTCAGCAGCCGCGGCCGATCCTCGAAATCGGCGACAGCCAGGATGGGTACCTGCCGGCTATGGGCTCCGGCGCGCAGGCCAGCCACCAGTCTCAGTCCGTCAAAAGCCCCGCTTGAGACATTGATCACGGCCAGATCAATCGGACCCCGCGCCGATATGAGCGCCTGTTCCGGGTCGGTCTCGACGACAGGCCTGTGTTCCGAAGCGAGGTCCTCGGCCAAGGCGGCGGCGACCGCGGGATCGCCATCAGCGACCAGGACCCGCCCGCCGCCGGCGCCGAGTCGGTTGGCCGGCATGGGGGCCATGCCCATGCGCCGGCCGGTTTCCTCCCGCTCCTGGAGTTCGTCGACCATGACTTTCAGGCGAGTCAGGCTGCGCAGGCGCGCGAACAACATGACATCGTCGATGGGCTTAGACAGGAACTCGTCAGCGCCGGCCTCCAGGCCTGCAATTCGGAGATCCTGGCTGTCGTGGGCGGTGATCAGAACAACAGGGATGTGGCGAAGCTCGGGATCCGCCTTGAGCGCGCGACAGACATCCAAACCGTCCATGCCCGGCATGACGACGTCCAGCAGTATGATGTCTGGATGATTGGTTGCAGCGAGGGCCAGAGCCTCTGGACCATTAGCGGCCGTGGCGACCTGATAGTACTCGGACGTCAGCTTGGCCTCTAGGACGCGCCGTCCGCCCTCGGAGTCGTCAACCAAGAGAATCCGCGCCGTCATGGTCTAGTCCAAAAGCCTGCGAATTGTGTCGAGAAAGCCCGTAACCGAGATCGGCTTGGATATGTAGGCCTCGCACCCGCCCTGCCGAATTCGCTCCTCATCGCCCTTCATGGCGAATGCGGTGACCGCTACCACGGGAATACCCGCCAGATCCTCATCTTCCTTGAGCCACTTGGTAACTTCAAGCCCCGAGATCTCGGGCAGCTGGATATCCATAAGGATCAAGTCGGGACGGTGCTCCCGGGCAATCGAAAGCGCCTCCAAACCCTCGCGGGTCTGAAGGGTCTCGTACCCCTGAGAGTCAAGCAAATCATGAAAAAGCTTCATGTTCAGCTCGTTATCCTCGACGATGAGGACCTTCTTGGCCATCAATCCACCGATTTCAACCCGGCCCCCGGAGGGCTCCGGAAGATCTTTGTACGTCATCCTTCTCACGCATATCCTTAAGCGCGCGTTAGCCGAGCACCAGTTCATGACCTTCACTTCGCCAGACCACCCGCCGCCCGAACTCTCCACCCTCGGCCTGGCTGGAAACAGGCCCCTCCTGATCGTCGACGTGGACGAAGTCCTGGGCCTCTTCATGGAGGGCTTCGCCCGTTACCTCGGCGGCCAGGGCCTGGAGATGCGTTTCGATCGCTTCGCCCTCTTCCAGAACATCTATCTACCGGGCGAAGACACGCACATCGACCTCGAGACCGGCCAGGCGCATTTCCAGGCTTTCTTCCGGGACGCCGTAGCCGACATGCCCGTCGCGGACGGCGGCCCGGAGGCCTTGGCCCGGCTTTCGCATCGGGCGGATATCGTGATCCTGACCAATGCACCCGGCCAGGCCCTGGAGGGACGGGCTCGCTGGCTGAAGCGTCACGGTATGGACTATCCCCTGCTGATCAACAGCGGCCTCAAGGGCCCAGTGGCGGCGGCCCTGGCGGCTCAGGCTGTCGGTCCGGCCGTCTTCATTGACGACATGATCCCCAACCTGGACTCCGTGGCCGAGCACGCGCCGGCAGTGGCCCGTTTCCAGACCGTCGCCGACCCCCGCCTGCGCTCCATGGCGCCGAGCCGGCCGGATCTCCATCCCCGGATTGATGGCTGGGACGGACTGGAGGCCGCAATCACTGGCGTCCTGGACGCTGCCGTCCGGTGATCGCCTTCGGAATTGACCTCGGCGGCACCAAGATCGAAGCGGCAGCCCTGTACCCCGACGGGACCTTCGCAGCCCGGGTACGACGGCAAACGCCCACGGACTACCCCTCGACGCTCGAGGCCATCGCCGGCGTCCTGGAGGAAGCCGAGCAACAGGCGGGTGCCCGGGCAGCAAGGCTCGGGGTGGGCGGCCCAGGCTCCGTCAACCCCCACACCGGACGCATGCGCAACGCCAACTCGACCTGGCTGAACGGCCGCACCCTTCCCGAAGACCTCACCCGCCGCCTCGGACGCCCCGTCCGATACGCCAATGACGCTGACTGTCTTGCCGTCTCGGAAGCGCGGGACGGGGCGGCGGCCGGGCGGGACCCCGTCTTCGCGGTCGTACTTGGGACCGGGGTCGGCGGTGGACTCGTCATGGATGGCCGACTGGTGTCCGGCGCCAACGGGATTGCGGGGGAATGGGGGCATTGCCCCCTGCCCGCCCCGACTCCTTTGGAAACGCCTGGCCCAGATTGCTGGTGCGGCCGGCAGGGCTGCCTGGAGACCTGGCTCTCAGGGCCCGCCCTCGCCAACCACGACGGACGCGGCCTGACCGCCGAGGCCATCGTCGCCCGGGCATCAAAGGCCGACCCCCACGCCCGGGACAGCCTCTCACACCATGCCGAGCGCCTCGCCCGGGGCCTGGCCTCGGTGGTGAACCTGCTCGATCCTGGCGCCATTGTTCTGGGCGGAGGCCTTGGGGGAATGCCTGGGCTGGCGGAAGGACTTGCCGATCGCATCCGGCCTCATGTCTTCAGCGATGACTGGCGGTGCGAAATCCTGCGGCCCCGCTTCGGCGACTCCTCGGGGGTGCGCGGCGCGGCCTGGCTCTGGGACCAGTGAAGGCGCTCTGCCGCGACTGCCTGTCCCCAGGTCCGTCCGTGGCGCGCTGCGCGGTCTGTGGTTCGCCCAGGATGCTTCGGCATGCTGAACTTGGAGACCTGTCGATCGCACATATCGACTGCGACGCCTTCTACGCCTCGGTGGAAAAGCGCGACCGACCGGAACTCCGCGACCGGCCGGTGATCGTGGGCGGCGGGCGAAGGGGGGTCGTGACGACCTGCTGTTACATCGCCCGGACCTTTGGCGTCCGTTCGGCCATGCCCATGTTCAAGGCCCTCGCCGCCTGCCCCCGGGCTGTGGTCTTGCCACCCGATTTCCCAAAATACCGGGCGGAAAGCCGCCGGCTGATGGGCATGATGCGCGACCTGACCCCTCTTGTTCAGCCCCTGTCGCTGGATGAGGCCTGGCTTGACCTGTCCGGCACCGAACGGCTCCACAACGCTCAGCCCGCCCTGACCCTGGCGCGGCTCCAGTCGCAGATCGAGGCGGAGACCGGACTGACCGTCTCAGTAGGCCTGGCCCCCAACAAGTTCCTCGCCAAGATCGCCTCGGACCTCGACAAGCCAAGAGGATTTTCGGTGATTGGCAGCGCCGAGGCAGAAACCTTCCTGGCAGAGAGGTCGGTCCGTCTCCTGCCCGGCGTGGGTCCGGTGATGGCGCGGGACCTTGAACGGGCGGGCTTCGAGCGAATCGGTCAGATCGCCCGGGCCGAGCCGAAGGCGCTGGCGACCCGCTTTGGCGATTTCGGCCTGCGCCTTCACGCCATGGCCCACGGCCGCGATTCCCGGGGCGTCGACCCGGGCCTGGTGCGCAAGTCCATCAGCGCAGAGACCACATTCGAGGCCGACCTGCGCGATCCGGTGGATCTCGATGGCCAGCTGGTGCACCTGGCCGAGAGGGTGGCCAGGCAGGTCAGGGCTGCAGATCAAGCCGGAAGGGTCGCTACCCTTAAGCTAAAGGACCCCGAATTCCGCATACTGACCCGGCGCCGGACCTTGGTGTCTCCGACCCAGACAGCACGAACCCTGATAGCCGCCACCCGGGATCTCCTGGCCTCGGAACTGGCGTCTGGGCCCCCAGGGAGGGCTTTTCGGCTGATGGGCGTGGGCCTTTCCGACCTTTCCACCCCCAAGGATTCACTCAGCGACCTCTTTGCGGAGGACGACGCACGATCCCTGGCTGCGGAACGGGCCGCGGACTCGATCCGGGCGCGATTCGGGCCGGCGATTCTGAACCCGGCCCGAGGTCTGGAACGCAAGCCACGACCCTAGAAGGAGAGTCCGGCGCAGGTCCATCGGCAGAGGGAAGTGTGGAAAACTGAGGCGCCAGGTCCGCGAGCTGCACGGCGGTGGCGCTATGCCCCTTTCATTCCTGAGGCGTTCGCATATCTAATCGAACTCTGAGGGGTGCCGTCGGGCGGCGCCCGAGGAGTGGATCTGGATGGCCGAACGCAAGCAGGTGGATCAAGGGACGGGCGATCGCTCTGCGGTCATCACCCAGACCAAGACGCGCACCCAGCGGCCGTCAATGTACCGGGTGCTGATCCTGAACGACGACTACACGCCTATGGAGTTCGTGGTCTACGTTCTGGAGCAGTATTTCCACAAGTCGCGGGAGGAGGCCACGCAGATCATGCTGCACGTCCACCAGACGGGCGTCGGGATCTGTGGGGTCTACACCTACGAAGTTGCAGAAACCAAGGTGGCGCAGGTGATCGACACCGCGCGCCGCCATCAGCACCCCCTCCAGTGCACAATGGAAAAGGACTAGCGACCGTGCCGTCATTCTCGCGCCAGCTCGAAGAGTCCCTGCATAGGGCCGTGGCCTTGGCCAACCAGCGCAGCCACGAATATGCCACGCTTGAGCATCTGCTCTTGTCGCTCACCGAGGACGAGGACTCCATCGGGGTCATGAAGGCCTGCGACGTCGACCTTGCCGTGCTCAAGACGACACTCACCAATTATGTCGACAACGAGCTCAAATCGCTGATGGTCGATGACGGCGAGGACGCCAAGCCTACGCCGAGTTTTCAGCGGGTGATTCAAAGGGCCGTCATCCACGTCCAGTCCTCTGGGCGCGAGGACGTGACCGGCGCCAACGTGCTGGTCGCCATCTTCTCGGAGCGGGAAAGCCACGCCGCCTATTTCCTGCAGGAGCAGGACATGACCCGGTATGATGCGGTGAACTACATCGCACACGGCATCGCCAAGAAGGCAGGGGCCAACGAGGCCAAGCCGGTCAAGGGTTCGGAAGACGAGGAAAAGGCCGCCGTCAAAACGGGCGGAGAAGCCCTCGACGCCTACTGCGTCAACCTCAACGAGAAGGCCAAGCAGGGTAAGGTCGACCCCCTGATCGGACGCTCTGCAGAGGTCGAGCGCTGCATCCAGATCCTGTGCCGCCGGACCAAGAACAATCCGCTCCTGGTGGGGGATCCCGGCGTCGGCAAGACCGCCATCGCCGAGGGCCTGGCCCGCAAGATCATCAACAAGCAGGTGCCGGAGGTCCTGGCCGGCTCGACCATCTTCTCCCTCGACATGGGCTCCCTCCTCGCAGGAACCCGCTACCGCGGCGACTTCGAGGAGCGGGTCAAGCAGGTGGTCAAGGAACTGGAGAACCACCCCGACGCCATCCTGTTCATCGACGAGATCCATACGGTGATTGGTGCGGGTGCCACCTCAGGCGGCGCCATGGACGCCTCGAACCTGCTCAAGCCGGCCCTGGCCTCGGGCTCCCTGCGCTGCATGGGCTCGACCACATACAAGGAGTTCCGTCAGCACTTCGAGAAGGACCGCGCCCTCGTCCGCCGGTTCCAGAAGATCGACATCAACGAGCCGACGATCGAGGACACCATCAAGATCCTCAAGGGGCTGAAGACCTACTACGAGGAGTTCCACAAGCTCCGCTACACCAACGACGCCATCAAGGCCGCTGTGGAGCTGTCGGCGCGCTACATCACGGACCGCAAGCTTCCTGACAAGGCCATAGATATCATCGACGAGGCCGGTGCCGGGCAGATGTTGCTGCCCGAGAGCCGTCGCAAGAAAGTGATCGGCATAAAGGACGTCGAGGCTGTAGTGGCCAAGATCGCCCGGATCCCGCCCAAGTCCGTGTCCAAGTCCGACACAGAGTCCCTGCTCCAGCTGGAGGCCGACCTGAAGCGGGCGGTGTACGGCCAGGAAGACGCCATCGAGCAGTTGTCTGCCGCCATGAAGATGGCCCGGGCGGGCCTGCGCGACCCCAGCAAGCCGATCGGGTGCTACCTGTTCTCGGGCCCAACCGGCACGGGCAAGACAGAGACGGCACGCCAGCTGTCCTCGACCCTCGGGATCGAGCTCCTGCGGTTCGACATGAGCGAGTACATGGAGCGCCACACGGTCAGCCGGCTGATCGGGGCACCGCCCGGATACGTCGGCTTCGACCAGGGCGGCCTGCTGACCGACGCTGTCGACCAGCATCCGCACTGCGTGGTCCTCCTGGACGAAATCGAGAAGGCCCACCCGGACGTCTTCAACATCCTGCTCCAGGTCATGGACCATGGCGTGCTGACGGACGCCAACGGCAAGAAGGTCGACTTCCGGAACGTGGTCCTGATCATGACCACCAACGCTGGCGCCTCGGACGCCCAGCGCAACGCCATCGGGTTTGGCCGCGGCAAGCAGGAGGACGAGGTCGATGAGGCCCTGAAGCGGCTCTTCACCCCAGAGTTCCGCAACCGCCTCGACGCCGTCGTCCAGTTCCGCCCGCTCACGCACGAGGTCATCCGCCAGGTCGTGATCAAGTTCGTCATGCAGCTGGAGGGCCAGCTGGCCGACCGGAACGTAACGATCGAGACCACGGACGAGGCAGCCGACTGGTTGGCCAAGAACGGCTTCGACGAGCTCTATGGGGCACGGCCCCTGGCCCGCGTTATCCAGGAGCACATCAAGAAGCCCCTGGCCGACGAGATCCTGTTCGGGCGGCTTGTCCGCGGCGGACACGTCAAGGTGGTCCTGCGCGACGGTAAGCTTGCATTCGACATCGAGGGCGAGAAGCGTGAGCCTGGTGCACCGGTCATTGAAACGCCCCGTAAGGGACGCTCACCGGCGCCGGAACTGGCGGACTGACCCGCCAGCGAGCTTAGGTCAGCTGATCTTCGCAGCGATCAAGCGGGCGAGTTCG
Organism: Phenylobacterium sp.; assembly: GCF_037138395.1. GTDB lineage: Bacteria > Pseudomonadota > Alphaproteobacteria > Caulobacterales > Caulobacteraceae > Phenylobacterium. Next base: position 11,354 of record NZ_JBAXIM010000049.1, read on the forward strand.
GCGAGCTCGTCCGGGTTCGCCATGCCGCCGGCCGCATGACGACCCAGGGGCGCGGCCTCCCACCTGGGTATGATGTGGAAGTGCAGGTGGTAGACGGTCTGCCCTGCTGGGGCGCCATTGAACTGGGTGACGACCAGGCCATCCGGTGAGAGGGCCGCGCGCACCGCCCGGGCCACGCGCTGCACCGCCAGGATCAGGGGTGCCAGCCGGGCGGGATCTTCGTCCAGCAGGTTGCGGGCCTCGGAATGCTTGGGGATGACCAAGGTGTGGCCCCGGCTCTGGGGGAAGACGTCCATGAAGGCGAAGGCGTGGTCGTCCTCGAACACCCGGGCGCAGGGCGCATCGCCCCGCAGGATCTTCGCGAAGATGTTGCCTGGATCATAGGCACCCTCGAGGCTCATGGCCGTCTCCCCTGTCTGACGGCCGCTGGATAGCACGGGCGCGGTCAGGCGTCTCCAGACTGGCGGAAGGGGGAAAAGGCCTCGGAGAGCCATTCCATCTCTTCCTCCACGGCCTGCATCTCCCGCCGAAGATAGTCCTCGACGGGGCCACGCAGGGCGGGGTCGGCGATGAAGTGGGCCGAATGAACTGGTGCTGGCAGGTAGCCCCGGGCGATCTTGTGTTGCCCCTGGGCACCGGCCTCGACCCGGGCCAGGCCCCGGCCGATCGCCCACTCGATGGCCTGGTAGTAGCAGAGCTCAAAATGCAGGAAGGGTACGTCCTCCACGCAGCCCCAGTTACGGCCGAAGAGGCAGTCGCCGCCGATGAGGTTCAGGGCGCCAGCGATCCACCGGCCACCTCGCCGGGCCATGATCAGAAGCACCCGGTCGGCCATGCGTTCGCTTAGGAGGGAGAAGAAGAGACGGTTGAGATAGGGCCGGCCCCACTTCCGCGATCCCGTGTCCACGTAGAAGCGGTAGAAGGCGTCCCAGTGCGCCTCGGTCAGGTCCCCACCCGTCAGGCAGAGAATCTCCAGCCCCTCAACCGCGTCGCGCCGCTCCCTCCGGATGGTCTTGCGGCGGCCCGACGACAGGTCGGCGAGGAAGTCATCGAAGGTCGCATAGCCGCGGTTCAGCCAATGGTACTGCTGGCCCTCGCGCAGAGCCAAGCCCGCCTCGCCCATCCAGGTCCACTCGTCACGGTCTGGAAAGTTCACGTGCAGGCCTGAGGCGCCGAACCGCTCGCAGACCGTCAGGGCACCGCCCAGGAGCGCCTTCCGGCCAAGGTCGGGGTCCACACCTGGGCGAACCAGCAGGCGCGGTCCCGTGGCGGGGGTGAAGGGGGCCGCGGACAGGAGCTTGGGATAGTAGCGGCCCCCTGCCCGCTCATAGGCGTCAGCCCAGGCCTGATCGAAGATGTATTCCCCCTGGCTGTGGCTCTTGAGGTAGAGGGGCATGACGGCTGCAACCCCCCCGGCCTCGTCCTCTACGGCCAAGTGCTGTGGTCCCCAACCCTGGGATTCGACAGCGCAACCGGCTTCCTCAACGCAATCGAGAAAATCGAAGCAGATGAAGGGATTATACGGTTGATCCTCACGAACGGCACAGGCGTCCCAGTCCGCCCTGCCGATCTCGGCAATGCGGCGGCTGATGCGCACCGCAGGCTTCAGTGTCACGCCCGGAAACCCTCAAAGATGATGTTGTCGCAATGGGGCCGGGCCGCTTCTGCCTGTTCGGGGGTGCGCGCTGTCCAGCCGACGATGGGCATTCCCGCCTTTCGATACGCCGCCACCTCGGCCAGGGCGACGGTATCCAGGCTCATGGCCAGGAAGTGCGGCCGGGCGATGGAAACGTGCTCCAGCCGCGCGAAGGCCTTGCGCTGCTCGGGCGAGATGTGGGTGGACTCGTCGTTCCAGCGATAGCTGTCCAGGCCTCGCAGCACCCCCGGGAACCGGTCCGCGAACCAGGCGTGGCTGTAGGGGTTGAAGCCGATCACGCAGGTGGGACCGGCGTGGTCGATGAGAATCTCGTGGACTCTCTGCTCCAACGGTCCGACCTCACCGAAGGGGGTCTTGAGCTCCACGTGCACCATGGCCCGATGACCGATGACCGCCATGGCCTCCAGCAGGGTCGGTATGGTCTCATCCGTGCCCTTGAGGGACATCTGCCCCAGGTCCGCTGCGGTATGGTCGCGAACCCTGCCTTCGCGCCCTGTCATCCGCCCGAGGGTGGCGTCATGGAAGACGACCGCCTCGCCATCCGCCGTGAGGTGGACGTCAAGCTCCACGCCATAGCCCGCCTGGCAGGCGGCGTGAAAGGCGGCGAGGGAATTCTCCGGCGCGCCCTCCGGGCTCCAGAGGCCGCGATGGGCGATGGCAGGCTGGAACAGGAGGTCCCAGGCCTCTCCGAACTGCGCCTTCATCTGACCTCCACCACCGCGTCGACCTCGACTGCGAAGTTCAGCGGCAGGCGATAGACGCCCACCGCCGACCGGGCGTGACGCCCAGCGTCCCCGAAGGCCAGGACCATCAGATCCGAAGCGCCATTCACGACCTTGGGGATGTCGAAGAAGTCCGGCCCGGCCTGGACGAAGCCTCCCAGCTTGACCACCCGGACCACCCGGTCGAGGTCGCCGTTGCAGGCAGCCTTCATCTGGGCGAGCAGGTTGATCCCGCAGAGCCTGGCGGCACCCTGGGCGGTCTCCAGGTCGACGTCTGCGCCAACCACGCCCTTCACCCCGCCCGAGGCGTCGAGGGAGACCTGGCCCGAGATGTGGACCAGGGAACCGCTCCGGACGAAGGGCACATAGTTTGCGACGGGCGCGACGGGGACCGGAAGGGTGACGCCGGCGGCGGCGAGGCGGGATTCAACTTCAGACATGGTTCGAGACTATCCTCTGGGAAGGTCGCCGGACAGGGCCAACCTGATCAAATTCAGCTCTGCGGCGGCGTGTTCCCGCCCCTCAGGACCTTCCTGGCCTCTTCGGACCGGGCGGCGTCGTCCGGGCAGACATCCCCCAGTCGCCGGGCTGTGGTGGTGGCGGTTCCGGCCAGGGGAATCCCCGCAATCTTCGTCGACAGGGAGAGCTTCAGCCGGAAGGTTTCCGGGGCGTAACCCCCGCTCGCTGTAACGTCCGCGACCTGGCCTTCCTTGGTGGTGCAGCTGCCCTTCAGGAGGATCTTGCCCTCCCCGACATTCCGGGAGGGGTAGGTGCAGGCGTAGTGCCGGTTAGATGGTGAGGTCATGAACTTGTTGATCTCGGACGCTACCAGGCAGCGTCGCTCGACCTTTTTCTGGGTGATCACCACGCTGAAGACGTTGGTCAGTTCCCAGTAGCCCGGACGTGGGCGGCCCACGATGTCCGCCGATGCCGGGGCAGCCGCCAGGACAAGGGCCAGGAGGGTGGCGGCGAGCGCCATGCGCTGAAGTTTCATCGCCTCTGTCCTCTTCTGCGCCCTGGGATGCAGGCCCGGTGGCTGGCCTTGCCGGGTCACGGGCTGTAAACCACGCGCAGACATGGGGTGTCGATTGCCTGATTCCGACCCGACCGCGCCAGACGGCTCACCCTCCGCCGGGGGCCTCGAATTGACCGTCGTCGTCCCGACGTTCAACGAGAGGGCCAATGTGCGCAAGCTCATCGGACTCGTCGAGGCGGCCCTGGGCGAAATCCGCTGGCAGATCATCTTCGTCGATGACAACTCCCCCGACGGAACGGCGGCTGAGGTCAAGGCCGTCGCCGCGGTGGACCCCCGGGTCCAGTGCCTGCACCGGGTCGGACGTCGTGGCCTCGCCGGCGCAGTCATCGAGGGGGTCATGGCCAGCGCTGCGCCCTTCGTCGCGGTCCTGGACGGCGACCTCCAGCACGATGAAAGCCTCCTGCCGGACATGCTCCGGGCGCTACGCGACGGCGGCGCGGACCTGGCGGTCGGCAGTCGATACTGCGGCGAAGCCGGAGCCGACGCGTCCGCGCTTGGTGCACGCCGAGAGGCCGGCAGTCGCCTGGCCAACTGGCTTGGCAGCAAGGTCCTCAAGGCCGACCTGACCGACCCGATGAGCGGCTTCTTCATGGTCCGGCGCTCGGCAGTGGAGGCCGTCGCCCCCCGACTTTCGACCTCCGGCTTCAAGGTCCTGTTCGACATCGTGGCCTCGCAGGAGACGCCGCTGAAAATTGTCGAGCTGCCCTACACCTTCCGGGCCCGGGAGGCCGGGGACTCCAAGCTCGATAACGGTGTGGTGGTCCAGTACCTGGGGCTCCTGGTCGCCAAGCTCAGCCGGGACGTCATTTCACCCCGCTTCCTGATGTTCGCCATGGTTGGCGCCAGCGGGGTGGTTGTGCACCTCCTCATCCTCCGGAGCCTGTTGCCCCTGGGCTTTTCCTGGGCCCAGACCCTGGCCGCCCTCGGCGCCATGACCTCCAACTACCTGATCAACAACGCCGTCACCTATCGGGACCGCCGGCGGAAGGGCCTGAAGCTCATCGCCGGCTATATCAAGTTCTGTGTGCTCTGCAGCGTGCCCCTGGCGGCCAATGTCGCCGTCGCCACGGTCGTCTTCGAGCGCGGACCCGCCTGGTGGGTGGCGGGCCTGGCCGGCGCCGTCGTCGCCGCCGCCTGGAACTATGTGACCACCTCGCGGGCGGTCTGGTGAGGCTGGAGGCTAGCCGGGGCCTTTGGCTGCTGGTCCTTGGGCTCACCGTCTTGCGGCTGTGGGCCGCGGCGACAATCCCCCTGACCGAGGACGAGGCCTACTACCGCCTCTGGTCCCAGCACCTTCACCTTGGCTATTACGACCACCCACCGATGATCGCCTGGTGGATCCGGCTGGGGACGACCCTGGCCGGGAATACGCCCCTGGGCGTGCGTCTCCTGCCCGTCCTGGGCGCCGCGATCACCACCTTGCTGACGGCGGACCTGGCCCGGCAGCTGGGCGCCAGCGCCCGAACCGCCCTAGTCGCAGCCCTGGCCTACAACGCCATGCTGACCATCGGCGCCGGCGGCCTCCTCGCCACACCGGACGCCCCCGCTATCCTGTTCTGGGCCGCCACACTTTCGGTGCTGGGCCGGATCGGGGCAGGAGGAAGCCCGCGCCTGTGGCTGCTTGCCGGATTGATGGCGGGCCTGGCCTGTATCTCCAAGTACTCAGCCCTCTTCCTGGCGCCCGGCATCTTCCTGTGGCTGGTCAGCTCTCCAGGGGGACGCAGGCGCCTGCTGACCCCCTGGCCCTGGACAGCCGTGGCCACAGCCGGCGCGGTCTTCGCCACCAACCTGGCCTGGAATGCAACGAACCACTGGCTGACCTTCGAGAAGCAGTTCGGGCGGGTGGAGCCCTCTCAGTTCCGGCCCGGGTATCTTGGCGAACTCCTCTCGACGCAGTTCCTGCTGCTGAATCCGTTCATCGCGGTCCTGGCTGGTGCCGGGATCTGGGCGGCTATCCGGCGACGCGGACTGGCTGGCGGGATGGACCTTTCCCTGCCCCTGCTGGCCGCCCTGCCCTTTGGCCTCTACCTGGCCCTCCACGCCCTGCACGACCGCGTACAGGCCCACTGGCCCGCCACGATCTTCGCCGCCTTCGCCCTGGCGGCCGCCGCCGCGGTCGAGGCCCGACCGGGGGGATGGCGGCCCCGCACCCTGGCCGCGGGGCTTGTCTTCGGTGCCGTCGCCATGGCGGGAGCCCTGGCCTGGGTCGGGCTACAGGGACCGCCCCTCAATCGACAGACAGACCCTCTGCTGCCCATCCGCGGCTGGCCGGAATTCGCCGGTCAGGTGGAGGCTGCCCGGGTCAAGGCCGGCGCAGAGTGGGTCGGCGTCGCCCATTACGGCGCCCTGTCCCAGCTGGCGGCCACGGGACGGATCCATGCGCCCCTGGTTCACCTGATCGAGCGAGAGCGCTGGCCGGACGCCACCCCGGCGCCCGTCGAGCGCCCGGGCCTGGTCCTGGACAAGAGCCGTCGTCTGTCCCTGGCAGACCTGCAGGCCTGCTTCCGGACGGTGACCCCCGCCGGCGAACTCGTGCGGGGGCTCCCGACCAGCCGGGTCGATCGCTATCCCCTCTTCCGGGTCGAGGGACCGGTTCCTGGCCTGCTCGCCCGGGGCTGCCCGGACGAACTGGGCAAGAACCGGCGCCGCTAGGTCCAGTTTCAATCGACATTCAGGGTTCATGCCCTACTCCCATCACCTGGCTGCGCCGGGAACTCCTCCTGAGAGGAAGCATTTGAGAGTGGGTAAATCCTCCACCCCTTCGGGGGAGGTGGCCCGGGGCATCGGCCCCGGGACGGAGGGGGCAGCTGAGGTGCCGTTGACCCCCTCAGTCGGCTTCGC
>NZ_JBAXIM010000050.1:0-17457 GCF_037138395.1 Phenylobacterium sp.
GCACCCTTTCGCACCAGGGCCGTGTCGCCGCAGTCCGGGCAGACGTCGGCGTCTCTGCGCAGTCCACTTGGGGCACCGCGTTCCTGCGGCGTCGGTAGGAAGACGAGGTTGTCGGGTGCTGCGCCCCGGGAGAACCCGCGGGAGATGAACCGAGACGCGGGCTGGGGTTCGGGGGCCTCCAGGGGCTGGCCATCGGCCGCGCCCCGGCCCAGGCCGTCCGCGTTCAACTCTCCGTCGGCGTTCGCCAGGTCATCCCGGCCGAGATAGGAGATGCCGAGCTCGCGGAAGATGTAGTCGAGGATTGAGGTCGCGGAGCGGACGGAGTCGTTGCCAGTCACCTGGCCTGCGGGCTCGAAGCGCGTGAAGACGAAGGCGTCCACGAAGTCGTCGAGGGGCACCCCGTACTGGAGGCCGATGGAGATCGACACCGCGAAGTTGTTCATCAGCGAGCGGAAGGCGGCACCTTCCTTGTGCATGTCGATGAAGATCTCACCCAGCTCGCCGTCATCGTATTCGCCGGTGTGGAGGTAGACCTTGTGGCCGCCCACGGAGGCCTTCTGGATGTAGCCCTTCCGGCGATCGGGCAGCTTACGCCGGGTGGGCGGGCGCTCGACCTCGACGCGTCGCTCGATGATCCGCGCCTCTGGCTCCGGTGCCGCCGCAGGCGCCGCAGCCGCCTCAGCAGGGCTCGGATCGCGCAGCCTTTGGCGCTCCAGCAGGCCTCGTTTGATCCGAGGGGCCAGGATGACGCCGCCGGTATCTCCCAGGCCTTCCAGGATGGCGTCCAGGGCCTCGGCTTCGGCCTCGAAAGCCACCACGGGGGGCGTGGCCAGCAGGGGGGCGAGGGTTGCGGCCATGGCGACGGTGTCCGCGATGGGGATCTCGGCAAGGGTTGCCAGGGCTGCGGCCTGGGCCTCGGTCAGGCCCGGGAGGTCGGATAGTCGACCCGAGCCGGCGATGGCGGCGTCGCTGAGGGCCACCTGCTCGGGGCTGAAGCCCATGCGCTCCGGGAGATCGAGGGTGGGGTCGGCCAGCTCGGCCTCGGTGAGGCCGAGGACATCGGTCAGGAAGCCAGGGTCGATCACCCGCACGGACAGGACGTCCGACAGGCGGGTGGCCATGGGAAGGGCCGACTCGACGGCGGCGATCTCGTGGTCGGTGAAGCCCCGGGCCTCCAGGGCGGCCCGGTCGACCCCGGGGGCGCCGGAGAGGCCCCGTAGTCCCAGGGCGTGGAGCCGGGCGTCTGCGACATCGATCCCCAGACCCTCCAGGGCCCGTAGCGAGGCGCCGGAAAGGGTGCGGTAGCCTTCAGCGTCGGCGGTCTCGACCGTAATCACCGGGCCCGGGGAGGGGGCGCCGGAGGGATCTGCCCCGCCCAGCCTGAGGGCGAGCTCAGGATCGCTGAACAGGGCGAGCCCTACGTCCAGCCCCTCGGGAATGGCCCGCCGCGCATTCTTGAACAGGCCGCGTGCTGCCTTCCGCGCCGGCTCGGAGCCATAGGCCAGGCCCCGGGCCAGCAGCCAGTCGCCCAGTCCGCCCAGGCCGATCAGGCCCGGACGCCCGGACGCCGCCAGGGCTGTGGCGAGGTCGGTGACGGCGGCCTCGAACCGTGAGGCCTCAAAGTCTATGCCGAGGTCGAAAGCGCCCAGGTTGACGGCACCACGCACGCGGCCCGCCGTGGCGGCGAGGGCCGCCGCAGTCCCGGCATCCGGCGCCAGGCCAACGCGGCCTGTCAGGGCCAGGCGTCCCAGGTTCGGGGTCGCGGAAGCGCCCCGGGAAACCACCATCCTCAGCCGGTCTCCCTCCGATGGCGGGAGCGCCTGTCGCCAGATCGTTTCACCGCACCGGGAAAGGTCGATGGCCTCAAGGATAAGGTCGTCCGGGGCCCCGGCGGCGCGAGCCCGCTCGACGGCCCGGGCCAGGGCGGGATTACCGGCCGGCCACGCGCAGGCCTCCCGGTCTCCCTCACAGCGAGAGATAGCGTCCAGGACGCCCTGCATGGGACCCGCAGCCGCCTCTGCAGCGGCCTGGGCCAGGCGCTCACCCCGGAGGGTGGCGGCCAGGGCCTGAAGTCGAGCCTCGAGACCCGGGTCTGCTGCCTCCAGGATCTCGGGCGCAGGACCCGCGGGAAGGCCGATCGCTGTTGCACCGTTCAGCATCAGGGCGGCCAGGCGATCCCCCAGCCCGAAACGCTGAGCCTTGCGGGCAAGGTCTGCAGCCAGCCCCTGGATGGCGGCGCCCAGGTCCTCGGCGCCCCCCAGCGCCTCCATCCAGGCTTCGACCTGGGGCTGGGTCCAGTCGGCCGGTGCCAGGACCTCGACGCACCGGTCGCTCAGTTCGACCTGCCGGGACTCCAGAACGGGCGGGGTGTGCATCAGATCGGTCTCCACTTCCGGCAGGTTAGGACCGCGACTGGCTGCGGGCAACAGATGTTGCGGGTCAGATAGCCCTGATCCACAAGATGTTGAGGTTTCCTGATCGCTGGACGCTCGGGGGCGGGCGACCTATAGTCCGCCGCAGTCAATCTGAGTGGTCTGGAACGCGCATGCTGAAGGCGATCTTCACCTGGTGGAACGGCGCAACCATCGGTGCCGGGTTCCATATCAAGCGCAGGGGCGTCTTCGTGGGCCAGGACGACTACGGCAATCGCTATTTCGAAGCCCGGGATGCCAAGGATTCCTATGACGGCCGCCGCCGCCGCTGGGTGATCTACAAAGGCTATCCAGATGCTTCCAAGGTGCCTGCCGAGTGGCACGGCTGGCTGCATTACACCTTCGACGACTTGCCCACCCAAGCGTCCTTGCCCCGGAAGGCCTGGGAAAAGGATCACCTTCCCAATCTGACGGGTACGATCCACGCCTGGCGGCCCAAGGGCTCCATCTCTCGCGGCGGGGAGCGTCAGCGCGCCGCCGGCGACTACGAGGCCTGGCGGCCCGAATAGCATGGCCCTGAGACCGCATAGCCGACGCCTGGCCGTGATCGCCCTTGCGGTGACGGCGGGTCTCGCCCCTGCAGCCCTGGCGCCGGCCCAGCAGGCGCCGCCGCCCGCAGCCGAGTCTCCAGCCGACCCCCCAGCCGACTCCCCGCCCGCTTCCGCTGAGGTGCTTCCGCAGGCTCCGGAAGGCGAGGTGGCTCCGCCGGCAGTCGTCGAGGAGGAGGCCCCGCCCGCCGTGGTCGAGGCACCGCCGCCTGCCGTGGCCCCACCCGTGCCGGCCTCCCAGGTGGCGCCGGCCGAACCACCTGAGCGCAGGGTCGCCGACCTGCCCGTCGAAAGCGTTCGCCAGAGGGAGAGGTTCGCCGTCGCCGTCCTGCAGGCCGTGGACAAGGTGACGGCAGAGACTATCCGCTTCGAGGCGCCTGTGGGTCAGCCCGTCCGCTACAAGTCCCTGATCCTCACGGTTCGCGCCTGTGAGCATACCGCTGGCGATGAGCCGACCGAGGACACCGTCGCCTACCTGACGGTGGACTCCCAGCCCAAGCCCCAGGCCGGCCGGCCGGCACCGGGTCCCCGCCAGGTCTTCAAGGGCTGGATCTATGCCTCTTCGCCGGGGCTCAGTGGCCCCGAGCATCCGGTTTACGATGCTTGGTTGATCACCTGCAGGACCGCCGCGCCGCTGAGGGGCGCAGCCCCCGTGAGCCGGCCTTCAACCTCCAGCGCTACCGCCAGTCGCTCGAGGTAGACGTCCCGGGGGATTTCCTCGGCCCCGAGACTGGCGAGATGGTCCGTGATGAACTGGGCGTCGAGGAGCCTGTAGCCGCCCCGGATCAGCTGCGCCGCAAGGTGGGCGAGGGCGACCTTCGAGGCGTCTGTCTCGAATGAGAACATGCTCTCCCCGAAGAAGGCGCCACGCAGCGAGACCCCAAACAGCCCGCCGACCAGCCGGCCCCCGCGCCAGGCCTCCACAGAGTGGGCGGCACCCTCGGCATGCAGGCTGCGATACATGCCCAGGAGGGCTGGGTTGATCCAGGCGCCAGGGCGAGCCGGATCGGCGCAGGCGGCCAGCACAGCCTCGAAATCCGAGTTGATGCGGACCTCGAAGGTATCCTGCCGGAGGGTCCTCTGCAGCCTGCGGGGCAGCTGAAGTCGGTCCAGAGGGAAGACCCCGCGGAACTCGGGCTCGACCAGGAAGACCTCGGGTGCCGTGGGCGAGTCCGCCATGGGGAAGACCCCGCGGGCGTAGAAATCCAGCGCCGGGTGTCGACGGGTAGCCGGGCTCACCTGGCCTCCGCGAGATCCTTCAGCCAGGATTCCAGCCAGTGGATCGTGTAGTCGCCCATGACGAAGTCCGGCTGGAGCAAGAGGTCCTGGAAGAGGGGGATCGTCGTCTCGATACCGCCGACCACCATTTCGCCGAGGCAACGGCTGAGCCGGGCGATGCACTCTTCGCGGTCACGCCCGTGGACGATCAGCTTGCCGATCAGGCTGTCGTAATAGGGCGGGATGGCGTAGCCGGCGTAGATGGCGCTATCGAGCCGGACGCCGAGGCCGCCGGGGGCGTGGAAATCCGTGATAAGTCCCGGCGAGGGGGTGAAGGTCCGCGGGTTCTCTGCGTTGATCCGGCACTCGATGGCGTGCCCCTCAAAGGTGATGTCCTTCTGGCTGAAGGACAGGGGCAGGCCGGCGGCGATTCGGATCTGCTCGCGCACCAGGTCGATACCCGTGATGGCTTCGGTCACCGGGTGCTCGACCTGCAGGCGGGTATTCATCTCGATGAAGAAAAATTCCCCGTTCTCGTAGAGGAACTCGATGGTGCCGACGCCGAGATAGCCGATTTTGCGGACGGCCTCGACGACCACCTCGCCGATCTTGCGGCGCGTCGCGGCGTCGATGACCGGGGAGGGCGCCTCCTCGAGGACCTTCTGGTGACGACGCTGGAGGGAGCAATCCCGCTCACCGAGGTGGCAGACATTCCCGAACTTGTCGGCAATGACCTGAAGCTCAATATGCCGGGGACCCTGAAGGTAGCGCTCCATGTAGATGGCGTCGTCCCCGAAGGCGGCGCGGGCCTCCGCCCTGGCGGTAGAGACGGCCTCGAGGAGATCTTCCTCCGTGCGGGCCACCTTCATGCCCCGCCCACCACCGCCGGCGGCGGCCTTGATCAGGACGGGAAAGCCGATCTTGCCGGCGGCCTCAAAGGCCTCTTCCTCGGTGGTCACGGCCCCATCCGAGCCCGGCACGACCGGTATCCCAGCTTCGCGGACCGCCTGCTTGGCCGTGATCTTGTCGCCCATCATGGTAATGTGCTCGGGCAGCGGCCCGATGAAGGTGAAGCCATGGGCATTCACGATCTGCGCGAAGCGGGCGTTCTCCGACAGGAAACCGTAGCCGGGATGGATGGCCTGCGCGCCGGTGATTTCTGCTGCGGCGATGATGGCCGGAATGTTGAGGTAGCTCTTGGAGGCGGGCGCAGGGCCGATGCAGACGCTTTCGTCGGCCAGGCGGACCCACATGGCACCCGCGTCGGCCTCGGAATGCACCGCGACCGTGGAAATGCCCATTTCCTTGCAGGCGCGATGCACCCGCAAGGCGATTTCGCCCCGGTTGGCGATCAGGATCTTGTCAAACATGGCCTACCCGATGATTGCGAGGGGTTCGCCGAACTCGACCGGCTGGCCGTTCACCACCAGGAATTCGAGGATCCTGCCGGCGCGGGGCGCGGGAATGGGGTTCATGGTCTTCATGGCCTCGATGATCATCAGGGTCTGGCCCTCCGAGACGGTATCGCCCACCTTGAAGAAGGGCGGCGAGTCCGGCTGGGGCTGCAGGTAGACAGTCCCGACCATCGGGGATTTCACGGCGTCGCCGTCCGCGATCGCAGGTGCGGCGAGATCGAGGGCCGCCGGTGCGACAGCGACCACCGCGGTTGGGGCCGCCACCGCGACCGTTGCGGCGGCGGTTAGTGTACGCGCCACGCGGATCCGCAGGCCGTCGCGCTCGACCTCGATCTCGGAGAGTCCTGTGTCGTTGAGTATGCCGGCAAGGCGGCGGACAAGACGTGCATCGATCTGGTCGGCGGGAGCCTTCGGACTGGACGGCATGTAGGGATCCTGTGCTTCGTCGTCGCGGCGGCCGCACAAAGTCGGCCCCTTCAACTTCTATCGAACCGCAGCCGGCGCGGACACGGGCAGAAGCGCCCTGCCGGACACATCGGCGTGAAGCCGAGCGCCGGTTTCCGCCGACAGCGATCCCGGCCAGAGCAGACTCGCCAAAACCGGAACCGCCGTCTTGTAACGGCGAGCGGCTGGGGTCACAAGCAGGGCATGACACTGGCGTTGATCCTCAACGGCGAACCCCGCAGGCTGGAGGCCGTCGAAAACGTCGCGGATCTGGTCGCGGCCCTGGGCCTGGAGCCCCGGAAAGTCGCTGTCGAACGGAACCTCGAGATCGTCCCGCGATCCGCCTATGGCCAGACGCACCTGGCGGACGGAGACCGGATCGAGATCGTGCATTTCATCGGAGGCGGCTGAGATGGCGGATGTAGCGACCCCTGCGGCAGATTCGGATGACACCTGGACGGTGGCAGGGCGCACCTTCCGGTCACGGCTGATCGTGGGGACCGGCAAGTACGCCGACTACGCCCAGAACGCCGCCGCAGCTGAGGCTGCAGGGGCCGAAATCGTGACCGTGGCCCTGCGCCGGGTAAACCTTTCCGACCCCGGCAAACCCATGCTGGCCGACTTCCTGAAGCCGGAGCGGTTTACCTACCTCCCCAATACGGCGGGCTGCTACACCGGCGAGGACGCGGTGCGGACCCTGCGCCTGGCCCGGGAGGCCGGCGGCTGGGACCTGGTCAAGCTGGAGGTCCTGTCAGAGACGCCACACCTCCTGCCGGACATGGAGGAGACCCTTCGGGCCCTCAAGCTGCTGGTCTCGGACGGCTTCCAGGTGATGGTCTATTGCTCGGATGACCCGGTCTATGCCCGCAAGCTGGAGGAGGCTGGCGCCGCAGCGATCATGCCCGCCGCAGCCCCGATCGGTTCCGGGCGCGGGATCCAGAACGCCCTCAACCTTGGCCTGATCCTCGAGCAGTCCAGGGTCCCGGTCCTCGTCGACGCCGGGGTCGGAACGGCCTCCGACGCGGTGATCGCCATGGAAATGGGTTGCGACGCCGTGCTCATGAATACGGCCATCGCAGAGGCGAAGGATCCGATCCGCATGGCTGACGCCATGAAGCACGCGGTCATCGCCGGACGGCAGGCCTTCCTGGCCGGACGCATGGCCGAGCGCCGCTATGGGGATCCGTCCTCACCCCTTGCCGGGCGGATTTGATCGACGGCCGATCCACTCCAGTGAAGGGGAGGGCGCACAAGCCAGGCGTCGGGACGACAGAGCAGTCTCATCCCTGGCGATGCGCGACCGGATCCTTGCAGGAGGGCCGCCGGGGACAGGCCCGGGTTCGGGCCCAGGTCGTTTGGCCAGGGACCTAGGCCGATCACCTGGGAAGGCAGGGCCAGCTTGGCCGGCTATGCCAGAGCCCTCTTCTCAGCCGGCCGCGACCCGGGCGATGTCAAGCTGGGGGTCGAGGCCGATGGCCCGTAGTAGTGTGTCGCGATCCGGTCCGGCCTTGGGGGGATAGACGTCGGCCTTGGCGGCCCGGGGCGTCATCCAGGCCAGCAGGATCTTGCCCAGGGTAGCCGGGCGTTTGAGCCAGTCTGACGGATGCTCCAGCATGTGGAAGCCCCGCAAGGCCGCTCGCAACAGGTCCGGGTCTGAGCGGATGGCGATGGCGACGCCATCCTCTCCGAAGCTCCTAAGGATCCGGCTTCGCAGGCTGGGCCTGTAGGCAGGATCCAGCGCCTGTCTTGCCCTGCGGACGGCGGAGCGGTCATCCTTCTGCATGGCCTCGAAGAAGGGCAGGATCTCGCGTCTCAGGCCCGCTTCGTAGGCGAGCAGGCGGGTTGCCGGGTCGGGGGAGCCATTGATCGCGTCGCGAAGCAGGGTGGCGCTGACGGCGGCGAAGGTGCATCCCCGGCCATAGAGAGGGTTGGTGCGGATCAGGCTGTCCCCAATGGAGAAGAAACCCAGGACGGCCGGCTGGCCATGCGGCGCCAGGGTGCGCCAGCGGCTCTTGAGGTCGCCCATGCCGAAGACCTTGCTGACCGCCTCTGCGCGTTCAGGCTCGAGCCAGGGCCGCATGCCGGGTATCTCGCGGCAAAGGCCGTCAAAGACCTCGGGTTTGACGATGGTCTTGCGCAGTTCCAGCTCGATTTCCGGGACGCACAGGGTGATCGAGAAACAGCCGCTGTCCCCGGGGAAAACGCCGAACTTGATGAATCCGAGGTCTCCGGTCGCAGGCGCCCCGCCCCGTGGCGGCTCGTCCTGCCCGGCGAGTAGGCGGTAGTGCCGGGTGAAGTAGAGGATGCCAGCGTCCTCGGCAGTCTCGGTGATGGGTGCACCCATGTCGGTGAGCTGCTCGGTGGCGGAGGAGGTGCGCCCGCCGGCGTCGACAACCATGTCCGCCGGGACTGTCTCGCCGCCGCTCAGGCGCAGGCCGGTCACCCGGATCGGGGAGTCGCCCGAGGTCTCAAGGCCCTCTACGAAGCACTCGGTGCGGATATCGACCCCGGGAAGGGCCTCGACATACCGGCGAATGACCAGCTCCAGGGTCGTGCGCCGGCTGGTCAGGACCACGAGGTCGGCATCCTCCGGACGGGGCGTCCATTTGCGACGGTGCCTGTCGGTCAGCATGCCATCGAGGCCCAGTTCCCTGCAGCCGGCGGCGCCGATGGCCTCGAGAAGGGCCGGATGTTCGTCCCGGATGATGCCCCTCAGGCGGGCGAGGAAGGCGTGGCTGTGGCGCAGGTGGGTGACGCCCCTGTGGGCCCAGCCGGCGAAGGCTGCATCGCCATCTCCCGGTGGCGGCGGCGGGTCGCGGTCGAGAAGGGTGACCCTGCGGCCCGTGGGGGCGAGGGTCAGGGCGGACCAAAGGCCCGCCATGCCCGCGCCGATGACGACGACGTGTTCGTCCATGTTAGCCTGGCCTCTTCAATGGGCCCGTCCGGGCCTCTTGGATGGCGGCCTTCAGGGCGGCGACATCGGCTCCGGGGATGAGCCTGTCTCCGACGATGAAGGCCGGCGTACCCTCAATGCGAAGGGCTTCGGCCAGGCGGTGGGTGTCGGACAGCTGCCGGGTGATGGCCTCGTCGCGCAGGGCGGCGTTGATGTCAGCCGAGGCGACTCCCGCGCTGGCTGCGATCCGGGTGATGGCCCCTTCGTTGAGCGTCTTCTCCACCATCATGGCCTCATGGAAGTCCAGGCCGCCCGCACGTCCGCCTGGGGTCAGCGCGGTGCGCGCAGCGAAGTCGGAGGCGCCGCCGAAGATGGGAAATTCCTTCAGCACCAGACGGATATCCTTGTTGCTTCGGACCAGGGCCGCGACTTCCGGGGCGATGGCCTTGCAGTAGCCGCAGCGGTAGTCGAAGAACTCTACGACCGTGATCTTCCCGCCGGGATTGATCACGACGTCCCTCGGATCGCGCTCCAGGGCCTTGCGATTCTCGGCCACCGACTTTCGGGCGTCGTCGGACTGCTGGGCGATCTTCTTTTCCTGAAGCTTACCGGCCATATCCTCGAGCAATTCCGGGTGTTCGAGCAGATAGCCCCGGACCGGCGGGCCGAGAACGGCGTCGAAGGCCTTCTGGCAGCCTCCAAGGGAGAGGGCGGCGGCGAGGGCGAGGGCTTGGGGAGCGGCTTTCATGACGGCAACATAGGGTGGCCCGGCGCGGTGTGAAGCCCTATCCGGGGCCGCGGCCGCCACGAACCTGTCGGTCGTTCTCGGTCGCGAGCACGATGTCGTTGGCGCGGCGCCATTCCGGCGTGTTCCGCTCCAGCAGATCCCTGGCCCGAAGGGCGAAGATCATGGCCTGCCGGCGGTCGCCCTCGATGTAGTTGTATTCTGCAGTGGCGTAGCGGGCGAGGCCATCCCGACTGCGCGAGTCATAGGCCTGGGCCAGAAGTCTCCAGGCCACCGAGTTCTCCTCGTCCTGGTCCAGGGCCGTCTTGAGCTCGTGGATTCCCTCGTCGATCTTGGCGGGCTCTGGCAGGGCTATGAGGGTCTGGCCGAGGTTGACCCTCAACAGGGGCGCGTCGGGCTTGAGGCTCACGGACCGGCGCTGCGGTGCCTCGGCCTCGGCCGTCCGGCCGAATTCGAAGAGGATCTGACCCTTGAGTTCCCAAAGATAGGGATTGTCAGGCTGTTCCTTGAGGAGGGCCTCGATCAGCTTGAGGGCTCGGTCAGGTTCCTTCAGCTGGTACTGGGCGATCGCGCAGGCGTAGCGGGTTGGATAGTCGGCCTTGGGCTCGGCGCACTTCACCACCGCAAGGTTGGGATTGATGAAGCCCTGCAGCTTGGCCTTCATGATGGCGTGACGGCCCAGGCTGTCCGGGGTGTCGGGCGTATCCAGGTGCGACAGTTTCCCGACCCGCGACCTCAGCGCCTCGATCCGGTCGGAACTCAGCGGGTGGGTCCGGAAATAGGCAAACCTTCGGGCCTCGGAAAACACTTCCTGATAGCGGAAATTGTCGAAGAAGGTCACCAGGCCCTTCCCGGAGAGCCCGGCGGCTTCGAGGTAGGTGGCGCCGGCCTGGTCGGCACGGCTTTCCTGTTCGCGGCTGTAGCCCATGGCACCGAGGGCGCCGAAGAAGCTGGCGTTCGCCGCCAGGATCGCGCCGGCCTCGACATTGCCAGCCAGGGCCGCCAGTACGCCGAGACCCATGGTCAGCAGGAAGGGTTTAAGCCCAGCCTGGGACATCTCTTCGGAACGCGCCGAATGGCCACCCGCCAGGTGGGCCACTTCGTGGGCGATGACCCCCTGGAGCTCATTGGGCGTCTTGGTCTCGAGGATCAGGCCGGTGAAGACGGCCATGACACCGGGTCCGGCGAAGGCGTTCAGGTCCTTGGATCCCAGGAGAAGGATGCGGATTGATCCCGATTCCAGGCCGGCGGCCTTGAACAGGGGCGCGGAATCCAGTTTCAGCGTCTCCTCGATCTCCGTGTCCCGGATCAGGGACATGGGCTCGCTCTGTGCCAGGGCGAGGGACGGAACAAGGCTCTGGGAAAGGGCGGCCGCGAGGCTTAGCCCCAAGGCCAGACGCTTTCCGAGGTGCACACGGCGGTGGCCGCCCATGGCGAGTCTCCTGGTGTTGCGCCCCGAGCCCCCTGAACGCTATCCCGTCAACCGCGACGCCACCAGCCCTTGCGCGGCTTGGACGGAGGGGCCGTGATCTCGGCGGGGTCCGGTTCCCGCGCCACCGGGACGGGATCGATCGCTTCCGACGGGGGTTCGACCTCCGGCGCAGCAGGCGGCGTGGGCTCTGAGACCACCTCGATGGGATCCGCCTCGACGGAATCTACCTCGATGGCAGCAGCCGTCTCGACCGGTGCGCGGGCGCGGGAACGCCTTACCCTTGCAGGCTTTGCAGGCGGTTCGGCCGGCGCTTCGGTCTCTGGAGACAGGGCCTGCGCTTCAGGGACTGCGACGTCTGTCGCTGCAGTCTCATGCATCCCAGTCTCTTGGACTTCGGTCTCTTGGACTTCGGTCTCTGGGGCTTCGGCGTCCGGGACTTCGATTTCGGCAGCCTGGGCGGTCAGAGCTTCAGCCCCGGCATCGGAGCCTTCCTCCCTGCGACCCCGTCCACGTCCGCGACGGGGCCGACGAGTGCGCTCGGGTTCGGCCTCGGGCAGTTCAACCCAGATATCTGCAGAGTGAGACTCTGCGGTGGCCAGGGGCTGCACGGCACCCTGCGGACGGGCTTCAGCCGCTGGTGCCTCGCTGTCCTGCGAGGGGTCGAACCAGATAAAGGGGTTGTCCTCGTAGGGTACCCAGGGCCGGGTCCACGCGTAGGCGTCCTGCGGACGCCCATCCTCGCGGGAGCGTCTTCCACCCCTGCGACCGCGACGCCGCCGGCGGCCACCCTGGCCGTCATCCTCTTCGTCGTCAGGGCTCTCGCGAGGTTCCTCAGGCACCGATCCGGCGACCCTGGGCTCGACGTCCCGCCGTCCGCGACGCCTGCGCCGCCGGCCCCGCTGATCGCCAGAGTTTTCGCGTCCGCCAGAGTCTTCGCGTCCGCCAGAGTTTTCGCGTCCGCTGGAGACCTCGCGTCCGCCACCGGCGTCCTCGTCGTCCTCGTCGACAAGGATCTCCTCCTCATCGTCGGCCTCGTCCTCGTCCTCGATCTCGTCCTCGAATTCATCGTCCGTAGGCGTGTAGGGCTCAAGGGATCGGGGGACCGAGGGGGTGTCCACGGCCCGCGCCTGGTCTGACGTGCGTTCAAGGGCGAAGTCCGCATGCGGCAGGGTCTCGTCGACCACGACCGAGATGAAGACGCCCTGGTCTGCGTGCAGTCGGGACAGATGGCCGCGCTTCTCGTTGAGGATGTAGAGCGCCACAGACCGCGGCGCCCTTAGGGTGATCTCTCCAGACCCCTTCAGGGCCTCCATCTCGGCGGCTCTCAGGGCGCCGAGGGCGCTGGATTCCACCGACCGCACCCGGCCGGTTCCAGCGCATTGCTCGCAGACATGGGTGGTGCCTTCCAGCAGGCTGGACCGGCGCCGCTGCCGCGACAGTTCCATGAGCCCGAAGCTGGAGATCCGCCCCACCTGAATCCGGGCGCGATCGTCCTTGAGGGCATCCTTGAGCTTCTTCTCGACAGCGCGGTTGTTCTTCGACTCATCCATGTCGATGAAGTCGATGACGACCAGGCCGGCCAGGTCACGCAGCCGGAGTTGCCGGGCGGTTTCCTCGGCGGCTTCCATGTTTGTCCGCAGAGCCGTGGCCTCGACATTCCGCTCGCGTGTGGCGCGGCCGGAATTCACGTCGACGGCGACGAGGGCTTCGGTCTGGTTGATCACCAGGTAACCGCCGGACTTCAGCGGCACCACGGGGGTGTAGATCTGGGCCAGATAGTCCTCGACATTATGCCGAACGAAGAGGGGCGTCGGCTCGCGATAGTGCTGAACCTTGCGGGCCTGGGAGGGCATGAGCATCCGCATGAAATCGCGGGCCTCCCGGAAACCCGCCTCTCCCTCGACCAGGACCTCGTCGATGTCCTTGTCGTAGAGGTCACGGATGGTCCGCTTCACCAGGTCCTCTTCTTCGTAGATGAGGGCGGGGGCCACGGAATGAAGAGTGGTCTCGCGGATGTTCTCCCACATCCGCAGCAGGTAGTCGTAATCGCGCTGGATCTCGGCCTTGGTGCGCTTGGCGCCGGCCGTACGAACGATCAGGCCCATGCCATCTGGGACGTCTAGCCCCTGGACGACGGTCTTCAGGCGCCTGCGGTCTGTGATCGAGGTGATCTTCCGGGAGATGCCGCCGCCGCTGGCGGTGTTCGGCATGAGCACGCAGTAGCGTCCGGCCAGCGAGAGATAGGTGGTCAGGGCTGCGCCCTTGTTGCCGCGCTCTTCCTTGACGACCTGGATGAGCATGATCTGCCGGCGGCGGATCACCTCCTGGATCTTGTAGCGACGCATCAGCCGCCGGCGACGCCGGGCGACCTCCTGCTCCATGACGTCGTCATCGTCCCCCGAAAGGGTTTCGGCGGCGTCCTCGCCGTCCTCGCTGTCGTCATCAGGACGAGCGGCCGCGACCTCCTCGTCGTCGTCATCTGCAGCCGCCTCGGCCATCAAGGCTTCACGGTCGGCGACCGGGATTTGGTAGTAATCGGGGTGGATCTCGTTGAAGGCGAGGAAGCCGTGTCGGTTGCCGCCATACTCGATGAAGGCGGCCTGGAGCGAAGGCTCCACCCGAGTCACCTTGGCGAGATAGATGTTCCCGCGAAGCTGTTTGTGGCTCTTGCTCTCGAAATCAAACTCTTCAATTCGATTTCCGTCGATCACCGCCACGCGCGTCTCTTCGGCGTGAGCGGCGTCGATAAGCATCTTCTTTGACATAAAGGTCTCCGGGGCGCGCCTCAGGGCCGAAGCCCGGGCTGCGCCTGTTGGGGCGAGGGTTGCGCAGGTTGTCGGACCGCGTGTCTGTGACGCGGATATCGACCGGCCGGGTTTTGGCTCGAGCTGCGCAGCCCATGGCGTGTTTCCAGTTTTGCGGACGCTCGCCGTCCGCAGCGGGAGCCCCCAGACTGCCGGGCGCTGAGCCACGTGCAGGCCATCGGCGGACCCGTACCCGACCGCACCACAGCGCGACCGACGACTCCAATTGCAGCAAAAAAGCCCCGGGCGCCAGTAAAAGATCGGGGCAGGCCAGCTTCCCGACGTCCTTAACGATTTCACTACGCCCTTGCGTTAGTGTCTCCAGGACCTGCAGCAGGCGGGAAATGAAGGAAAAAGTCCTCGTGGTGTGGATGTCTGACAGGCGATGGCGCAAGGTTTGGCTCCTCCTGGCTCTGGCCAGTTGGGGTCTCCTCTTCCTAGCCGCACCTGCAGTTAGCCAAGCGGCAGACCTCCGATCCGTCCGCCTGGGCGGCGATTCCGTTTCCACCCGTCTGGTGCTCGACCTGTCCGGTGAGGCGGCGGGGCGGCTACTGTCCGACGCTGGCGGAAAAACTGTCGTCTCCCTCGCCGATGCGGAGGTCGAAGCCCCGCTGCGTGGGCCCGGGCGGGGTCTGGTCCGGGCCTGGTCTGTCACACCCCAGGCAGGCGGCGGCGTCCGGCTATCGGTCGAGACTGTCGCGGGCGTGACGGTCCGCCGGCGCTTCCTGCTACCGCCGGGTGAAGGCTCGCCTGGCTACCGCTACGTCATGGACTTCGAGATGGCTTTGCCCCTCCAGGCTCCGGGGGAGACCGCCCGGCTGACGTCCCTGAGGGAGACTTCGGCCACCGCCGCTGCGACCCCTCGCAAGTCGGCCAAGTCCCGGCGGGACTCCCGAAAGATCGTTGTCATCGACGCAGGCCATGGCGGAAAGGACCCCGGCGCCCTTGGGGGTGACCGCAGGGAAAAAGATCTGACTCTTGCCGCGGCCCTGGCCCTGCGCGACCGGCTCCATCGCACCGGGCGCTATCGGGTCGTGATGACCCGCGACCGGGACGTCTACGTGCCCCTCGACACCCGGGTGCAGATCGCCCGCACAGCCAACGCTGACCTTTTCATTTCCCTGCATGCAGACTCCGGGCCTGACGAGACCGTCCGCGGCGCCAGTGTCTACACCCTGGCAGACAGGGCGGTCGGCAGGTCCGCACGGCTTGTCACCCGCGACGACTGGTTCATGAAGGCTGGCTACCACTCCGACCAGAGCGTCTCGGGCATCCTGTTCGACCTCACCCAGAGGGCGACCAAGAACCGGTCCGCGACCTTTGCCCAACTCCTCCTCGACGAGGTCGGCGATGACCAGACCCTGCTGCGGCGCAGTCACAGAGAGGCTGGTCTCGCCGTTCTCCTTGCGCCGGACGTGCCCGCCGTCCTCCTGGAGATGGGCTTCATAACCAATCCCGACGACCAGGCTCTGCTGGCCAATCCGGCCTCGCGTAGCCGGCTTGTCGGTGCCGTCGCCAGCGCTATCGAGGCCTATTTCAGGAACGACATGCAGGTGGCTTCCCGATAGCCGGGACGGCGCCAGAATCCGGCTTCCCCTTTTCCGAAACGCGCCCTAGACGATGAAGATTGCGGGCGCGTGGGCGTCTGCGGAGGCGTCCCTGTCGTGCAGTCCCCGAAAAGATGGCTGGCCATTGCTGGGGTGACCCTGCTCAGCCTCGTGGCGGTTGGGGGCGTGGCCATCGCCATCTATACGGCCTGGCTCTTCCATGATCTTCCTGACGCCGGCGACCTGGTGGACTACCGGCCGCCGACTTCCACCCGCGCCTACGCCTGGGATGGCACCCTGATCGGGGAATTCAGCCGTGAGCGGCGTATCTTCGTGCCCTATGACAACATCCCCCCGCACCTGGCCCTGGCCTTCCTGGCCGCCGAAGACCGGTCTTTCTTTAAGCACAATGGGGTCGATCCTGCGGGTCTCGCCAGGGCACTTGGCCGGGCCGTCCCAAGCCTGATCCAGGGACGTCGCCTGCAGGGCGGGTCCACCATCACCCAGCAGGTCGCAAAGAATGTACTGTTGACCAACGACGTCACTCTGGGACGGAAGTTCAAGGAAGCGCTCATCGCCCGCCGCCTGGAGGAGACCCTCACCAAGCAACAGATCCTCGAGCTCTACCTGAATGAAATCTGGCTCGGGTACAGGTCCTTTGGCGTCGGTGCTGCTGCCTACAACTATTTCGGCAAGTCGATCAGCGATGTCAGCCTCTCCGAAGCGGCCTACCTGGCGGCCCTGCCCAAGGGACCGGACAACTATCATCCGATCCGACGCAAGGCGCAGGCCATCGCCCGCAGGAACTGGGTCCTGGACCAGATGGCCGAGGCCAAATGGATCACCGCCGAGGCCGCCGCCCGGGCCAAGGCGGAGGACCTCGTCGTCCAGGCTGCGCCGGTACGGACCCGCTATCGCGATGCCGACTACTTCGTCGATGAGGTCCGCAGGCAGGGAAGGGCGCTCCTGGGCGACCGGCTGGATTCGGGCGGCCTCTATGTTCGCACGACGCTGGATCCCGACATCCAGTCCCACGCCCGACGCGCCCTGATGAATGGTCTGGAGGTCTATGATCGGCGTCACGGCTGGCGTGGAGCCTTTGCCCGGACCACCTATGGGCCGGGCTGGGACGCTGCGGCGAGCGGGTTCCGGGCCCCTTCCGAGCGACGGGACTGGGAAGTGGCCATCGTGACCGATGCCAGCGGCAGCGGCGTCCGAATCGAGACCCGCAAGGATGCTGCGCGCGGTTGGCTGGCACCAGCCGATGTCGCCTGGGCCCGCGCCGGGAAAGGCCTGAATGTCGGTGACCTCATCTTCGTTGCCCCCGATGCGGGCGGCGGCTTCCGGCTGCGGCAGACTCCGGCCGTCAATGGCGCGCTTGTCGTCGTCGAGCCTGCGACAGGACGCGTCCTGGCCCTGGTGGGCGGATACTCGTTCTCGCTCTCCAACTTCAACCGGGCGACCCAGGCGCACCGCCAGCCCGGGTCGACCTTCAAACCCTTCGTCTACGCCACGGCGCTTGAGAACGGCTATACCCCGGCCAGCACCGTCCTGGACTCCCCGATCACCCTCGCCGGTCGCGACGGAGAGGCCTGGTCCCCGGAGAACTATTCCCGGTCCTACTATGGTGCCATGCAGTTGCGGCGGGGCCTTGAGCTCTCCCGGAACACAATGACCGTCCGCCTTGCGCAGGGCGTGGGCATGAAGAAGGTCCGGGACACTGCCATCCGCATGGGTGTGGTCCCGAGCATGCAGCCTGTCCTGGCCATGGCCCTCGGTGCCGGCGAGACGACGCCGCTCGACATCACCTCAGCCTACGCCGCCTTCGTGAATGGGGGCCGAAGGGTCGAGCCGCACCTGATTGAGCTTGTCCAGGACCCCAAGGGACGCACGGTCCTGAAGGCCGACAGTCGGGATTGCTCCCGCTGCGACGCCGTCTTTACAGGGGCTGAGAGCCCGCGCATCGCCCCCGGGGGCGA
>NZ_JBAXIM010000051.1:0-16584 GCF_037138395.1 Phenylobacterium sp.
TCCAGGGCGACGCGGTAGGCCGGGCGGTCCTGGCAGCGGCGGACCCAGGCGGCGAGGTGCTCGTGGCCGGCCAGTCGGCCCAGCATGGCGCCGGCCTCGCCCACGAAGCTCATCTGGATGTCGGCCAGGCTGAACTCGCCCAGCAGGTAGTCGCGGCCCGCAAGCGCCCCATCGACAAAGCCCAAATGGTTGGCGATCTCGCTCTCGATGCGCGGCTGCAGGGGCACGCTGGCCTCGCCCAGGCGGCGGACATACATGTCCAGCATCAGGGGCAGCATGGCCGAGCCCTCGGCATAGTGCATCCACTGCTGGTAGACGTCGTACTCCGGCGAGGCAGCTGGCGGGGCCAGGCGGCCGTCGGCGCAGCGGCGCGACAGGTAGTCGAGGATGGCACCCGATTCGAAGACCACCTGGCCCTCGTGCTCGATGACCGGCGACTTGCCCAGGGGGTGGATGGCCTTCAGCTCCGGCGGGGCCAGGCGGGTGACGGCATCCCGGGCGTGGTGGCGGATCTCGTAGGGCAGGCCTAGCTCCTCAAGGGCCCAGAGCACGCGCTGGGAGCGGGAATCGTTCAGGTGGTGGACGGTGATCATGGTCGAAGGTCCCTGGCCGGCGAGGGCGGTTCAGCGGGGTGTGTCGCGGGCCGAAAGCTTGGCCTATAAGGCCGGTGATGAGCGAGGCCCTGATCCTACCCCGATTTGTCGCCCGCCTGCACCAGTCGGCGCAGGCGGCTGATTCCGTCACCGCCCGGGTGCGCCAGGCGGTCGAGGCCCTGGTCGCCCCTGGCGGCCGCGTGGACCGCCACCGGCTCGATGCCGAGCAGCATGCCGCCCACGGCCTGGCCTGGTGCGCGGCCTACGCCGAGACCCTGCGCCAGGTTGCCCTGTGGGCCGAACGGCTGGAGGCCACGGGCGCCCTGACCGAGGCCGAGGCCCTGCCGGCCCAGCTCCTGGCCTTCGAGTACGTCTCGCAGTTGGCCGGCGGCCTGCCCATGAACCAGGGCGAGACCTTCCGCCCCGCCGACCTGGGCGTGGAAACCGGCGACCTTTCCCCCCTGCTGGCCGAGCTGCGTCCCGGCGCCTCCCAGGCGGTGAAGACCCGGATCGTGGAGCTGCTGGCGGCGGCGCAGGGCCGCGCTGCCCTGGAGGCCTCTGGCCTGGACGAGACCCTGGAGGCCATCCGCGACCAGTTCACGGACTTCACCCGCACCCGGGTCGCGCCCTTCGCCCAGGGCTGGCACCTTCGCGACGAGCTGATCCCGGCCTCCCTGCTGCAAGAGTTGTCCGACCTTGGCGTCTTCGGCCTGACCCTGCCCGAGGCCTGGGGCGGGGCGGGGCTGGGTAAGACGGCCATGTGCGTGGTCTCCGAGGCCCTGTCCCGGGGCTGGATCGCCGCCGGCTCCTTAGGGACCCGCTCGGAGATCGCCGCCGAGCTGATCCTGGCCCACGGCACGGAGGACCAGAAGGCCCGCCTCCTGCCCGGCATCGCCTCGGGCGCGATCATCCCCACTGCGGTCTTCACCGAGCCGGATACCGGGTCGGACCTTGGCGCCCTGCGCACCCGGGCCGAGCTATCCGGCGACGCCTGGCGCATCTTCGGCGCCAAGACCTGGATCACCCACGCCGCCCGGGCCGACCTCATGACCCTCCTGGTCCGCACCGAGCCGGGCACGAAGGACCACCGGGGCCTGTCCATGCTGATGGCGGAGAAGCCCCGCGGAACCGACGCCGAGCCCTTCCCGGCCCCCGGCATGAGCGGCGGCGAGATCGGGGTCATCGGCTATCGGGGCATGAAGGAATACGACATCGCCTTCGACGGCTTCGAGGTGCCGGAGAGCGCCCTCCTGGGCGGCCAGACCGGCAAGGGCTTCTCCCAGCTCATGGCCACCTTCGAGAGCGCCCGGATCCAGACCGCCGCCCGGGCCGTGGGCGTCGGCCAGGCGGCCCTGGACGAGGCCCTGGCCTACGCCCTCCAGCGCCGCCAGTTCGACCGGCCCATCTCCGAGTTCCCCCGGGTCGCCAACAAGCTGGCCATGATGGCCGCCGAGCTGCTGGGCGCCCGGCGCCTCACCTGGTTCGCCGCCGAGGCCAAGGACCAGGGCCGCCGCTGTGACCTTGAGGCTGGCATGGCCAAGCTCATCGCCGCGCGCATCGCCTGGGCCGCCGCGGACAACGCCGTCCAGGTGCATGGCGGGGCCGGCTTTGCCACCGAGCAGGTTGCCAGCCGCCTGCTGGCCGACGCCCGCATCCTCAACATCTTCGAAGGCGCCGGTGAGGTGCAGGCCCAGGTCATCGCCCGCCGCCTGCTCGAAGGTACCAACTAGGACTCCCGAAAGGACGCCCATGGATACCGTCTTCAAGTACCTGATCCCGGCGGCCTTGCTGGCCGTGGCGGTGACCCTCGGCTTCGGCCTCTATGCCTTGTTCCGCGGCGGCGAGTTCGGTCGATCCCATTCCAACCGGCTGATGCGCCTGCGGGTCCTGACCCAGGCCGTCGCCGTCGCCATACTGGCCGCCGCCCTCTGGTGGCGGCAGCAGGCGAGCTGAACCATGGTCCTGATCAACCGAATCTACACCCGCACGGGCGACGCCGGGACCACCCGCCTGGCCTCGGGGGCGGAAGTCTCCAAGACGGACCTGCGCGTGGCCGCCTACGGCGACGTGGACGAGACCAACACCTGCCTGGGCCTGGCGCGCCTGCACACTGCCGGGACGGACCTGGACCCCCTGCTGGCCCGCCTGCAGAACGAGCTCTTCGATCTCGGTGCCGACCTTGCAACCCCGCCGGGGCCTGCCGAGGAGAGGGCCCTGCGCATCCTTGATTCGCAGGTGACCCGCCTGGAGCACGAGATCGACGCCCTCAACGCCGGGCTTGGCGAACTGACCTCCTTCATCCTGCCGGGGGGAAGCCCCGCCGCCGCCTTCCTGCACCTGGCCCGCACGGTGTCCCGCCGGGCCGAACGCAGCGCCGTCGCCCTGGCCGGGAGCGGCCAGCCGGTCAGCGGGCCCGCCCTGCGCTACCTCAACCGCCTGTCGGACCTGCTCTTCGTGGCCGCCCGGGTCGCCAACGACCAGGGCCGGGGGGATGTCCTGTGGCAGGCCGGGGCCACGCGGGACGCCTAGACGGAAGGGTCAGCTGAGAGGCGATTGACCCCCTCACCGGGCTTCGCCCGGAGCTCCCCCTTGGGGGAGCAATGGCTCTGTAATTCCTCCCCGAAGGGGGAGGTGGACCGGGGCAAAGCCCCGGGACGGAGGGGGTCTACGGCCCCTCAGTCGGGCTTCGCGGCCCCAGGGGCTTCGGCCTTGCGCGCCCGGGCGTCGGCCTTGGCGGCGTCGTGGCTCTTGCCGTCGGTGATGGGCCGGCCGGTCAGGTCGGAGATCAGGATCGGCTGGGCGCAGGCCCGCTGGCGCCAGTCCCACCACTTGCCGGCCCGCTCACAATCCTGGCCTGGCGTGACCCAGACCACCTGGACCACCAGCAGGACCAGGCAGGTCACAAGGAAGAGGGCCGCCGTAATGCGGAATACCCGCCGGATCAGATTCGACATTTCCGCTCTCCCTTCCCGTCACCCCGTCGGACGCCCTGCGGGCAGCCCGGATTTCAGTCCGATCACAACCGGATCACGCCTCGGCCCAGCTCCGGATCCAGCCCGGCGCTTGCAAACCTCGCCGGATTGGTTATGCCCCAACCGGTTCCATTTGTTGCAATGCAAGTTGAGGCGTTAGCGAAGCCATGAAGGTCCTCGTGCCCGTTAAGCGGGTCATCGACTACAACGTCAAGGTGCGGGTCAAGGCCGATCAGACCGGTGTCGACCTGGCCAACGTCAAGATGGCCATGAACCCCTTCTGCGAGATCGCGGTCGAAGAGGCCGTCCGCCAGAAGGAGAAGGGCGCCGCCACCGAGGTGGTCGCCGTGTCCATCGGCCCGGTCCAGGCGCAGGAAACCCTGCGCACCGCCCTGGCCATGGGCGCCGACCGCGCCATCCTGATCCAGACCGACCAGGATCTCGAGCCCCTCGCCATCGCCAAGGTGCTGGCCGCCATCGTGGCCGAAGAGGCCCCCGACGTGGTGATCATGGGCAAGCAGGCCATCGACGGCGACAACAACGCCACCGGCCAGATGCTCTCGGCCCTGCTCGACTGGCCGCAGGCGGCCTTCGCTTCCGAACTGGTCCTCTCGGCCGGGTCGGCCAAGGTGACCCGCGAGATCGACGGCGGCCTTCAGACCCTCGAGGTGGCCCTGCCGGCGGTGATCACCGCTGACCTGCGCCTCAACGAGCCGCGCTATGCCTCGCTGCCGAACATCATGAAGGCCAAGAAGAAGACCCTCGACGTGAAGGAGCTTTCGGCCCTCGGCGTTGACACCGTCCCCCGGCTCAAGGTGGTCAAGGTCGTCGAGCCGCCCAAGCGCACCGGCGGCGTCAAGGTCGAGAACGCCGCTGCAATCGTTTCCAACCTCAAGTCCAACGGGGTCATCTGATGGCTGTTCTGGTTTTCGCTGATCACGACAACACCACGCTCAAGGACGGTACGAACAAGACCGTCACCGCCGCCCTCGCCCTTTCGAGCGACGTCGACGTTCTGGTGGCCGGCAAGGGCGCCGGCGATGTGGCCAAGGCTGCCGCAGGCATCGCCGGGGTCCGCAAGGTCCTCCACGCCGAGAGCGACGCCCTGGGCCAGGGCCTGGCCGAGGCGATCAGCGGGCTGATCGTGCCCCTGATGGCGGGCTACGACGCCCTGCTGACCCCCGCCACCTCCCTGGGCAAGAACTTCTCGCCCCGCGTGGCGGCCAAGCTCGACGTGGCCCAGATCACCGAAGTGGTCGAGGTTGTCGACGGCTCGACCTTCGTGCGCCCGATCTACGCAGGCAATGCGCTGGAGACCGTGCAGTCCTCGGACGCCAAGAAGGTGATCACCGTCCGGGCGACCAACTTCAAGGCCGCCGCCGATGGCGGGTCCGCCGCCATCGAGACCATCGATGCGGGTCCGGGCGCCGGCAAGACCGCCTTCGTCGACCAGAAGATCGTCAAGACCGCCCGTCCCGATCTGACCGCCGCCAAGATCGTCGTCTCCGGCGGCCGGGCCATGGGCTCGGCAGAGGAGTTCCAGCGGGTGATCGACCCCCTGGCCGACAAGCTGGGCGCCGCCGTCGGGGCCAGCCGCGCCGCTGTCGACGCCGGCTACGCGCCAAATGACTACCAGGTCGGCCAGACCGGCAAGGTGGTCGCCCCCGATCTCTACGTGGCCATCGGCATTTCTGGCGCTATCCAGCACCTGGCGGGCATGAAGGACTCCAAGGTCATCGTGGCCATCAACAAGGACGGCGATGCCCCCATCTTCCAGGTCGCCGACCTGGGCCTGGTGGCCGACTACAAGACCGCCGTCCCCGAGCTGATGGATGCCCTGACCGCCGCTGGCAAGTAAGGCCCGGCCGGTTTCGACCTCCGGAAGGGGGGCGCGGTCACCGTGTCCCCCTTTTCCTTGCGTCCATCCCGGAGAAGGCCCTCTCTCGCTGCAATGCAGCAAAAGGCTTGGCGGCGCTGCAGCAGGACACTAGGGTACATCCCTTCCCGCGGCCGGAGAGCCGCGACCTCGGGGTTCACACATGTCTGAAATCAGGTCGGTCGGCGTCATTGGCGCCGGGCAGATGGGATCGGGCATCGCCCACGTGATCGCCCTCGGCGGATACGACGTCCTGCTGCACGACGTCAGTCCCGACCGGATCGAGACCAGCCTCGCCCTGATCGGCCGCAATATGACCCGGCAGGTGTCCCGCGAGATCATCACCCCGCAGGAAATGGAGGCGGCCATGGGTCGTATCCGTCCGGCGCCCGAGCTCCAGACCATAGGCGCCACCGACCTGGTGATCGAGGCCGCCACCGAGAGCGAGGAGGTCAAGAAGTCGATCTTCAGCGCGCTTGCCCCCCACCTGGGGGCGGGGACCCTGCTGGCCTCCAACACCTCCTCGATCTCCATCACCCGCCTGGCGGCAGCGACGGATCGTCCGGAGCGGTTCATCGGCCTGCACTTCATGAACCCCGTGCCGCTGATGAAGCTGGTCGAGATCATCCGGGGCATTGCCACAGACGCGCCCACCTACGAGACCGCCGTCAACTTCGCCCGCTCCCTGGGCAAGACCACCGCCAATGCTGAGGACTTCCCGGCCTTCATCGTCAACCGCGTCCTGGTGCCGATGATCAACGAGGCCATCTACACCCTCTACGAAGGGGTCGGCACGGTGGAGGCCATCGACACCGCCATGAAGCTGGGCGCCAACCATCCCATGGGCCCCCTCGAACTGGGGGACTTCATCGGCCTGGATACGGTCCTGTCGATCATGAACGTGCTCTACGAGGGCCTGGCGGACTCCAAGTACCGGCCCTGTCCCCTACTGACCAAGTACGTCGAGGCCGGCTGGCTGGGCCGCAAGGCCGGCCGCGGCTTTTACGACTATCGCGGCGCGGTCCCCGTCCCGACCCGCTGAGGCTGACGGCACGCCGCGGGCGCAAGCGTCTGACAGGGCGCGATTTTCCCGTTCGACACCCCGTCATGGTTAACCGATACTCCGGAGTGATTCGGGTACGGGCGGGAACATGCGACGCCTCATTCTGCCGCTGCTGACCGCAAGCTATTTCAGCCTGTCGCTGATCTTTGCGGTCCTGATCTGGCGTAACGGCGGCGGCTGGGGCGCTGGCGTGGCCGCGCTCGCTGGCGGCCTGGGACTCTGCTTCACCTTCCATGGCCTGATCACGGGCGTCCTTGGCCAGGCCTCCCTGCGTAAGGAAATCGACACCCTCCGCCACGCCCATCGCCTGCTGGTCGGCCAGATCGAGCAGATCGACACCCGGGTAGCCGAAGTGCTGGAGACCGTCGCCTTCGACGCCCAGCGTCGCTCCGAGGAGCTGACCACCGAGGTCCAGCTCCTGGAAGACCTGGTCACCCGCATGAGCGAGCGCCTCGACGAGCGGCTCGCCGACGGACCGGCGGGACGCCCTGGGGAGGGTGCCCGGACCGGCTGGCGCGAGCGGCTGCAGACCGTGCGTGAGGCCCTGGTCGCCGGCCGCGTAGACCTCTACCTCCAGCCGGTGGTCAACCTCCCCCAGAGGCGGACCGTCTTCTACGAAAGCTATACCCGGCTGCGCGACGAGACCGGTCGGATCCTGATGCCCGCCGAGTTCCTCACCGTGGCCGAGCCCGAGGGCCTGGTGGCCGCCGTCGACAACCTGCTCCTCTTCCGGTGCGTGCAAATTGTCCGCAGGTTGGCCCAGACCGACAAGAAGGTCGGCATCTTCTGCAACATCTCGATCAGCTCCCTGTCCGACGAGGGTTTCTTCCCGCAGTTCCTCGAGCTGATGGCCGAGAACACCGACCTGGCCGGTTCGGTCATCTTCGAGATCGGCCAGTCTGCCTATGACGCCCGCAGTTCGACCGCGGTCCGCAACATGCGACGCCTGGCCGAGCTGGGCTTCCGCTTCAGCCTCGACAAGATCCGCCGGCTGGACATGGACTTCCAGGAACTGGCCCGCAGCGACGTGCGCTTCCTTAAGATCGGCGCCCAGTCCCTGCAGGACGAGATCGTCGAGAGCGGCGAGGGTCCGGTCTTCCGCGCCCTCCCCGACCTGGCCGCCCAGGACTTCGCCGCCCTGGCACGCCGCTACGGCGTCGACATCATCGCCGAGAAGATCGAGGACGAGCGCCAGACTGTCGAGGTACTCGAGCTCGACATTGGATATGGCCAGGGCCACCTGTTCGGCGAGCCCCGGGCAATCCGCGGTGCCATCCTCGCCGAGACCGATCCGCCAGCCGACTATCTCCAGGGACCCCTGCGCCGCCGGGCCGGTGAACGGGCCTGAGACAGGCCCTCCCGGCCGTCGGCGGTTGACCGGCGGGGCGGGGGCGGCTACCGCCCCGGGTCATGAGCCTTCCCGAGCCAATCCTGGGCCTGGACGAGATCGCCGACCGCTACGACGTGGTCCTGTCGGACGTCTGGGGTGTCATCCACAACGGCCGGGAGCGCTTCGCCCCCGCCTGCCGGGCCCTGTCTGCCTTCGCTGAGCAGCGCGGTCCGGTCATCCTGATCTCCAACGCCCCCCGACCGGCCGCTGACGTGGTTCCCCAGCTGGACGACCTGGGCGTGCCCCGCGCGGCCTGGAGCGCCATGATCACCTCGGGCGACGCCACCCGCACCCTCCTGGCCGAGCGCGCGCCCGGCCCGGTCTGGGCCATCGGGCCGGATCGCGACGCCGCCCTCTACGCCGGCCTGGGCCTGGAGCTGACGGGGCCGGAAGACGCCGCCCTTATCTGCATCACCGGTCCCTACGACGACGAGACCGAGACCGCCGAGGACTACCGGGACCGGTTCGAGGCCATCCTGCCGCGCCGCCTACCCCTGCTCTGCGCCAATCCCGACATCGTGGTGCAGAGGGGCGACCGGCTGATCCCCTGCGCCGGGGCCCTGGCCCGTCTCTACGCCGACCTGGGCGGCGAGGTGCGCATGGCCGGCAAGCCCCACGCCCCGATCTACGACCTCTGCATCGCCGAGGCGGAAGCCCGGCTCGGACGCCCCGTCGACCGTCGGCGCGTCCTGTGCATCGGCGACGGCATCCCCACTGACATTCTGGGCGCCAATAGCCAGGACCTCGACGTCCTCTTCGTGGCTGGCGGGATCCATGGTGCCGAGCTCCTGGGGCCGCAGGGGCTCGACATGGCCGCCACCCGGGGGCTCCTCGCCCAGGCGGGGGCCGGCGCGCAGTGGGCCAGCGGCGCCCTCGACTGGCGGGGACCCCTTCGCGGCGACGGCACCCGGCGCTAGACTGGCCAGCCCAAGGAGGACCAGATGCAGGGACGATTTTTCGAGGACCTTTCCGTTGGTGACAGCGCCGGGATCACCCGCATCGTCACCGCCGGGGTGATCGAGGCCTTCGCCGAGGTCTCCACCGACTCCAATCCCGTCCACCTCGACGCCGCCTTTGCCGAGGGCACGATCTTCAAGGGCCGGATCGCCCACGGCATGCTGTCGGGGGCCTACATCTCCGCCGTCATCGGCATGCAGCTGCCCGGTCCCGGGACCATCTACCTGTCCCAGTCCCTGCGCTTCCGGCGGCCGGTGCGCCTTGGCGATGCCGTGGACGTCCGGGTTACGGTGGAGGCCCTCGATGCCGGCCGGGGCGAGGTGACCCTCTCCACCGTCTGCGAGGTCGGCGGCAAGCGGGTGGTCGAGGGCGAGGCCGTGGTCCTGGCGCCCCGGCGCGAGCCGGCAGGCTGACCATGCGCATCATCCGGGGCTGGAAGGGACTGTCGCAGGACGACCAGGGCGCAAGCATTGCCCTTGGCAACTTCGACGGCGTCCACCGCGGGCACCAGGCGGTGATCGGCATGGCCGCAGCCGCCGCCCGGGACCTGGGCCTTCCCCTCGGCGTGGTCAGCTTCGAGCCTCACCCGCGTCGCATCTTCCAGCCCGACGCCCCCGCCTTTCGCCTGATGAAGCCCGACCAGCTGGCCCGGGCCCTGGAGGCCCTGGGGGTGGACCGCCTCTACCTCCTGCCCTTCGACGACGAAATGCGCGAGCTGTCCGACCAGGCCTTCGCCGATCAGGTCCTGCACCAGGGCCTGGGCGTGCGCCACGTGGCCGTGGGCTTCGATATCTCCTTTGGCAAGGGCCGCTCTGGCAGCCCCCGGACCATGCAGGCCTTTGGTGCCGCCCTGGGCTTTGGCGTCTCCGTGGCCGAGGCGGTCGGGGAGGGGGGCGGAGACGGCGCCGGCGATAGCGACGGCAAGCTCTCCTCCACCGACGCCCGAAATGCCCTGCGCGAGGGCCGCCCGGACCTGGCCGCCGCCATCCTGGGCCGGCCCTTCGCCATCGAGGGCGAAGTCCGCCAGGGCCGCCAGCTGGGCCGGACCCTGGGCTATCCCACCGCTAACGTCGAGCTGGACGACTATGTCGCCCCCCGCTTCGGCGTCTACGCCACCCGTACCCGCCTGGGCGACGGCCGCACCCTGGCGGGCGTGGCCAACATCGGCGTCAACCCCACCGTCCCCGGCGAGATCGCCCCCCGCCTGGAAGTCTGGCTCTTCGACTTCGACGAGGACCTCTACGGCCAGGTGATCGAGACCGACCTCATCGCCTTCCTCCGCCCCGAGGCCAAGTTCGCTTCCCTGGAGGACATGACCGCCCAGATCGACGACGACGCGTCGATGGCGCGGATGATCCTGTCGGCGGGGTGAGGGGGGCGGCCGTCGAGTTTGCTGGAAATCCCGGTTGCCTTCCTCAGGGAGATGGCGTTATTACATCCGTATGAACATCACAGTCAAACTCACCAAGGTCGGCAACTCGACGGGGGCCATCTTCCCGAAGGAGCTCCTCGCACGCCTGCGTGTCGGTCCTGGGGATACCCTCTATGTCAGTGAAGCGCCTGACGGCGGCGTCCGCCTCAGCCCATCCAATCCCGATTTCGAGGCCAAGATGGCGGCTGCGGAGGCGATCATGCGCGAAGACCGCGACATCCTCCGTATCCTGGCGAAGTGACGGGCAGGGGTCCGGACGAGCCCGTCTGGCTGGAAACCGAGGTCGCGCTCGCCATTCACGACCGGCAACTGGCGGAGCACGGCGGACTGCAGGGCCTGCGTGACCCTGGTGCCCTGGCGGCGGCCCTCGAACGTCCGCGACACAAGTGGGCCTATGGACAGATTGACCCCGCTGCCCTTGCGGCTGCATACGCATGGGGCCTGGCAAGGAGCCACCCCTTTGCTGATGGCAACAAGCGCACCGCCTGGGTGCTCGCCCGCCTGTTTCTTGTGATGAACGGCCACCGACTGACCTTCCGGGCATCAGAGGCGATCCAGATCGTCCTGGCCCTTGCGAGCGGGGAACTGGAAGAAGACGCCCTCGCGGTCTGGATCCGGGAGCGCCTCGATTCCCCCTCCCCTGCTGACAGCGCCCCCGCGGGTCTGCTATAGCCCCGACCCATGAACCGGGTCCGGACTCCTGCGCGAATTACCCGCCCGGCGTGACGCCGCCGGACGATGTCCAGCGCGCGCCGGGAATTCCTCACCCCTCCCTGATCCGGTCCAACCTGGAAGGTCCCATGGCCGACGACGCCGCTCCCGCTTCGCGCGACTACCGCGAAACCGTCTTTCTTCCCGACACCCCCTTTCCCATGCGCGCCGGCCTGCCGGTCAAGGAGCCGGAGATCCTGGCCCGCTGGGAGGACCTGTATGTGCGCCTGAGGGCCGACCGGCAGGCCCAGGGGGCGCCCCTGTTCGTCCTGCACGACGGCCCGCCCTATGCCAATGGCGCCATCCACATCGGCCACGCCCTGCAGAAGACCCTGAAGGACTTCGTGGTCCGCTCGCGCTTCGCCCTGGGCTTCGACGTCGACTACGTGCCCGGGTGGGACTGCCACGGCCTGCCCATCGAGTGGAAGATCGAGGAGGAGCTGCGCGGCCAGGGCCGCCGCAAGGAGGATGTCTCCAAGGCCGAGTTCCGTGAGCGTTGCCGGGCCTATGCCGCCCAGTGGATCGAGGTCCAGAAGGCCGGCTTCCGCCGCCTGGGCGTCCTGGGGGACTGGGACAACCGCTACGCCACCATGGACTACGGCTCCGAGGCCGCCATCGTCGCCGAGTTCCACAAGTTCGTGGTCTCGGGCCAGCTCTACCGGGGCTCCAAGCCCGTCATGTGGAGCCCGGTGGAGCGCACCGCCCTGGCCGACGCCGAGGTCGAGTACCACGACCATGTCAGCCCCACCGTCTGGGTGAAGTTCCCGGTGGTGGAGGGCCCGCAGGCCGCCGACGGCGCCAGCCTGGTCATCTGGACCACCACCCCCTGGACCCTGCCCGCCAACCGGGCCATCGCCTACTCGCCCGAGATCGCCTATGCGGTCTACGAGGTCGCGGCCATGGAGACGGGCCTGGACTTCGAGCCCTGGGCGAAGGCCGGCGACCGCCTGATCGTCGCTGATGCCCGGGCCGCAGAGGTGGCCGCCGCCGCCAAGATCGCCGACTGGCGCCGGGTGGAGGAGGTCGATCCCTCGGGCATGGTCTGCCGCCATCCCCTCTCGACCCTGGACGACCAGTACGGCTTTGCCGTGCCCCTGCTGTCGGGCGACCACGTCACCGACGACGCGGGCACGGGCTTCGTCCACACCGCCCCGGGACACGGGGTCGACGACTACCTCCTGTGGCTGGCCCACGGGCACCGGGAGATCCCCGAGACCGTCGACGCCGACGGCGCCTACCAGCCCCACGTGGCCCTGTTCGCCGGCCTGAAGGTGCTGGAGACCGAGGGCAAGAAGGCGGGGAAGTTCGGCCCGGCCAATGGCGCGGTCATGGAAAAGCTGGTCGAGGCGGGGAACCTGCTGGCCCGGGGCCGGCTGGAGCATTCCTATCCCCATTCCTGGCGCTCCAAGGCGCCGGTCATCTTCCGCAACACGCCCCAGTGGTTCATCCGAATGGACACCCCGGTGGACACGCCGGAGCTGAAGGGTGCCACCCTGCGCGAGACGGCCCTGACGGCCATCGCCGCCACCGCCTTCTATCCGGAGGCCGGGCGTAACCGAATCCGCTCCATGGTCGAGGGCCGTCCGGACTGGCTGATCAGCCGTCAGCGGGCCTGGGGCGCGCCCCTGGCCATGTTCGTGGACAGCGAGACCTTCCAGCCCCTGGTCGATCCCGAGGTCAACCGCCGCATTGTCGAGGCCATCACCGCCCGGGGCGCTGACGCCTGGTTCACCGAGCCGGCGGAAAGCTTCCTCGGTGGCCACGACCCGGCCCGCTATGAGAAGGTCGAGGATATCCTCGACGTCTGGTTCGATTCCGGCTCCACCCACGCCTTCACCCTGGAGGGCCGGGCCAATACCCGCTGGCCGGCGGACCTCTATCTCGAAGGCAGCGACCAGCATCGCGGCTGGTTCCAGTCGTCCCTTCTGGAAAGCTCTGGCACCCGGGGACGGGCGCCCTACGACGCCGTCATGACCCACGGCTTCACCGTCGACGAGAACGGCGAGAAGATGTCGAAGTCCAAGGGCAACACCCTGGATCCCGACACGGTCATCCGGGAGTCCGGCGCCGAGATCCTCCGCCTCTGGGCGGCCATGGTCGACTACGCCGAGGACCAGAAGATCGGCAAGACCATCCTGGCCACCACCACCGACGCCTACCGCAAGCTGCGCAACACCCTGCGCTACCTGCTGGGCGCCCTGGCGGGCTTTTCCGAGACCGAGCGGGTCGACCCTGCCGACATGCCGCCCCTCGAGCGCTATGTCCTGCACCGGCTGCACGAGCTGGACGGCCAGGTGCGTGAGGCCTACGGCCGCTTTTCCTTCCAGGATGTGGCCAGGCCCCTGACCGAGTTCTGCCAGAACGACCTGTCGGCCCTGTTCTTCGACATCCGCCGGGACGCCCTTTACTGCGACCAGCCCGACAGCCTGAAGCGCCGGGCCGCCCGCACGGTGATGGACCTGGCCTTCGAGCGCCTGACGATCTGGCTCGCCCCCCTGATCCCCTTCACCATGGAAGAGGCCTGGACCACCCGCTTCCCCGAAGCCGGATCCAACTGCCTGCGAACCTTCCCTGAGACCCCCGCCGCCTGGAGCCATCCGGCCGAGGCGGCGCGCTGGGCCAAGGTCCAGTCCGTGACCTCCGTGGTCATGGGCGCCCTGGAGGCCGAACGGCGGGAAAAGCGCCTGGGCGGGCCCCTGGAGGCTGCGCCGGTGGTCTATATCGATGATGCCGAACGCCTCGCCGCCTTCGAGGGCCTCGACCTGGCGGAGGTGTTACGCACCTCCCAGGCGACCCTGGTGGCCGGTCCGGGACCGGAGGGTGCCTTCGCCCTGGCCGAGGTCCCGGGCGTACGCGTCGAGCCCTGCAAGGCCGAGGGCCGCAAGTGCGCCCGCTCCTGGCGCATCCTGCCCGAGGTGGGACAGGACCTGCGCTATCCCGACCTGTCCCTGAGGGACGCCGAGTCGGTGGCCGCCTGGGACGCTGCCCATGGTTGAATCCCGGACTGAGCCCGCGAAGGGCCTGACCCCGGCGGGCCGGCTGGCCCTCGGGCTCGCCGCTGCCGTCCTGGTGGTCGACCAGGCGGTCAAGGCCTGGATCCTCGATGGCCTCAACCTACCGGCGCGAGTCTCCGTTCCCGTCTTCGGGCCCCTTCGCCTGAGCATGGTGTGGAACGAGGGGGTCAGTTTCGGCTTCCTCCAGGCGCGCCACGACCTGGCCCGCTGGGGACTGACCGCCTTCGCCCTGGCCGTAGCCCTGGGACTGGCCGCCTGGGCCCGGAGGGCGGAACGCCGCCTCCTGGGCCTGGCCCTGGGCCTCATCATCGGCGGAGCCATCGGCAACGCCATCGACCGGGCCCGGTTCGGTGCCGTGGTCGACTTCATCGATGTCACCGCCCTGGGCTTCTTCCCCTGGGTCTTCAACATCGCCGATAGCGCCATCACCCTCGGGGTGATCCTGATGCTGATGGATTCCTTCCGCCGTGAGACCCCGACATCCCCCCAGAGCCTGTTCCCTTCAGACGGAACGTCTGAAGGGGCAAAACAGGCTCCAGGCCCATAAAGTTAGAGCCTGTTTCGATCCGATAACCGGTTCCCACTTATCGGAACAGGATCTAGCCGCGTCACGGCGGTTGGCGCTCGGCAGGCTTTGCGCTATCTCAAGGGCGTGGCCGGGGGCGGCCCAAGGAGCCGTATCTTGATGAAGTTCCAACAGATCGCGGTCATTGCTGTCCTGGCCGGGGCGACCGGCCTCGCAGGATGCCAATCAACGCGCCAGGCCCTGGGCATGACCAAGATCACGCCTGACGAATTCCGCGTCGTCTCCAAGGCCCCCCTTGTGGTTCCGCCTGACTTCTCTCTGCGCCCGCCGGCGCCCGGACAACCCCGGCCGCAGGAACTGCAGCCCGAAAGCGCCGCCCGCAACGCCCTGATCGGCCGCTCCCTCTCCGAGACCCGCTCGGACGGCGAGAAGTTGCTGGTCGCCAGGGCCGGCGTCGACAAGGCCGACCCCCTGATCCGGTTCGTCATCGACGATGAGAGCGGCGACATCGCCCACAAGGACAAGAGCTTCGCCGATACGGTGATGTTCTGGAAGCCAGGCCAGCCCCGGGGGCCCCAGGCCACCGCAGCTCAAGTCGCCGCCGCAGACAATACGCCGGCGCCCCTCGACCCGGCCGCCGAGGAAGCCCGGATCAAGTCGCTGATCGGCGACAAGAGCGTAATCATCGCCCGGGCGCAAAGCTCGAAGATCAAGATCCCGGGTCTTTAGGGTCGGCTTCGGTCTCCAAGTCGGACGCCCGGACGTCCTCGGGCGTCTCCACAGTGAACCCCTCCCGGCGCAGCCGGTCCAGCACCCCGCCCTCGGACAGGAGCGGGCGTAGCGGGACCACAGCCAGGGTCACGCCCGGCCGGGCCAGGGCCTTGCGGATGTCGCCCGCCATATCCGCCTTGAACCGCGCATCGAAGGCCTGGGCGCCCGGCGTCGCCGCGATGCAGCGCTCCCAGGTCCGCTCGGCGGCCAGGGCGCCGGCGACATCGCCCCGGGCCCAGGCGCGGGAGGCGGAGCGGATCGCCTCGGGGCCCATCTCCACCTCCTCCAGGACCGCCTCGAGGCAGGCCTCGCCGACCCCCGTCGGGGTTCGCGCCAGGGAGCCCAGGAGGGGCCCTAGGTCGTAGGTCCGCTGGATCACGGGCTTGCCCCCTTGCTGGGCCAGCAGACGGATCAGCTTGGTCGGGTCGGTAGTGGTCAGGGCGTTCGCCTCGAGCCAGTCGGCATGCAGCATCAGGCCCGCGGCCAGGGGGCTGGAGACGGAATAGCGTTCCGCCGGCTGGCCCAGGCGCCCGCGCGCTTGGGCGAACCGGGCCCGGCCTCCGGCGTCCCGACCGACCTCGAAGGGGCGCGAGGAACGGAGCCTCAGATAGCCCACCGCCGCCGCCGGGCTCCCGGCCAGCCGCACCTTCAGCCCGTTGAAGGGCAGGATCACCCCTCCCGAAGCGGCCAAGTAGCGCTCGAAGCGCTGGCGCTCCCAGTCCTGTCGCTTGGGAGCCAGGGAGGGGACCCCCAGGACCCAGACCCGAGCCTCGCCCCGGCTCACCCGCCAGAAGACCGGACCCGGATAGCTGGCCGTGACGACCAGTTCCTCGATGAGGGCGGCGTCCGGGTCCGGGGGCAGGTCCTGGGCCGCAGGGGCGCCGGGGTGCCCTAAGGTAAGCGCGACGGTCAGGGCCACCCCCAGGGCGACGAGGGGTCGCCGGGCACCGGGACGCGCCCGGGACGGTCTTCGGACGGTCGGACGGCGGCTTCGGAATCGCGCTAGCATGGTCTCTTCCGTAAGGCCCCTCATGACCATCAGACGCCTGCCCCCCGAAACGGTCAACCGCATCGCCGCCGGCGAGGTGGTCGAACGCCCCGCCAGCGCCGTCAAGGAGCTGGTGGAAAACGCCCTCGACGCCGGCGCCCGGCGCATTGTCGTCCAGGTCGAGGGCGGCGGCCTGTCGCGCATACTGGTGGAGGACGACGGGTCGGGCCTGGCCCCCGACGAGCTGCTCCTGGCGGTGGAGCGCCACGCCACCTCCAAGCTCGCCCCGGA
>NZ_JBAXIM010000052.1:0-16417 GCF_037138395.1 Phenylobacterium sp.
GTAACAAGGTAGCCGTAGGGGAACCTGCGGCTGGATCACCTCCTTTCTAAGGATAGACCTCCAGGGCTCACGTCCTATTGGTCTGTTCACAGACACTAAACAGGTAGCAGGGTGTCGCCGTCTTCGTTTCTCTTTCCGTATTACATCGCAGCCGCAACATAGGCTGCGATGCGATCGCGTGTTCCGGACCTGGTTCGGAACCTGCCGCTTCAAGGGCCTGTAGCTCAGTTGGTTAGAGCACACGCCTGATAAGCGTGAGGTCGGCAGTTCGAGTCTGCCTGGGCCCACCACCTTTTTCCGTGGATCCTTGGGCGGATAGGTCGATGACAGCTCCCGACGAGCGGCTTCCTCAAGGGGCCATAGCTCAGTTGGTAGAGCGCGTGCTTTGCAAGCATGAGGTCGTCGGTTCGATCCCGTCTGGCTCCACCAGAGGACTTAGCGACAGCGATCGCGGAACAACAGTTTCCGGAGCGGTTTACCGCTCCGGTGATGACATCGTGAATTGAAGGGTTTGTCCGGCCCCCCCAGGGTTTGGAGGACTGACCTGAGAAGACATCATTGTCTGCAAAGACAAATTAAAGCGCATGTGTGGGCGCTGTTCGGCGCTTCGTACCGCCGGACGGCAAACCGTCCCCACGCATGGGTTTTGCTGAGAACGATCAAGCGCATAAGGGCTTCTGATGGATGCCTTGGCGTCGAGAGGCGATGAAAGACGTGGCACGCTGCGATAAGCTCCGGGGAGGCGCGAGCACCCTTTGATCCGGAGATTTCTGAATGGGGAAACCCACCTTTACGGCTTGCGAACTTGATCTTCAGCTTCGGCTGGAGATGCGGTTCGTAGGACGTTCAAAGGTATAATGACCTGAATAAAATAGGGTCATTAAGCAAACCCGGGGAACTGAAACATCTCAGTACCCGGAGGAAAGGACATCAACCGAGACTCCCGTAGTAGTGGCGAGCGAACCGGGACCAGGCCAGTGCTGTCGTGAAATAAAGCCGAATGACATGGAAAGGTCAGCCATAGCGGGTGATAGCCCCGTAGGCGCAAAATAGCGACAGATTCGAGTAGGGCGGGACACGTGAAATCCTGTCTGAAAATGGGGGGACCATCCTCCAAGCCTAAGTACTCCTCGACGACCGATAGTGAACAAGTACCGTGAGGGAAAGGTGAAAAGCACCCCGACAAGGGGAGTGAAATAGAACCTGAAATCGGAAGCCTACAAGCAGTCGGAGCCACCTCGCGTGGTGACGGCGTACCTTTTGTATAATGGGTCAGCGACTTCATGTGCCGTGCAAGCTTAAGCCGTTAGGTGTAGGCGCAGCGAAAGCGAGTCTGAATAGGGCGAATAAGTACGTCGCATGACGACCCGAAACCAGGTGATCTATCCATGAGCAGGTTGAAGGCTGGGTAACACCAGCTGGAGGACCGAACCCGTGAATGTTGAAAAATTCTGGGATGACTTGTGGATAGGGGTGAAAGGCCAATCAAACCTGGACATAGCTGGTTCTCCGCGAAAACTATTTAGGTAGTGCGTCAGACGAATTCCTTGGGGGGTAGAGCACTGGATGGATGCGGGGGTCGCGAGATCTACCAATTCTAACCAAACTCCGAATACCCAAGAGAAATATCTGGCAGACACACGGCGGGTGCTAACGTCCGTCGTGAAAAGGGAAACAACCCTAACCATCATCTAAGGCCCCCAAGTAACGGCTAAGTGGGAAACGATGTGGGATTGCTTTGACAACCAGGATGTTGGCTTAGAAGCAGCCATCATTTAAAGAAAGCGTAACAGCTCACTGGTCAAGCGATCCTGCGCGGAAAATGTAACGGGGCTTAAGCCGTTCGCCGAAGGTATGGGTGTGCGCAAGCACGCGGTAGCGGAGCGTTCCGTAAGCCTGTGAAGGTCAGCCGTGAGGCTGGCTGGAGGTATCGGAAGTGAGAATGCTGACATGAGTAGCGACAAAGAGTGTGAGAGACACTCTCGCCGAAAGTCCAAGGGTTCCTGCGTAAAGCTAATCTGCGCAGGGTTAGCCGGCCCCTAAGGCGAGGCCGAAAGGCGTAGTCGATGGGAACCAGGTGAATATTCCTGGGCCAGTTGGAAGTGACGAATGCCGTATATTGTCAGGGCTTATTGGATTGTCCTGGCAGTGAAGGTGTTCCTGGAAATAACTCCAACGGAGACCGTACCCGAAACCGACACAGGTGGACTGGTAGAGCATACCAAGGCGCTTGAGAGAACTATGCTGAAGGAACTCGGCAAATTGCACGCGTAACTTCGGGATAAGCGTGACTCTCATCTGGGCAACCAGGTGAGAGTGGCACAGGCCAGGGGGTAGCGACTGTTTATCAAAAACACAGGGCTCTGCGAAGCCGTAAGGCGACGTATAGGGTCTGACGCCTGCCCGGTGCCGGAAGGTTAAAAGGAGGGGTGCAAGCTCTGAATTGAAGCCCCGGTAAACGGCGGCCGTAACTATAACGGTCCTAAGGTAGCGAAATTCCTTGTCGGGTAAGTTCCGACCTGCACGAATGGCGTAACGACTTCCCCACTGTCTCCAGTGTAGACTCAGCGAAATTGAATTCCCCGTGAAGATGCGGGGTTCCCGCGGTCAGACGGAAAGACCCTATGAACCTTTACTATAGCTTCGCCTTGGCGTTAGCTGCAACATGTGTAGGATAGGTGGGAGGCTATGAAACCGGGGCGCCAGCTCTGGTGGAGCCAACCTTGAAATACCACCCTTGTTGTTGTTGACGTCTAACCAAGACCCGTTATCCGGGTTTGGGACATGACGTGGCGGGTAGTTTGACTGGGGCGGTCGCCTCCCAAAGTGTAACGGAGGCGCGCGATGGTGGGCTCAGAGCGGTCGGAAATCGCTCGTTGAGTGCAATGGCATAAGCCCGCCTGACTGAGAGACTGACAAGTCGATCAGAGACGAAAGTCGGCCATAGTGATCCGGTGGTTCTGCATGGAAGGGCCATCGCTCAACGAATAAAAGGTACTCTAGGGATAACAGGCTGATTTTGCCCAAGCGTCCACAGCGACGGCAAAGTTTGGCACCTCGATGTCGGCTCATCACATCCTGGGGCTGGAGCAGGTCCCAAGGGTTCGGCTGTTCGCCGATTAAAGTGGTACGTGAGCTGGGTTCAGAACGTCGTGAGACAGTTTGGTCCCTATCTGCCGTGGGTGTACGAAGCTTGAGAGGATCTGTCCCTAGTACGAGAGGACCGGGATGGACACACCTCTGGTGGACCTGTCGTGGCGCCAGCCGCGCAGCAGGGTAGCTAAGTGTGGACTAGATAACCGCTGAAAGCATCTAAGCGGGAAACTAACCTCAAAACAAGGCTTCGCCGAGAGTCGTGGTAGACCACCACGTTGATAGGCCGGGTGTGGAAGTGCGGCGACGCATGGAGCTTACCGGTACTAATCGCTCGATCGGCTTGATCGTTCTTAGTTGAACTCATGAAATGCTTTAGTGGCCGTGGTTTCGGCCTGATGTCTTCTCTTCATCCGTTTCGTTGACCTGGTGGTTATGCCGAGAGGTCCCCACCCGATCCCATTCCGAACTCGGTCGTTAAGCCTCTCTGGGCCGATGGTACTTCGTCTTAAGGCGCGGGAGAGTAGGTCGCCGC
The DNA here is from genome assembly GCF_037138395.1 of Phenylobacterium sp. GTDB lineage: Bacteria > Pseudomonadota > Alphaproteobacteria > Caulobacterales > Caulobacteraceae > Phenylobacterium. The sequence continues at coordinate 3,629 of NZ_JBAXIM010000052.1, forward strand.
CAGGTCTGCCGAACGGATGAACAGTCAACCCTTCAATTCCGATACCTTCTTGCCCTCAATTGAGGTCTTGCCGCGGGGTGGAGCAGCCCGGTAGCTCGTCAGGCTCATAACCTGAAGGTCACAGGTTCAAATCCTGTCCCCGCACCCAGATAAAGTTACGGCCCCTCCGGCTATCCGGGGGGGCCGTTTTCGTTTTCGGTGGAGGCAGGTTTCGGGTCTCGTCCGGCGGCTACCCGGGGTGTATTCAGACCTTCATGTTTCCAGCCACAGTTCCCCCGTCGGCATCGGCCGCCGCTGAAGTCGAAGTCCTGGTGATCCGCCCTGTCCGCCTTCCTTCCAGGGCCGCTGACTCCGTCTTCGCGCCTTTGCGCCTGGAGGGTTCAGATCTCGACGGCAGGGCGCGGCCCGATGCGGTTCTCAGGTCAGTCCCCACAGCGAACCTGTTCCGGCGGAACGGCTCAGAGGCGGCCAATCCCACCACACAGGGGCTATCCCTGCGCGGGATAGCGCCCTCGGGCGCTGGTCGGTCCCTGGTGCTTCTCGAGGGCGCTCCGCTCAACGATCCCTTTGGAGGCTGGGTGATCTGGTCGGCTGTTCCGGTCGAGCGCCTGGACGGGATCGAGGTCGTCCGGGGAGCCGGTGCGGGCGCCTGGGGCGCCGGAGCCCTGACGGGGGTCGTCACCCTAGAGGAAGCTGAGCCCCGGGCGGGCCTGTTGCGCCTGGACATCGCGACTGGTGACCATGGACAGTTCCGCGCCGCGGCCGCCTCGGGCGAGGCTGGCCTTTTGACTTCAGTTTCCGCGACCCGGGGGCCCGCGTTCACGCCCGTCCGGGGCGGATCTCGCGGCGCCGCCGATCGCCCCGTGGACCTGGAGGCGTATTCGCTCTCGGCCCGCCTGCGCCGTGACCTCGGTGCGGTTACCCTCGCCACAGGGCTGTCCGGCTGGCGGGAGTCTAGAGACTCCGGCCTGGCCGGTGCAGCTTCCCAATCTTCGGGAGTGGCGGCGGATGCGGCCCTGGCGGATATACGCGCGGGCAATGGCTGGCGTGTACAGGGCTGGGTCCGGGCTTCCGACCTGAAGAACAGTGCATCCAGCGTCAGCGCTGGCCGTGTCACAACAACACCGGCGTCCGACCAGTATGCAACGCCGGCCCTGGGTGTCGGGTTGAACGCGGCCTGGCGCATCGCGTCGGGCGACTGGTCCTGGGAAATCGGCACAGATGCGCGGCTGGCCGAGGGCCAGGCGTACGAGCGCTTCCGGTACCAGGGCGGCGGCTTTACCCGCGGCCGGGAAAGCGGCGGCAGGACTTCGGTTGCGGGTGTCTACCTGGAAGCAAGCCATGACGCCCCAGGCCAGGTCCTCGCCCTGGGCGCCCGCCTTGACGCCTGGAGCCAGACGGACGCCATCCGGAGGGAGCGCGACCTTGCGACCGGAGCCCTGGTCCTGAACTCGGCAGCTCCCGACGCCTCGGGCGTGACCGGGAGTTTCCGGGCCGGAATCCGCCAGGATTTGACCCCGGGAGTTTGGGTCCGGTCCGCCGCCTACTCCGGCTTCCGGCCGCCGACCCTCAATGAGCTGCACCGCCCCTTCCGGGTCGGCAATGACGTCACCGAGGCCAATCCTTCACTTCGGCCCGAGACACTGGCGGGCCTGGAAGCGGGAGCCGGAGGCGCAGCCGGGGCCTGGACCTGGAGCGCCAGCCTCTTCGCCAACCGCCTTTCGGACCCGATCACGAACGTCACGGTCGCGGTCGGCCCCGGGATCTTTCCAGTTGCAGGTTTCATTCCCGCAGGCGGGGTGCTCCGGCAACGCCGGAATGCGGGCCGGATTGACGCCTATGGCCTTGAGGCGGAGGCCAGGGGCAAGGCCGGTCCGGTGGACCTGAGGGCCGCGCTCGCCTGGACCGACACCCAGGTGGACGGTGGAACCTCCGCCCCCCAGCTGACGGGCCTGCGCCCCGCCCAGACAGCCCGGCTGACCGCCACCGCTTCGGCCGCCTGGACTGTCGGGACCCGCACCGGATTCGAACTTTCGGTCCGGCATGAGGGCGAAAGGTTCGACGATGACCTCAATACCCGCCGGCTCAAGGCCGCAGTCACCGTGGATGGCCGCGTCACGTGGGCGCTGTCAGATGAGACCCGGCTCTACCTTGCCGTGGACAACCTCGCCAATGCGCCCGTCCAGGCGGCGGTCAGCGGCGACGGCGCGGTCGGTCTCGCGGCGCCGCGTCTGGTACGGATCGGCGTTTCCCTCCGGCGCTGAGGCCTTGGGCTTTGGCCCGGCGCGCAGTCATGGCACTAGACGGCCATGAACTATAGTCACGTCTTCCACGCGGGAAACTTTGCGGACATCGTCAAGCATGCGGCCCTTCTGGCCCTGCTCGGACGCCTGCAAGCGGACCCCGCGCCCCTGACGGTGATCGACACCCATGGCGGCCGCGGCCTCTATGACCTCGACGCCCCGGAGGCCCGCCGGTCGGCCGAGGCGGAGAGCGGGATCGCAAGGCTCGTCGAGGATCCAGCCCCCCCCGAAGCGGTCGGTCGGCTGAAGACGGCGGTCCTCGCGGCCTCGAAGGCCGCAGGCGGGCGCCGTTATCCGGGCTCTCCCCTCCTGGTCGCGCAAAGGCTCCGCCCGCAGGACGGGCTCACCGTCTTTGAGTTCAATCCTCGTGAGGCCGAGATCCTGACGGTGTCCCTTGCCGGCGCCGGGGCTGTGTTCGTTGAGACCGCCGACGGCTATGACGGCGCTGTGCGAAGCCTGCCGCCCGAAGGCCAGGCCCTGGTCCTGATCGATCCCCCCTACGAGCGAGGCGACGACTATGACCGGTGCCTTGCCACCCTGCAGGCGATCACCCGGCTCTGTCCCAGGGCCGCGATCATGATCTGGCTTCCCATCAAGGACCTGGAGACCTTTGATGCCTTCGTCCGGCGCGCCGAGGAGATCCGCCCGGTCCGCATTGCCGAGGTACGTCTCAGGCCCCTCCTGGATCCCATGCGTATGAACGGCTGCGCCCTGGTCCTGGCCGCGGCGCCCGAAGGCCTGGACCTCGATCTCGCTGCCATCTGCGAGTGGACGGCCTCCCGCCTTGGCGAGGGGGGTCGGGCCCGGCTCTGGGGGTCTGCATGATCAAGCGCGCCCTGGATGTCGCGGGCGCGGGCGCAGGCCTGTTTCTGCTCCTTCCCCTTCTGCTTGTTCTCGCCGTCCTGGTCAGGCGGGACTCTCCCGGACCAGCCCTGCACTGGTCCTCCCGCTTCGGGCGGGACAACCGGCTCTTCCTGATGCCGAAGTTCAGGACCATGCGCACCGATGCGCCGGACGTGGCGACCGAGGCGCTTGAGGATCCGGACCGGTGGATCACGCCCGCAGGGCGTTGGCTTCGCCGGACCAGCCTCGATGAGCTTCCCCAGCTCTGGAGCATCCTTGCGGGCAAGATGAGCCTGGTGGGCCCAAGGCCCGCCCTGCACACCCAGCACGACCTGATCGCCCTGCGGACGGGCGCCGGCATTCAGGTCCTGCGGCCTGGGCTGACCGGATGGGCACAGGTGAATGGTCGGGATGTCATCGACCTTGAGCGCAAGGTGGAACTTGATGCCGACTACCTCGCCCGGCGCAGCCTGGGGTTCGACGTCGCCATCTTGATCCTGACCCTTCGCAGGGCCTTCATCGGACGCGATGTCCGTCATTGAGCCGACAATTGACCGGTCTAGGGCAGTTCCTGCTATGTTGAGCAAGCCCATTCCCCAGTCGGAGACTTCCCCATGACCTCCTCCCGCCGCCTGCTTTCTGCCGCCGTTTGCGCCGCCGCCCTGGCGCTGGCCGGTGGAGCCGCCCTTGCCGCCGTCAACGCGAAGGCGGTGATCGAGACGCGGGAATCCAACTTCAAAAGCATGGGCAAGGCCATGAAGGCCATGAACGAAGGCCTTAAGGCGGAGGCTCCGGACATGGCCGCCATCGCCGCCAACGCCTCGACCATCCGCGGGTTCGCGCCGAAGATCAGCACCTGGTTTCCCAAGGGGACTGACCCCGAGGCGGGTGTGAAGACGGAAGCCAAGGCCGAAATCTGGACCGATCCGGCCGGCTTCGCCGCTGCCGCCAGCCGGCTGGAGCCTGAGATCACCAAGCTCGAAACCCTCGCCCGCGCCGGCGACGTGGCCGGTGCCCGCGCTCAGTTCCGCGTAGTTGGCGGCACCTGCAAGGGCTGCCACGACAAGTTCAGGGAGGACTGATCGCGCGCTGCGGAGGGTTTTCGCCATGAGCGAGCCCCCCACCCATGTCTGGGACGGTCCGACCCGCCTATTTCACTGGGCCCTCGCGAGTCTCGTCCTGGTCGCCTGGCTAACCGCCGGCAAGCAGATGACCCTGCACCGAGGGGCGGGCTACGCCATCCTGGGCCTGCTCGCCTTCCGGGTCTGGTGGGGCTTTGCCGGGGGATCCACGGCGCGGTTCTCGCAGTTTGTGCGCGGGCCTTCAGCGATCCGGGCCTATCTTTCCGCCAGCCGTCAGGGCCAAGCCCCCGAGCATGCAGGGCACAATCCTCTAGGCGCCCTGTCGGTCATCGCCCTCCTGGGATCGGTGGCCCTGCAGGCAGGGCTCGGCCTGTTTGCAATCGATTCGGACGGCTTTGAGGGTGGTCCGCTGTCCGACCGCATCGACTTCGACCTCGCCCGCCAGATCGCCAAATGGCATGAGCTGTCCTTCCGGCTGATCCAGGCCCTGGTGGTCCTGCATCTCGCAGCCATCCTCTATCACGTCTTCCGCAAGCGCGAGGATCTACTCCGGCCCATGGTGACCGGGGTGAGACGCTTCAGCGGCCCGGTTCAGGGCCTGGTGCGCGTGCCACTGTGGAGGCTCGCCGTGGGCGTCGGGATCGGCCTGGCGGTCGCCCTTGCAGCGTCCCGGGGCTTCAAGCTGGGCTAGCTCCTGTTCCGATAGATGGGAACCGGTTATTGAATCCGAACAGGATCTAACTTTTGAACCTAGAGCCTGTTTTGCCCCAGACCTTCCATCAGAAGGGAACAGGCTCTAGGCGCCCGCAGCGTCCCTCAGGCAGTTCAGCCAGGCGTCTTCCCGGGCCTTCTCTGCAATCCTGAGCTTGTCGTCGGCCTCGCGAACGCCGGCGTCATGCTTGCGCCACTCCAGCACTGCGCCCTCGCGGGCGCTTCGTGCGGCCTCGAGGGTCTCAAACCGAGCGAGGACGGCCCGGACACTGTAATTGACGGGCGGTCCGGCGGTCTCGCGATCCGGATACACCCCGGTGATGGAATCTGCGGTCTCGTTCTCGATGAGGAAGACATCGGCCCAGCCGGCGTGATGACGCATCAGGGCCCAGGGGCGCTCGATCTGGTTACTCATGGTGGTTCCTCGTCTGCGAAGGCGAAGCCACTTCTCTAGCGCGAACTCGGAGCGTCTCCAACGGCGACGGCGACAAAATCCGGCTTTCGCCCGGCCGCGGATTGCGGGAGAAGCGGCGGCATTGCACTTCCAGCCTCTTTCAGGCGTCAGACTTTCCAGGGAGTTCCTATGGCTGGCATTGTCATCGCCCAGCGCTTTTGCGGCCCCCCGACCTCGGGCAATGGCGGATATTGCGCTGGCCTCCTGGCCAGGGACATGCAGGGCCCCTCCACTGCGGTGCTGAAGGCGCGTATCCCGCTCGACATCGCCCTGGACCTGAAGACCGGCCCTGAGGGTACGGTCATCTCCGGGCCCTCGGGGGAAGTGATCGGCGAGGCGCGGCCCGATCCCGGCTTCGCCCTCCCGGAACCGCCGCCGCCGCCCTCCTGGGAGGAGGCCCTTGCGGCAGAGGCCCGGCACATCGGGATCGGCCAGCGCTTCCACCCCATCTGCTTTTCCTGCGGTCCCGAGCGAGGCGAAGGCGATGGCCTCCGGATCTTCGCCGGCCAGGTTGCCGGGGCGGACGCCGGTCAGCTGGCCTGTACCTGGACCCCCCACGCCAACTTCGCCGATGCCGCCGGCCTGACGCCCGTCGAGGTCGTCTGGGCGGCCCTGGACTGTCCTGGCTACTTCGCCTGGGTGGTCCGGGAGGGTCGTCACGGTGCCCTCCTGGGCACCATGACCGGTGAGGTCCTGCGCCGCCCCCGGGCCGGGGAGCCCTGCATTGTCACCGCATGGCCGCTTGAGCGGTCTGGCCGCAAGGAGACAGCCGGGGTTGCACTCTTCTCGGCGGAGGGTGAACTTCTCGCCTCGGCCCACCAGGTCTGGATTGTCATGACTGCGCCGCCGAAGCTGCCGTCCGCCGCCTGAGCCCGCCCAGGACCGGGCGGAAGGAAGAGGGAAGGCCGAGATGAAGCCCGCCTCCATGTCGGACTATCGTGAACTCGCCCGGCGACGCCTGCCGGCCATGTTCTTCGAGTACATCGATGGCGGGTCCTATGCTGAGGAGACCCTCCGCCGGAATGTCCGCGACCTTGAGGCCATCGCCCTGCGCCAGAGGGTGATGCGCGACATGTCGAAGGTGGACCTCTCGACCACGCTCTTTGGGCAGACCCTGGCCATGCCAGTCGCCCTTGCCCCGTTGGGGATGGCCGGCATGTATGCGGCCCGGGGCGAGGTCCAGGCCGCCCGGGCGGCGGCGGGGGCCGGAATCCCGTTCTGCCTCTCCACCGTGGGGGTCTGCTCCATCGAGGAGGTGGCCGCTGCTGGGACCCCACCCTGGTTCCAGCTCTACATGCTGAAGGACCGGGGCTACATGCGCGACCTCATCGCCCGGGCCCGGGCTGCAGGTTGCCCCGTCCTGGTCTTCACCGTCGACCTGCCCCTGCCAGGCGCCCGCTACCGGGACGTCCGGTCCGGCTTCACCGGGCTCAGCGGACTTCCGGCGGCGATCAACACCCTCGTACAGGGAGCGACCCACCCGGCCTGGTCCTGGGATCTCTTCGTGAAGGGCCGTCCCCACACCCTCGGCAATGTTCAGGCGGCCGTCGAGGGCGGCGGCGGGGTCAATGATTTCCTGGCCTGGATCGCCCGCAACTTCGACCGGTCGGTCACCTGGAAGGACCTCGACTTCGTCCGGGAGATCTGGGACGGGCCGATCGTCATCAAGGGCGTGCTGGACCCCGACGACGCCCGCGACGCCGTTCGCGCCGGTGCCCAGGGCCTGATCGTCTCCAACCATGGAGGCCGGCAGCTGGACGGGGTCTGCTCCTCCATCGCCGCCTTGCCGCGCATCGCCGACGCTGTCGGCGGCGACCTCGAGCTCCTGATGGACGGCGGAATCCGGTCCGGCCTGGACGTCCTGAAGGCCCTGGCCCTGGGCGCCCGCGCCTGCCTGGTGGGACGCCCCTGGGCCTGGGCCCTTGGCGCAGGCGGGGAGGCCATGGTGGCCCGAATGCTGGGCGTCATGCGTTCCGAACTCACCACTGCCCTGATCCTGACGGGCTGCGCGCAGGCTGCGTCCGCCGACGCCAGCCTGCTTGATGTTGCAGCGCCGTAGAATCTTTTGCTTCGAGGCCCCCGCAGGCGTCGACAAGCCCTTCTGCAGCCGGTAATGCGACGCGGTTGTGCGCATGAAAACGGCCCCTGCGGCCGCCTTCGATTACGCCTTAAATCGGTAGGAGTAGGGGTCGCCATGAAGGCTCCAGAGAAGCAAGGTCTGTACGATCCGTGCAACGAGCATGACTCGTGCGGGGTGGGGTTTGTCGCCAACATCAAGGGGCGCAAATCGCACGAAGTCGTGGCCAGCGGTCTGGAGATTCTCATCAACCTGGACCACCGCGGTGCCGTGGGTGCCGATCCCCTCGTGGGCGACGGCGCCGGGATTCTGATCCAGCTTCCCGATGCCCTGCTGCGCGACTGGGCGGACTCCGCCGCGATCACTCTTCCCGAGGCCGGCCGTTACGCGGTGGCCATGTGCTTCCTGCCCCAGGACCAGGAGACGCGTGACATCGCGATCCAGCAGTTCGAGCACTTCCTGAAGGTCGAAGGCCAGGTCCTGCTGGGCTGGCGCGACGTGCCCACCGACACTTCGGGCCTTGGGGCCGCTGTCCTGTCCCAGATGCCGGTCATCCGCCAGGCCATCGTCGGCATGGGTTCGAATGTTCGCGACCAGGACGCCTTCGAGCGCAAGCTGCTGACCATCCGCAAGCAGCTCCAGAACCCGCTTGCCGAGCTGGCGGTACAGAAGAACCTGCCCAACCTGACACAGCTCTACCTGCCGTCCTTCTCGACGCGCACCGTGGTCTACAAGGGCCTGCTCCTGGCCAACCAGGTCGGGAGTTTCTACTGCGACCTGCGCGACCCGCGCACGGTCTCGGCCCTTGCCCTCGTCCACCAGAGGTTCTCGACCAACACCTTCCCGTCCTGGAAGCTGGCCCACCCCTACCGGTTCATCGCCCACAATGGCGAGATCAACACCGTCCGGGGCAATGTGAACTGGATGAACGCCCGCCGGCGTACCCTGGAGAGCGACCTCCTGGGGCCGGACCTCAACAAGATGTGGCCGCTGATCCCGCACGGCCAGTCCGACACGGCCTGCCTCGACAACGCCCTTGAGCTGCTGATCGCCGGCGGCATCCCGCTCGCCCAGGCGGTGATGATGCTGATCCCTGAGGCTTGGGCGGGCAACCCGCTCATGGATGCCAAGCGCCGGGCCTTCTACGAGTACCATGCCGCGCTCATGGAGCCCTGGGATGGTCCCGCCGCCGTGGCCTTTACAGACGGTCGGCAGATCGGTGCCACCCTGGACCGGAATGGCCTCCGCCCGGCCCGTTTCATCATCACCGACCAGGACAACGTCATCATGGCGTCAGAGGTCGGCGTCCTGCCCGTTCCCGACGAGCGCATAGTGCGCAAGTGGCGTTTGCAACCCGGTAAGATGCTGCTGATCGACCTCGAACAGGGGCGGATCATCGAGGACGAAGAGATCAAGCGCACCCTCGCAGAGGCAGAGCCTTACGAGGAGTGGCTGTCGCGTACCCAGTTCAAGCTTGAGGACCTGGCCGAGGTCACGCCGGTCGAGCCCCCGCCGCCGGCGGACCCGGCCAGCCTGCTCGATCGCCAGCAGGCCTTCGGCTATACTCAGGAAGACCTGTCTCACTTCCTGGAGCCCATGGCCCGGAGTGGCGACGACCCCATCGGCTCCATGGGGTCGGACTTCCCGATCGCCGTGCTCTCGAAGCGCTCGAAGCTCCTCTACGACTACTTCAAGCAGAACTTCGCCCAGGTGACCAACCCGCCGATCGACCCGATCCGTGAGGAGCTGGTCATGAGCCTGGTTTCAATGATCGGGCCGAGACCGAACCTGCTCGGACGCCAGGCCGGCACTCACAAGCGCCTTGAGGTCGCCCAGCCCATCCTCACCAATGAGGACCTGGCCAAGATCCGCTCGATCCACGATCTGCTGGACGGCGCCTTCCGCACCGCAACCCTGGACGCAACCTGGCCGTCCTCGGAAGGCCCGGCGGGCCTGGAGGGTGCGATCCAGCGCCTCTGCCGAGAGGCCACTGACCAGGTCCTGGCAAACAGCAATATCCTGATCCTCTCGGACCGCGAGGCCTCTGCCGACCGGATCCCGATCCCCGCGTCCCTGGCCACGGCGGCGGTGCACCATCACCTGATCCGCCAGGGCCTGCGTATGCAGACCGGCCTGGTCATCGAGACCGGCGAGGCCCGTGAGGTGCACCACTTCTGCGTCCTGGCGGGTTACGGTGCCGAGGCGGTGAACCCCTACCTGGCCTTCGAGACCCTCGAGGACATCCGGGTCCGCAACAAGCTGCCTGAGTCCGCGTATGAGGTCCGCAAGAACTACATCAAGGCCGTGGGCAAGGGCGTTCTGAAGGTCATGTCCAAGATGGGCATCTCGACCTATCAGTCCTACTGCGGAGCCCAGATCTTCGATGCCGTCGGCCTGTCCAGCGAGTTCATCGAGGCCTTCTTCACCGGGACTGCCACCACCATCGAGGGGGCCGGACTCGTGCAGGTCGCCGAGGAGACAGTCCGCAGGCATCGCGATGCCTATGGCGACACCCCGATCTACGCAGACATGCTCGACGTCGGCGGAACCTACGCCTACCGGCTGAGGGGCGAGTCCCACGCCTGGACGCCGGAATCCGTCTCCCGCCTGCAGCATGCGGTGCGCGGCAACCTCCCGGACGAGTACCGGGCCTTTGCTCAGTCCATAAATGATCAGGCCGAGCAGCACCTGACCCTTCGGGGCCTCATGCGGTTCCGCAATGCGGGGACCCCGCTCAGCCTGGATGACGTCGAGCCCGCCTCCGAGATCGTCAAGCGGTTTGCCACCGGTGCCATGAGCTTTGGCTCAATTAGCCGGGAGGCCCATACCAACCTCGCTATTGCCATGAACCGGATCGGCGGCAAGTCGAACACCGGCGAGGGCGGCGAGGAGGCGGATCGGTTCAAGCCCCTGGCCAACGGCGATTCCCTTCGCTCGGCCATTAAGCAGGTCGCCTCCGGGCGCTTTGGGGTGACCGCCGAGTACCTGGTCAACGCCGATGACATCCAGATTAAGATGGCCCAGGGCGCCAAGCCCGGGGAAGGCGGCCAGCTGCCCGGCCACAAGGTGGACGCCGACATTGCCCGGGTGCGGCATTCCACGCCGGGCGTTGGCCTCATCAGCCCACCCCCGCACCACGACATCTACTCAATTGAGGACCTGGCCCAGCTCATCCACGACCTGAAGAACGTCAATCCCGAAGCCCGCATCTCGGTGAAGCTGGTGTCGGAAGTCGGGGTCGGGACGGTTGCCGCCGGCGTTGCCAAGGCGCGCGCTGACCACGTGACCATTTCGGGCTATGATGGGGGCACGGGTGCGTCTCCCCTGACCTCCCTGACTCACGCAGGGTCGCCTTGGGAAATCGGCCTGGCCGAGACCCAGCAGACCCTGTTGCTCAACGGCCTGCGCTCGCGCATCGCTGTCCAGGCGGACGGGGGCCTGCGCACCGGCCGGGACGTGGCGGTCGCCGCCCTCCTGGGCGCCGACGAGTATGGCTTCGCCACGGCACCCCTGATCGCCTCCGGCTGCATCATGATGCGCAAGTGCCACCTCAACACCTGCCCAGTGGGAGTGGCCACCCAGGACCCGGTCCTGCGGGCCCGGTTCACGGGCCAGCCCGAGCACGTCATCAACTACTTCTTCTTCGTCGCCGAGGAGCTCCGCCAGATCATGGCCGAGCTCGGCATCCGGACCGTCTCCGAGATGATCGGCCGGGTGGACCGCCTCGACATGCAGCCGGCCGTCGACCATTGGAAAGCCGCGGGTGTCGATCTGTCGCGCATCCTTTATGACGGCGCGGCCCGGGACCGGGCGGTCCTTAACAACCAGGACCGGCAGGAACATGGCCTGGAGAAGGCCCTGGACCAGCAGCTGATCACGGATTGCGCCGAAGCCCTCGAGGGCCGGGGTCCAGTGCGTGGAAGCTATCCGGTGCGGAACATCAACCGGACCGTCGGCGCCATGCTGTCGGGCCAGATCGCCCGCCGCCATGGACACGCCGGCCTGCCCGACGGCTCCATCAGCCTGTCCTTTGCGGGCCAGGCTGGGCAGAGCTTCGGCGCCTTCGCCGCCCGCGGCCTGACCCTCGAGCTTATCGGGGACGGCAACGACTATGTGGGCAAGGGCCTCTCCGGTGGCCGGGTCATTGTCCGCCAGCCCGCGGGCACCCTGCGCGACCCCACTGCCAACATCATCGTCGGCAATACCGTGCTCTACGGCGCCATTGCCGGAGAGGCCTATATCGAGGGGGTCGCCGGCGAACGCTTCGCGGTCCGCAACTCCGGTGCCGTGACCGTGGTCGAGGGCGTGGGTGACCACGGCTGCGAGTACATGACCGGCGGCGTGGTCGTGGTTCTGGGCGATACCGGCCGCAACTTCGCGGCGGGCATGTCCGGCGGCGTGGCCTACGTCTACGACCCGACGCAGAAGTTCCCGCTCCTGTGCAATGCGGCCATGGTCGACCTTGAGCGGATCGATCCGACTGCGGGCGGGGACCAGGGTCAGCCCAGCCAGCGGGCGCCCTCCGTCGATGACGCCGGCATGGGGGACATGCTCTTCCACGACGCTGCGCGCCTGCGGATTTTGGTCGAGCGCCACCTGCTGCATACCGGCTCGCGTCGGGCCGCCCAGATCCTCGAGACCTGGGACGCCGCCCTCGGCCAGTTCTGGAAGGTCATGCCCAGGGATTACCGCCGGGCCCTCACCGATATGGCTGCCACCCACCGGGCCGGCGCCGCTGTCGCGGCGGAGTAAGGAGCCAAGACATGGGAAAGCCCACAGGATTTCTTGAAGTCGCCCGTCGCGACCGCGACTACCAACCGACGCAGGAGCGGCTCCGCAATTACCGCGAGTTCGTGAACCCACTGCCGACCGCCGAACTGGTGGATCAGGCGTCCCGCTGCATGGATTGCGGGATTCCCTTCTGTCACAACGGTTGCCCGGTGAACAACCAGATCCCGGACTTCAACCACCTCGTCTACCGCGAGCAGTGGAAGGCCGCCCTGGACAACCTGTTGTCCACCAACAATTTCCCCGAATTCACCGGCCGCATCTGCCCGGCACCCTGCGAGGCGGCGTGCACCCTGAACATCCAGGATACGCCGGTTACCATCAAGACGATCGAGTGCCAGATCATCGACCGGGGTTGGGAAGAAGGCTGGATCACCCCGCAGATGGCGCCGCGCGGTACGGGCAAGCGGGTCGCCGTGGTGGGCTCAGGTCCCGCAGGACTCGCCTGCGCCCAGCAGCTCGCCAGGGCCGGGCATGCCGTGACGGTCTTCGAGAAGAGCGACCGGATCGGCGGACTGCTCCGCTACGGCA
>NZ_JBAXIM010000053.1:0-16195 GCF_037138395.1 Phenylobacterium sp.
CCTGTCCATCGCCGAGGCCCTGTTCGGCGGCTGCAGCTTCGACGCCCACGGGACGCCCCTGACCGATGAGACCCTGGCTGCCGCCAAGGCCGCCCGGGCCGTGCTGATGGGGGCCGTCGGCGGCCCGCAGTGGGCCGGCGCGCCCCGCGACCGGCGGCCGGAGGCGGGGCTCCTGAACCTGCGGGCCGGCATGGAGGTCTACGCCAACCTCCGCCCAGCCCTCTGCTTCCCGGCCCTGGCCGATGCCTCGAGCCTCAAGCGTCACCTGGTGGAGGGGCTGGACTTCATGATCGTCCGTGAACTGACGGGCGGCATCTACTTCGGCTCGCCCCGGTTCATCGAGGACCTGCCGGGTGGCGGCAAGCGGGCCGTCGATACCCAGGTCTACACCACCGCCGAGATCGAGCGGGTGGTGCGGGTGGCCTTCCAGCTGGCCCGGGGCCGTCGCAACCTGGTGCACTCGGCCGAGAAGTCGAATGTCATGGATTCCGGCCTGCTCTGGCGTCAGGTCGTGACCGACCTCCATGCCCGGGAGTTCCCGGACGTCCGCCTCGAGCACATCCTGGCCGATAACGCCGCCATGCAGATCGTTCGCGACCCCCGCCAGTTCGACGTCCTGGTCACGGACAACCTGTTCGGCGACATCCTGTCCGACGCCGCCGCCCAGCTGACGGGCTCCCTGGGCATGCTGCCCTCGGCGGCCCTGGGCGACGCTGGCCGGCCCGGCCTTTACGAGCCCATCCATGGCTCGGCGCCGGACATCGCCGGCCAGGGCGTGGCCAATCCGCTGGCCTCCATCCTGTCTCTGGAAATGGCCTTCCGCTGGTCCCTGGGCCGCCCGGAGGCCGCTGACCGCATACTGGCCGCCGTGGTCCAGGCCCTGGACGGCGGTGCCCGTACCCGGGACCTGGGCGGAAGCCTGACCACCGTGCAGATGGGCGATGCGGTGCTCGCCGCCCTCTGACCCGTCAGGCCCGGAGGTATTCCAGGGTCGAGCCGTCCTGGAGGCGCCCCTTCAGGCCTGTCCAGACGCCGGCCCGGTCGTACCAGTCGTCGATTTCGGCCTCGCCGCGCAGGGTCCAGACCTGGGCCTCCATCGACCGACCGTTCGCCAGGGTCACGGACCGCAGGCCTTTCGGCGTGGCCGTGATGCGCAGGAGGCCACCCTCCTGGGGATTGAAGAGCCGCCCGCCGAGGACCTTCGGGTTCCAGTGGGTGAGGGGGGCGGTTCCAGCGGGCGCCAGGACCTCGCGGCGGCCGGTACGAATGCGCACTCCCTCCGGCGTCCTCCGGGCTGAGACCTTCCGGTCCCCGGCGGTGGCGTCGGTCACCGTCTCCAGGCTCTCGAACTGCCCGTCCGCCCAGACCTCCCGGGCCGTATGCCGGTAGCGGTAGACGGTGACCGAGCCGAGCTTCACGGTCATGTCGACCTCAGTCGAGATCGTGGGAGATTTCGCGTCGCCGGAGAAGGTCATGCGGTGCTCGCCGATCCGCTCGCCATTGCGCAGGACGGCGAAGACCAGCTTCCTGTTGGCAGGCGTGGCAGCAAGAAGGGGCGTGGGCACCGCGAGTAGGACGCCGGCGCTCAGGAGAGTGCGCCGCGTCGGCTCCGAATGCGTCATGCAGTGGTCTTTCGCAGGGTTCAGTTCGGGGCACCGACTACCGGATTTGCTATCGACTATATGGGATTCCAGTGAAGTTTCCGCAACGCGGCAAAAGCCCTCGCCTTGCGCCCCGGGCGCGCCGGGCGTAGGGGGACCGTCCGTTCTGTAAAGGAGAGACAAAGGTGGGCTATCGCGTCGCCGTCGTCGGGGCCACGGGTAATGTGGGCCGGGAAATGCTGAATATCCTCGAGGAAGTCGAATTCCCCGTGGATGCAATTCACGCGATCGCCAGCCGCAAATCCATTGGCGTCGAAGTCTCCTTCGGCGACCGGATCCTGAAGTGCAAGGACGTCGAGCAGTTCGACTTCTCCACTGTGGACCTGGTACTGATGAGCGTGTCGGGGACCTTTTCCAAGGAATGGGCGCCCAAGATCGGCGCCGCCGGCCCCATCGTCATCGACAATTCCTCGGCCTGGCGGATGGACCCGGACGTGCCCCTCGTCGTGCCCGAGGTGAACCCCGACGACGTCGAGTGGGCGGACCGCAAGAACATCATTGCCAACCCGAACTGCTCCACCGCCCAGCTGGTGGTGGCCCTCAAGCCCCTGCACGACCGGGCCCGGATCAAGCGGGTGGTGGTCTCGACCTACCAGTCGGTTTCTGGCGCGGGCAAGGAGGGCATGGATGAGCTCTGGGACCAGACCAAGGGCATCTTCGTCCTCGGCCCGTCGGAGCCCAAGACATTCCCCAAGCAGATCGCCTTCAACGTCA
Source organism: Phenylobacterium sp. (assembly GCF_037138395.1). Taxonomy (GTDB): domain Bacteria; phylum Pseudomonadota; class Alphaproteobacteria; order Caulobacterales; family Caulobacteraceae; genus Phenylobacterium. Next base: position 2,376 of record NZ_JBAXIM010000053.1, read on the forward strand.
TCCCCTTCATCGGCGCCTTCAACGACGACGGCTACACCGACGAGGAGGAGAAGATGTGGAGGGAGACCCACAAGATGATGGACCCCGAGATCGCCCTCACGGTCACCTGCGTGCGGGTACCGGTCATGGTCGGCCATTCGGAGTCCGTGAACATTGAGTTCCACGAGCCCCTGGACGAGGACGAGGCGCGCGACCTCCTGCGCAACAGCCCCGGCCTTATCGTCATCGATCAGCGCCATGACAAGGGCTACATGACCCCCAAGGAGGTCCAGGGCGAGTTCCCGGTCTTCGTCAGCCGTATCCGCCGGGACCCGACGGTGGAGCATGGCCTGAACCTCTGGGTCGTGGCCGACAACCTGCGCAAGGGCGCTGCCCTCAATGCCATCCAGATCGCCCAGCTTCTCGCCGAGCGCGGCCTGATTGGCGATCGCTGACGGGGTGGCCGGGGGGCCCGCCTCACCGGTTGACGCCTCACCGGCTGAAGCCTCATCCCGCGCCGCCATCGGTGCTGGCGTCCTGTGCTACCTGATCTGGGGGTTTGCGCCCCTGTTCTTCCAGGCCATGGGCCGGCTGGGTGCCGATTCCTGGGAGATTCTCGCTCACCGGGCGGTCTGGGGGACCCTGATCGCCTGGGTCTTCGTGCTCCTGGCCCGGCAGGGCGGCCAGGTGGCCGAAGTGCTGCGCTCGCCCCGGCGGCTCGCCGCCCTTGCCCTCTCGGCCCTGCTGATCGGCGCCAACTGGGCCCTCTATGTCTGGGGGGTCAACTCTGGCCGGGTACTGGAGAGCAGCCTCGGCTACTATCTGACGCCCCTGCTCAACATGGCAGCGGGGGTCCTGATCTTCCGCGAGCGCTTCGACATCCTGGGGCTTGGCGCCATTGTCCTGGCTGGGATCGGGGTCGCCCTTCAGGGCCTCGCCCTCGGCCATTTCCCATGGATGGCGGTGATCCTGGCCCTGACCTTCGGCGCCTATGGGATCGTGCGCAAGCAGGTGCAGGCCGACGCCCAGACCGGCCTTTTCGTCGAGTGCCTGTTCCTGGCGGTCCCCGGCGCGCTCTGGATGGCCCACCTGACCCTCACTGGGCAGGGGCATATGGACGATTCCCCTGCGGCGGCGGCCTGGCTCCTGGCAGCGGGGCCAATCACCGCCATTCCCCTTGTCCTGTTCGCCTGGGCCGCCAGGCGCATGCCCCTGTCGGCCATGGGCTTCTTGCAGTTCATTGGCCCGACCATCGGCTTCGGCATCGGACTGGCCCAGGGCGAGGCCTTTACCGCCCTGCGTGCAGTCTCCTTCGCCTTCATCTGGGCCGGGGCGGCGACCTACATCTTTGGCCTCTGGCGGCGGACCCGGAGCCTCGGCGCCTGACTGGCGCTTGCGTATCCTGCGTCCGGGTCTATCGGTGTTGGGCAAGGACCGCCGATCTGCAGGACGGCGGCGAGGACACGACACTTCCGGAGGAAATCCATGGCCCGCACGAAGTTTGGCGCCTTCCTGGCACCCCATCATCCCATCGGCGAGCATCCCAGGCTCCAGTTCCGGAACGACATCAAGTTCGCCGTACGGCTTGAGGAGCTAGGCTTCGACGAGTTCTGGGTCGGTGAACACCATTCCACCGGCTGGGAGATGATCGCCTCTCCCGAGATGTTCCTGGCCGCCGTCGGCGAGCACACCGGCCGGATCCGGCTGGGCACAGGGGTAATCTCCCTGCCCTACCACCATCCCTTCCATGTCGCCCAGCGCATGGTGCAGCTGGACTACATGACCGGCGGTCGGGCCATCCTTGGCACTGGGCCCGGCGCCCTGCCCTCCGACGCCCACACCCTGGGTATCGACCCCATGACCCAGCGCGACCGGCAGGACGAGGCCATCGGGGTGATCCGGCGCCTGCTCGCCGGCGAGCGCGTCACCTACGAAAGCGAGTGGTTCACCCTGCGCGACGCCCGGCTCCAGCTTCTGCCCCTCCAGGAAGAGATGGAGATGGTAGCCGCCTCCTCCATCAGCCCCTCAGGCATGACCCTGGCCGGAAAATACGGCCTGGGCGTCCTGTCCATCGGCTCCAACTCGGAGGCGGGCCTGGCGGCCCTGCCCACCCAGTGGGGCTTCGCCGAACAGGCCGCCGCCAAGTCGGGCAAGGCGATCGACCGGAAGAACTGGCGGGTGCTCATGTCCTGGCACATCGCCGAGACCCGCGAGGAAGCCCGGGCCCAGGCGGCCAAGGGCCTGATGCACTGGCACAACGAGTACCAGGTCGGCACCCTGATGCGCCCCGGTGCCGGGCCCTTCATCAGCCCCGAGCAGGCCCTCGAGCAGACCGTGGACGTCGCGGGCGCATCCGCCGTCATCGGCACCCCGGACGACCTCATTGCGGCCATCCGCAAGCTTCAGGCCAATGCCGGCGGCTTCGGCGTGGTGCTGGGCTTCGTCCATGACTGGGCCAACCGCGAGAATACCCTGCGCAGTTGGGACCTGGTCGGGCGCTATGTGATCCCCGAGATCAACGGTCTCCTGGACGGCTACCGGGACTCCCGGGCCTTCGTGATCGAGAACCGCGAGTGGTTCGACCGCGCCGGCCAGGCGGTGATGAGCAAGATCATGTCGCATGAGGGCGCCGCGGCGGCCTTGAAGGCCGGCATGGAGGCGGGCGTTGCCATGCGCTCGCCCAACGCCCCGGATCTGAACAAGGCCGCCAAGGCCCTGAAATAAGGGGGCTAAAGTCTCTGCACCGTCACCGGAGCGCCCCAGACCTCACCGGGCGCGATCGTCGCAGGCCCGTCGTCGAGCAGGTCTTCGGGACCCTTGGCCAGGCGCCCTGCCAGCGTCCCCACAGAGGATCCCAGCACCGCCTGGGGGTCGCCGCCCTCCACCAGGCCGGCGGCGAAGAGGGCGGCCAGGAGGTCGCCGGTTCCCTTCGGCGCCCGCTCAAGGCGCGGGTGGGTCGCCAGCCAGGCGTTCGTCGCATCGGCCCAGAGGACGCCAGTCTTCGACCCTGCCGGGACCGAAGAGACCAGGACCGGCCGGCCCAGGCTGCGGGCGGCGGCGAGGGCCCCGGCGGCGTCGGCAATCCGCATCCCCGTGAGGCGTTCCAGCTCCCAGGCATTGGGCGCCAGCAGGCTGGCGCGGGGGACCAGTTCCAGGGGAAGGGCCTCGGCAACGGCTTGGGCGACATAGAGCCCGCGGTCCTCGTCGCCAAGGATGGGGTCCACCAGGCGCAGGGCCTGCGGACGGCGCGCCGCCACATGGTCCAGGAGATCGGCCGCAGCGGCCACCTGCGCTGCAGAGGCGAAGTATCCGGTGATCACCAGGTCCGCCCGGTCCGCCAGGCCTGAGGCGATCAGCCCGTCAACCTGGCCGGCGAAGACCGCATCGGACACCGCACCGCCCCCCGGGGAACCGAGGCCCGGATGGCGCCCAAAGAGGACGGTGGGAAGAAGGGCTGTGCGAAACCCCAGGCGGGTGAGAACAGCACTCTGCAGGCCGCCGCCGACCCCCGAGCCGGCGACATGGCTGGACAGGATGAGGGCGACCGGCACGGGTGCGGTCCGGCCTGCGGCCTAGTAGCGGTAGTGCTCGGGCTTGAAGGGCCCGGCCACCGGCACGTTGATGTAGGCGGCCTGGTCCGTGGTCAGCTGGGTCAGCTTCGCGCCCAGCTTGTCCAGGTGCAGCATGGCCACCTTCTCGTCCAGGTGCTTGGGCAGGGTGTAGACCTGCTTGCCGTAGGCCGCGCCGTTGGTCCACAGCTCGAGTTGGGCCAGGGTCTGGTTGGTGAAGGATGCGCTCATCACGAAGCTGGGGTGGCCCGTGGCATTGCCCAGGTTCACCAGCCGGCCTTCGGACAGGACGATGATCTTCTTGCCGTCCGGGAACTCCACCTGGTGGACCTGGTCCTTGATCTTGTCCCAGCGGTAGTTGCGCAGGCCCGAGATCTGGATCTCGGAATCGAAGTGGCCAATGTTGGCGACAATGGCGTTGTTCTTCATCCGCCGCATGTGGTCGACGGTCAGGACGTCCTTGTTGCCGGTGGCGGTGACGAAGATGTCGCCCCTGTCCGCCACATCGTCCATGGTTTGGACCTCATAGCCCTCCATGGCCGCCTGCAGGGCGCAGATCGGGTCGATCTCGGTGACGATGACCCGGGCGCCGCCATTGCGCAGGCTGGCGGCCGAGCCCTTGCCTACGTCGCCATAGCCCAGCACCACGGCAACCTTGCCGGACAGCATGACGTCCGTGCCCCGGCGGATCGCGTCCACCAGGCTCTCGCGGCAGCCGTAGAGGTTGTCGAACTTGGACTTGGTGACGCTGTCATTGACGTTGATGGCAGGGAAGGGCAGCTCGCCGCGATCGGCCATCTGGTAAAGGCGGTGGACCCCCGTGGTGGTCTCCTCCGAGACGCCGCCGATGGCATTGCGGATGGCGGTGTAGAAGCCGGGCTTTTCCTTCAGGTACTGCTTCATCACCGCGTAGAGGGCTTCCTCCTCCTCGTTCTGCGGGTTGTCGAGGACCGAGGCGTCCGCCTCAGCCTTGGGCCCGAGCACGCAGAGCAGGGTGGCGTCGCCACCATCGTCGAGGATGAGGTTGGGATAGCCGCCGTCGGCCCACTCGAAGATGCGGTGAGCGTAATCCCAGTATTCCATGAGGGTCTCGCCCTTTGTGGCGAAAACCGGGGTCCCGGCGTCGGCGATGGCTGCCGCGGCGTGGTCCTGGGTGGAGAAGATGTTGCAGGAGGCCCAGCGCACCTCGGCGCCCAGGGCCTCGAGGGTCTGGATCAGGACCGCCGTCTGGATGGTCATGTGCAGGGAGCCGGCAATGCGGGCGCCCTTCAGAGGCTGGGAGGCCCCGAACTCGGCGCGGACGGCCATCAGGCCGGGCATCTCGGTCTCGGCGATCGCAATTTCCTTACGGCCGAACTCAGCCAGGGAAATGTCCTTCACCACATAGTCGGTCATGTCGGGATTCCTGTCGCGCGGGCCCTCGCCGCCACGACGGTCCTATACCCCCGACGGAGCCGGGTCGCAACCAGGACATAAAGACTTCTTTATGTGAAGCGCGGTGCGGGCCCACTCACCAGCTCTTCGACAGCCTTCAGGGCCCGCCGTTCGTCGCCCCGGCGGCGGAGACCCGATATGAGCTTTCGCGCCGCCCTGCGGCCCTCGGGGTCGAGGTCAAGCCGGGAAAGGACACCTTCCGCCATCTCCACGTCATTGAGCAGGCCGAGCGCGTCCTGGGCCTTCCTGAGTCCGGCCTCGAAACCCAGGGCGCCCCGTCCCCAGTCCGGGGCCTCGAAGGCGGCCAGAGCGTAGCGGAAGGCCTTGATGCGCAGGCGCAGGGCGTGAAGGTCCTCCAGCCCCAGGGCGTCCGCTTCCTGGCCCTCCTGGCGGATGCGTCGCCAGCGGCGGTCAAGGTCAGAGCCAAGCCCCTCCGCGGCACCCTCGGCGTTCCGGGCCAGACCAGGCCAGTCTCCCGTCTCGACCAGGATGAGTCCCTCCAGCAGGGTCAGCCGCGCAGGTGCGGCCGCCAGGCTGGCGGACAGGCCCGCGGCGGCCCGGTGCCGGGCTTCCGAAAGGGCGGCGTCGAGGGCCGGGCCGGCTGGCCCCATCGCCATCAGGACGTCCAGTTCCCGCACCTCGCCGCAGGCCTGGGCCAGGTCGCGCAGCCCTGCGCGGACCGTCGCCGCCGGGGCCTCGTCCAGCCGCCTGCGGAAGACCAGTGCCAGGCTTCGCATCCGCCGCAGGGCGACGCGCAGCTGGTGGACCGCCTCGACCGAGGGGTCGTTCGCTGTATCCTGGGTCCGGCCCGCCACCTCGGCCAGGCTTCCGAGCAGGGCCTGCCGCAGGGCCTCGCCAGCGGTTATCTCCCCGGCCAGGGCGACCTGCGCAGGGCGGGGCCAGGGCCGGTCCGCCGCCAGGTCGGCGCCCCTGGCGGACTTGGTGCGGAGCGAGAGGGTCAGGGGCAGTTGGGCGGCAAGTCGGCGCGCGAGGGTGAGCAGGTCCTCGCGCTCGCCCTCCAGGAGTTCCAGCTCAACCTCGCAGACCGCCGCCCTGCGATCCCCCGCCCGGATCTCGCCCTCGTCAAAGGCCGCCTCGATCCGGGAGGCACCAGCCTCGACCACGCCGCTGCGCCGGCGCACATGTACAGAAAATCGCGGTGTAAGCGGGTCCGGGCCGACGGCGGCGAGGCCCAGCCCGGCAAGCTGCGGCCAGGAGAGGTTCAGGTGTCCGGGGGCAACCTCGGCCTCGACCTCGTCCCGGGCCAGGCCCTGTCCGGTCTTCAGGGTCTGGACCGTCCGGCCGGACGCCTCGGAGCGCAGGCGCAGGGAGGCACCCGTGGCCGCGAGGGCTTCCTTGGGGGTGTCGTAATAGACAGACAGGAGGTCGCGGTCGTGGGGCGGGGCGTGCAGGACCCGCAGAAGCACCGCCTCGATGGCGTCGGGGGGGCAGTCGAACTTGATTTCCACCTCGGGCATCACAACCCTCTTCGGACGGCTATTCGTCCTCGTCGAAACGATTGGCCACCAGGGCCACAAGGGCGGCGACGGCGGTATCCGCCTGAGCCCCTTCCGCGGCAATATCGATGCAGCAGCCCGGCCCGGCGGCCAACATCATCAGGCCCATGATCGAACGGGCGTCGACCTCGGCACCATCTTTTGAGACATGCACCTGGGCTTCGAAGGTGGAGGCGGTCTTCACGAACTTGGCGGAGGCGCGGGCGTGAAGCCCGCGCTTGTTGATGATCTCGACCCGGGCCCGGGCGGTCACTTGTCCCCTGCCAGGACGTAGGAGGCGACCGAGATGTACTTTCGCCCGGCCTCCTGGGCCTTGGCGACGCAGTCGGCGAGGTCAAGTCGGCTTCGGACGCTGGCGAGCTTGATCAGCATGGGCAGGTTTAGGCCGGCGATGACCTCGCCCCGGGTCTGCTCCATGACCGAGATGGCGAGGTTCGAAGGCGTGCCCCCGAACATGTCGGTCAGGAGGATGACGCCGGTCCCGTCGTCTACCCGCCCGCAGGCAGAGAGAATGTCGCGTCGCCTCTGCTCCATGTCATCGTCCGGGCCGATACAGATGGCTGCGATCCCCGACTGGGGACCGACCACATGCTCCATGGCCAGCAGGAACTCATCGGCCAGGCGACCGTGGGTCACGATGACAAGGCCGATCATGGGAAGGCTCTCAAGGGGAGTTCTCACCCTGTACGGGCGCCGCAGGCACCGGAAGGCCAACTTGATACGACTCTTCCTTGTCCGCTCCAAGCCGACAAAGTGCATCTGCGATCCGGTGTGGCGCCGAGGCTTCGGTCAGGCGGAGCCGAAGTTGCGGCGCATCCAGCCCCAGCACCGAAACGGCCTCCCGCTCAGGCATCCGCTCAGGCTCCCCTGACGTCACCGCAAGGTCGATTCGGCAAAGGTCCAGGCAGGGCAGGCGCACGACTCCGGCACCCCGGATCTCGAGCTTGCCGCGCAGGACGTCTGGTGCCCTGCCGAAGAGGCGTCCGCCGCTCGTCCAGACCAGGGTGCGGTCGTCGGCAACCAGGCGGAATCCCAGGTTCAGGGCTCTCAGGGCGAGGTCGCTCTTGCCGCTACCCGAGGGACCAAACACGAGGGCGCCCCGCCAGCGCCCGCCCGACCTCAGGGCGATCAGGCCAGCGTGCAGGATCTCGCTCATGGGACCCGTCTCATGACGCTGGGCGAGGGGGCAGGTGGACCCGGAAGCAGGCGCCGGTGCGCTCACCGGCCTCGCCCACGCGGTTCTCGGCCCGGAGGGTCCCGCCCTGGGCCTCCACGATCTGGCGGGCGATGGACAGGCCCAGGCCTGAATTGCCGCCGAAGGCCGAACCCCTGGGCCGGGAGGTGTAGAAGCGCTCGAAGACCGTCTCCAGGTTCTCCGGCGGTATGCCGGGTCCGTCATCCTCGATACGAACCTCGGTGATCCCGGCCTCCCGTGTCAGGAACAGCCGGACCGAACCGCCCGGCGGACTGAAGGAACGGGCGTTTTCGATGAGGTTCCGGAACACCTGGCCGAGCGGGCCTTCCCGTCCGAGGACTGGGGTCTCGCCCTCGGGCCGGGACAAAAGGACCTCCGGGTCCCCTTCCCGGCGGGCGTCGCCGTAAGCCCCTGCCAACTCATCGAGGAGGCGACCCAGGTCGAAGGTCTGGGGTGCCTCCCGGGACAGTTCTGCATCCAGCCGCGAGGCGTTGGAGATGTCGGTGACGAGGCGGTCCATGCGCTGCACGTCCTGCTGGATCACCCCCTGCAGCCGGGCTCGGGCGTCGGGGTCGGACACCAGATCCAGGGTCTCCACCGCCGAGCGAAGGGATGTGAGCGGATTGCGGATTTCATGGGCCACGTCCGCGGCGAAGCGCTCGATGGCGCCCATCCGCTCGGACTGGGCGTCCGTCATGGCCTCGAGGGACCGTGTCAGGTCGCCAAGCTCGTCGCCTCGCCTGGCCAGGTCGGGGAGGGAGATGGACCGGACCCGGGACAGCCGCACCCGGTCGGCGGCGCGCGCCAGGCGCCGGACGGGCAGGGCCACCAGGCGGGTCAAGAGGGCTGAGGACAAGAGGGTGACGCCGATGGAGAGCAGGATGAAAGGCACCAGGGCGGCCCTCTGGCGGGCGATGATGCTGTCCACGTCACCGGCCTCGACCGTCAGGACCCCCAGAACGGCCTGGACATGGCGGATGGGGAAAGAGACCGAGACCACCCGCCCCGCAGGATCGGCGCGGCGGACGCCCGCCACCCTGCGCCCCTCGAGTGCGCCGGCAATCTCAGCCCGGAGCGCGGTCTGCCCCGGCGAGGCTCGGGGCTTGCCGGAGGTCGCCGGGGGGGCAGGCCCCCCTCTCGGACGGGCTGGGGGCAGGATTCCCTCCTCCACCCGGTTGGCGATCCAGTCGCTGTCGGCGATCACCTGCCCCTGGCGGTCGAAGAGCCGCGCCCTCTGGACGCCGGGATTGGCAAGAAGCTGGAGAATCTCGCTGGCCCGGGCGGCCTCGAGGGCCGGGACGGGCTCACCGACCGTCGCCGCCTGGTCGATCAGGCTGGCCATCAGCTCGCCCTGGGTGGTGAGGCTGTCGATCCGGGCCTCCACCAGGCCCCGGCGTAGCTCGTTCAGCACCAGGGCGCCAGCAATGAGGACGGCGAGGCCCAGGAGGTTGAGGGCGAGGATCAGCCTTCCGAGACGGGACGCCGGCGGCCGGGCCCACCACCGGCGACCGGGCTCAGGCTTCGCGGTATCTGTAGCCGACGCCATAGAGGGTTTCGATCGCGTCGAAATCGGGGTCGACCTCCCGGAACTTGCGGCGCATCCGCTTGATGTGGCTGTCGATGGTCCTGTCGTCGACGTAGACCTGATCGTCGTAGGCCGCATCCATCAGGTTGTCTCGGCTCTTTACGAAACCGGGTCTCTGGGCGAGGGCCTGGAGCAGCAGGAATTCGGTTACGGTCAGCTTCACGGGCAGGCCGTTCCAGAGACAGTCGTGCCGCGCCGGGTCGAGGGTCAGCTGGCCGCGCTTCAGCGCCCGGGGGGCTACAGCCTCCGGGTCGTCCTCGTCCCCCAGGCCGCCGTTGGCCCGGCGCAGGACCGCCTTCACCCGCTCGATGAGCAAGCGCTGGCTGAAGGGCTTGTGCATGTAGTCGTCGGCGCCGAGGTTGAACCCGAGCAGCTCGTCGATCTCGTCGTCTTTGGAGGTGAGGATGATCACCGGCAGGTGCGAGGCGCGACGCAGGCGCCGAAGCACCTCCATGCCGTCCATGCGCGGCATCTTGACGTCGAGTATGGCCAGGTCGGGCGGATCGTTCTCGAGGGCGGCCAGACCCGATGCGCCGTCGAAGTAGGCCTTGACCGTATGGCCCTGGCTCTCCAGCGCAAGGCTTAGAGAGGTCACGATGTTCTCGTCGTCGTCCACGAGGGTGATACGGGCCATCTGCGGGGTCGGGTCCTTTTCGCCGGTCCTTTAATCCAAGATAACCTTAGTCGCCCCGATCCGTGGCCTCAATGGGGCGGACGGATCAACCCAGGCCAAGGGCGCGGCACAGGGTGTCCACCGCCCGGTCCACGTCGGCGTCTGCCATGGCGGGGAAGAGGGGAAGCGAAAGTGCGCTCCGGTACCAGGACGCGGCCCCGGGAAGGTCCGGCGGACCATATCGGGCCACGTAGTAGGGCTGGGCGCTGACGGGAATGTAATGGACCTGGGTTCCCACGCCTTCCGCGCCCATGGCCTCGACCACTGCGCGGCGGCTGCGGCCCGTCGCCGGGAAGTCGATCCGGACTGTCATCAGGTGCAGGACGGCGCGGCTCCAGGCCGGGCTATCCGCGAGCTGGACGACGGGCGCCAGGGGCGCCAGGCGCTCGGCGTAGCGGCGCGCCAGTTCGCGTCGCCGGGCGGCGAACTGAGGCAGGCGCTTCAGCTGGGACTGGCCAAGGGCGCAGAGGATGTCCGGCAGGCGATAGTTGAACCCGGGCTCGCGCATTTCATAGAGCCAGGGATCGCCCCCCGCTGGCCGCTCCATGCCGTGACTGCGAAGCCGGCGCATCCGTCCAGCCAGGTCCGCATCCCGGGTCGTGATCATGCCACCCTCGCCCGTGGCGATGGTCTTGACCGGGTGGAAGGAGAAGGTCGCGGCGGAGGACCGCAGGCCGGACCCGACAGGTTCGGGGCCCTGCCCGAAGTCCGCCGTCGAGCCCAGGGCGTGGGGCGCGTCCTCCACCAGGACCGCGCCGGAGGCGGAGGCGACCGCCCCCAGGCCCGGAAGGTCTGCGACGTCGCCCCTCAGGTGGACCGGGATCACGGCCCTCAGGGGCCCGGGGCCAGCCCGGTCCAGGGCCTCGGCGAGGGTCTTTGGTGTCATCAGCCCGGTGGCGGGGTCGACGTCGGTGAAGATCACCTCGCCGCCTACGAACCGGACGCAGTTGGCGGTGGACAGGAAGGTGGTCGCGGGCACAGCCACCCGGTCGCCGGGACCGATGCCGAGCCCCAGCATGGCCAGGTGAAGGGCCGCTGTGCCGTTGGAGCAGGCCACAGCGAAGGGCGCCTCCACCGCGGCGGCGAAGGCCTGCTCGAAGGCCTCGACCCCGGGGCCCGTCGTCAGGAAATCAGATCTCAGGGCCTCGGCCACAGCCGCGATGTCGGACTCGTCGATGTCCTGGCGGCCATAGGGCAGGAAGGCCCTGGAGGTCATCTCAGGCTCCGGCGGGCGTAGGCGTGGGCGTGGTGCCGGCCCCGGGACCGGCCAGCAATCGCAGGAGGCCCTCGTGGGACAGCCATTCCTCATTGGTGTCGCTGGCGTAGGAAAAGCCTTCTGGCACCAGGGGATGGGCACTGGCGAAAGACTCCCGCGAGAACTCCACGAAGGCCGGCTCGATGGCGTAGCGGTCGCCAAGGTCGACGACATGCCGGGCGTCATCCGCGGAAATCATCATCTCGTGGAGCTTCTCCCCCGGCCGGATGCCGATGACCCGGAACGGCAGGCCAGGCGCCAGGGCTTCAGCCAGGTCGGTCATCTTCATCGAGGGAATCTTTGGCACGAAGATCTCCCCGCCCCGCATGATGGACAGGGAGGAGAGGACGAAGTCGACCCCCTGGTCCAGGGTGATCCAGAAGCGCGTCATGCGCGGGTCGGTGATCGGCAGATCCCGGGCACCCTGGGCGATCAGGCGCTGGAACAGGGGGGCTACCGAGCCCCTCGAGCCGACGACGTTCCCGTACCGGACCACAGAAAAGCGGGCGCCGATGTCGCCAGACAGGTTGTTGGCCGCCACGAAGGTCTTGTCCGAGGCCAGCTTGGTGGCCCCGTACAGGTTGGCGGGGTTGCAGGCCTTGTCGGTTGACAGGGCAATGACCTTCTTCACCCGGTTGGCCAGGGCCGCCCAGACGATGTTCTCTGCTCCCAGGACGTTGGTCTGGATGAATTCCGATGGGTTGTACTCGGCAGCGGGCACCTGCTTGAGGGCGGCGGCGTGCACCACCACGTCCACCCCGCGAAGGGCCAGAGTCAGGCGTTGGCGGTCACGGACGTCGCCCAGGAAGAACCGCATGTGGCTCATCTGCTCGGGGGTGAACCGCTCGGCCATGTCGACCTGCATTTCGTGCTGCTTCAGCTCGTCCCGAGAGAAGACGATCAGCTTGCGCGGCTCGGCCCGGCTGAGGACAGTATCGATGAAGCGGCGGCCGAAGGATCCGGTCCCGCCGGTCACGAGGACGGTCTTGCCCTCCAGTTCGCCGGCGTCTGTGGAGAAACGGTTCAACTCAGGTCTCCGAGCGGATTCTTGACGTTCCGATAGACTGCGCCCCCTCCGGTAAAGATATCGCTAACCATAATCGGTAACAAATGACGTCATGAACCGCCGACGCCTCCTCAGCCTTCTGCCCCTTGTCGTCGCCGCCCCGGCCCTTGCGGCGGAGGGCGAGTCCGGAATTGGCGCCAAACCGCCGCCCACCTTCATCCGACTGCCCCTTATCCAGGCCAACATCCTGCGCCGGAACCGCACCCGGGGCGTGATCTCCCTGGAGAACGGCGTGGACGTGAAGGACCCCAAGCTCCAGGCCCGGATCGGCCAGATACAGCCCCGGCTCAGGTCCGACATGGCGCGGCAGCTTTCGCTCTACACCTCGAACCTGGCACCCGGGCAGGCCCCCGACCTCGACGTACTGGCGCCCCTCCTGCAGAAGCAGGTGGACCTGAATGTCGGCGGCCCCGGCGCGCGCCTGGTCCTGCTGAACGTCCTGATCAACTGACCCCGAGATCCGCCGCCACGGCGTCCATGAAGGCGGCGAGTTCGGCGTCGAGGCTGGTGACGCCGCCAGCATCATGGGTGGTGAGGGTAACCTCGACCCGGTTCCAGACATTCGCCCATTCGGGATGGTGATCCATCCGCTCGGCCTTCAGGGCGACCCGGGTCATGAAGGCGAAGGCGGCGTTGAAGTCCGCGAAAACAAAGGTGCGCGAGATGGCGTCCCGGTCGCCCGGCAGGTCACCCCAAAGCGGTAGCTTCTCGAGGGCGTCGATGGCGCCGATCCGCACCCGGGACGTCATGCCGCCCCCCCGAAGGCAAGTCCGGTGGCCTCGGAGAGCTCGGACAGGGCCTGGGCCTCGCTGACCACCTTGATGGCCCGCATGCCCAGGGCGGCGGCCGGCTTGCAGTTGATCCCCAGGTCGTCGAGGTAGACGCAGGCGGCGGGTTCGACCTCCAGCTGCTCGCACATCATCAGGTAGATTCGCGGGTCCGGCTTTCGTACCCCCGCTTTCGAGCTTTCGATGATGGCGTGGAAGTGCGGCATGACCCGGCCCATGGCCGTGACCATGGTGGTTTCCGAGCCCGGCGAGTGGCTGGAGGCCATGTTGTTGGTGATGCAGCCCACCTTGAACCGAGCCTTGCAGGCCAGCAGGGCATCGACCATCGCCGGCCGCAGGTGACCCGACAGCAGGGGCAGGACCTCGCGCCCGGGTACCGGATGGCCAAGAGCTGAGCTCTCCTCGTGGAACAGCCGGTCGAAGCCCGCCGAATCGACTTCGGCCCGCTCGAAGAGCGCCCAGGCGTTGGTGTCCGGATTGGTGGCGTTGACCGTCCGGATCAGATCCCGGGGCAGGCCCTTCTCGGCCTCGTACCGATTGAAGGCCTCGAAGGGCGAGGAGGTGAACACCCCGCCGAAATCCCAGATCACTGCTTCGACGCCCATGCTGCTTCCTCCGGAAATGACGCCAGCCAAGCTAGGGCGTTTCCGGCTTGAGGGGAACACGCTGCGGGGTGTTAGTCTCCGTCCCCATGCTCCCGCTGTCCGCCAGCCGCCTGCCGGGTCCACCCTTGGCAGATCCGCCTTGGGCCGATCCGCC
>NZ_JBAXIM010000054.1:0-16062 GCF_037138395.1 Phenylobacterium sp.
AAAAGACCGTGGAGGAGACGCGGCAGGAGGGCGAACTCCGTGCCGCCTTCCTGGAGCAGACCCTGAAGGAGACGCGGGAGATCGTCGCGACCCTCGAGGCGCGGATCCAGTCCCTCTACAGCACGATCGGCGAGATGAAGGATCATGTGGATTCGCTCACCCGGACCTGCCAGGACCTGCGCCGCCACGTCCGCAACCTGGAGACCCAGCTCAAGGCCTCCCAGGCGGCGGTGCGGGAGGCCGCCGGACGGCTCGAAGGGCTGGTAGAGCCGGGGTGAGAGGTTACGGGCGGGCTGCGAAGACGAAAAAGCGCAGCGACAGGAAGTTCATCACCGGGTTCAGGATAGCGAGGCCCCAGGATGACGCCCAGAGGGGAAGGCCCAGCCGGTTCGCCGCCAGGAGGTAGAGCTGGTCGACGGCAAGGATGACGACCGCCGTCAGGGCGAACCTCACCCCAGCCAGTGCGGTCACGCGCTGGCCGAAAGAAACCGAGGCGTTCCCAAACAGGGTCACGAGACAGGCTGCGCCATAGGCGACCCCATTTGCGACAATGAGCGGCGCTGGGGTGAAGGAACTGACGAGGTTGAGGACCAGGATGTGGCAGAGGGTCGCCACAATCCCGACGCCGGCAAAGCCGACTATGGCCTTCATCAGACCGGCTCGACGGGGCGGCGGGCGATCAAGAGCAGCGAAAGTCCGAAGGGCGGGGACGTCCAGCGCAAGAGCTGGGCCTCGGATCCAAAAATGCCACCCAAGAGGCTGTTGAGACCCTCAGGGGGCAGGCGATCGGCACCGGACGACTCGATCACCCCGGCTCGCTCAGCGAGCCTCACTGTTGCTGCGACTGGGAATAGAAAGCTGTTGAAGTAGGTCAACCGGGCGATCTCAAGGCCAGAGTCCCGGAAGATGTCCTTCAATCCGCGCCGGCTGTATCGGCGCTTGTGATGGTGGCGTTCGTCGTGTCGGCTCCAGAGGGCGGCGAAGGCGGGGACCGTAACGGCGAGAACGCCCCCTGGCTGCAACCGCGCCGCCAGGGCCTCGATCGAGGCCTTGTCCGCCTCGACATGCTCGATGACGTCGAATGCCGCAATGAGGTCGAAACCCGCTGCAAACTGCGGAAGCTCATCTGGCAAGCCACCCGAATGCAGGGCCACCCCGGACGACCTTGCCGCAAGGGCTCGGGCGGTTGCGTTGGGCTCGATGGCGTCGACCGAGCCGAAACCCTTGAGGAGATCCAGGTTGCCACCCGTCCCGCATCCAACCTCCAGGACCCTTCTCCCCCCGGAAGGGGCCGGGGCAAGGTGACGACCAATTTCCGCCTGAAGGATTCGACGGCGCCCGACGAACCACCAATGGCGCGCCTCCACGGCGGACATCTCAAGATAGACCGCATCTTCCATGCGTCAGATCCCCACCCGGTCGGAGACGATGTAGAGCGGTCGCCCTTTGATCTCCTGGTACATCCGACCGAGATACTCGCCGAAGACGCCCAGGGCGATCATCTGGAAGGACGAAAAGAGCAAGAGGACCACCATCAGGGAAGCGTAGCCTGGAATGTCCCGCCCCCGGACCAGGACATGGACGATCAGGTAGACGGCGTAGACGAGGGCGGCGGCGGCACCTGCCAGGCCGATGAGGGACCACACTCTGAGGGGCACGGTGCTGAAGGCCGTGATGCCATCAAGCGCGAAGCGGAACAGGCGGGGGCCGTTGAACGACGTCTGTCCCGCGGCGCGCTCCGGCCGCGCATAGGGAACGCCGACCTGCCGGAACCCAACCCAGGCGAAGAGCCCCTTCATGAAGCGATTGCGTTCGGGCAGGGCCTTGAGGGCTTCCACCACCACCCGGTCCATGAGTCGGAAATCGCCGGTATCTCCTGGGATGGGAACGTCCGATATCCGGTTGAAGACGCGATAGAAGGCGCCCGCTGTCGCCCGCTTGAAGAAGGTGTCGCTCTGCCGTTCCGTCCGGACACCATAGACGACGTCGTAGCCCGCTTCCCAGAGCGTAATGAAATCGCCGATGAGGGCTGGCGGGTCCTGAAGGTCCGCGTCGATGGGAACCACCATGTCCCCCGAGCAGTGATCCAGTCCGGCGGAAAGCGCCGCCTCTTTACCGAAGTTCCTCGAAAGCCTCAGGCCCCGCAGGCGCGAATCCGAGGCCGCCAGTTCGCTGAAGATGCCGAAGGTGCCGTCCGTACTGCCGTCATCGACGCCAATCACCTCATATTCGACGCCCAGGGACGCCATTTCCGCATGGATGGTGGCGAGGGTCGTCGGCAGCACCTCCGCCTCGTTGTGCATGGGGATGATCAGGGAGAGACGGGCACCGGCCCGTGACCTGGAACTCAGGGCAGTCAAATCAGTCCTCCCTCGGACGAAATGGCCGGAGGTCGGCAGTGGAGATCGCCGCAAGAAGAGCGGCGGCGGCGAGCGCAGGGACGATATAGCGGGCGTCAGCCGCGGGGGAGACCAAGAAAAGTAGCCCGGTGAACCCCGTGGCGCCGAGAGCGAGAGCCAGCTTGAGCAGTCGCCTTTCGGGCGCGGCCCGGAAGGTTACCGCCATGAGGACCAGGGAGAGAAGGAGCAGAACCACAGGTCGGTTCCAGTAGGCCTGCGCCTGGCGGTTCACCACCGCAACATAGGCGGCGGCCTTGTCAGGGCGCGCGAGGCGGAAGCCGAAGTCGTTCGGATCGATCTGGTTATGCATGACGTAGAAGGGGTCCCCCTTGAGGACGCCGATCTGGGCCAGCAAGACGAGGCGGCGATGAGACAGGAAGCATCCGGGGTATTGGCTGACGGCGTCGAACCAGGCCGCCCTGAGCGCATTGTCACCGAGGGTCTGGGGTGAATAGCCGCGAGCCTCCAGCCCCGAGACGATGATGTTGACGTGGGTCGGCGTGTAGACCTTCCGGAGGTCCGCGACCGGGACTGGAGCCTGAGAATCTGCGGCGACGGGCAGGACGGAACGCCCTGAGCAGGCCCCGACCCCCACGATATCGAAGAGCCGGGTCGTTGACAGGCTGCTGGCCGGAGGCATGCGCTGGAAGTCTGGAAGACGCCAAGTCACGGAAGCCACGGCAAGCGGGTAGGGCACCAGGAGCACCAGAAGCGCGGCGAACCGGGCGAAATTGGAACGCTCGAAGCGCCAGACGCGAAACGCCATCAAGAAGGTGATCGGGACGAGGACCGGAAAAGCGTTGTACCGGAGCGCAAGACAGATCGAAGCCGCGAGGGCGCCCAGCAGGAGGCCCGGCCAGGAAGCACGGCCGGGAGGGCCGACCCACATTGCGACCGCGAGACAGAAGAAAGCCGCCGTCATGGGGTCCCGCCAATGCACGGCCAGGGACCCGGATACGGAAGGGGAAAGCGCCAGCAGGACGAGGTAGACCCCGGAGGCGGCCACGGCCTGAACCGTCGACCGGAAGATCCGGAAGGCCAGGAAGACGCCGGCGGCGCAGAGCAGGAAGGTTTGGAGGAAGATGATGTTCCCGGGCGCGAAGGGAAGCCGCCCAGCAAGGGAGATCAGGTAAGCGTGCATGGGCGGCCAAGTCACGGTCGTGATTCCGCCGGCGGACTCGGAGAAAGCCCGAAGGCTGTCATAGGACATCAAACCCGGCCAGACCGATCCCGCCAGGATCGCGGAGGCGACGGCGGCGGCGCATAGGATCAGGCCCAAGGCCAGGGCCCGCAGGCCCCAAGCCGGTAGGGGTGAATTCGCACCTGTCATTTCAGGAGGCGGCCGAGACTGCAAAGCGACGTCCCGTCGCTCAGCACGCCGTAAGCGTCAAAGGGACCGACCAGACCGCCGATTCTGACGACCCAGCCCGTTTTTGGATCCGGGATGTCAGGCATGGCTCGAGGGACATCCTCTCGAACCCAACCGCCGTCGCCAGCGGCGACGACCTGACCCAGACCGTTGACGAGCACAAATTTACGCACAGAGGTCTTTGCGGCACTGTCCCAGGCCCATCCGAAGACCGATCGTCCGATCCCATCATTCGCGGGTCGAACCCCGTCCAGATTGCCGACGCAGGCACCTTTGCCGGGGAACGTCTCCGCCGCCATCTTTCCATAGAGGTTTGCGGCCCAGTCTGGGGCGGGGACCCCTTCCGGAGCCTTTCCAGAGGCCGGCTGCACGGTCGCGACCTCCGCAGGAGCCTCTGCTTCTTTCTTGGAGGCCCATTGCGGGGGACTGCAGCCCGCCGCCAAGAGCAAGATGGCGGCGGCAACGCCTCTGCCGATCGGCGATTGATGGCCAAAGCCGGCGAGTTTGAATTGGGACTTCTTCATCTTGGGCGACCTTCCCTCGGCGGCCGGACGCCTAGTGTTGGGCGAACCCAGACGTCCGGACTGATTCCAGAAGGCCGCATACTATTCCGAAGCGATGAAGATTCCGAGCGCCGCCCCCCGGTTGCGCCACCGAATCCGACCTGTTACCTCGGGCGGCCTCGCCGGGAGCGACGATGGAAATCACCGAACATATGCTGCGGACGGGCTCCCGGGGTTTCCGGGACGATCTGGCGCGGGCGGTCGAGGACCTGAGGCGCTCCGGACAGGGCCTCGGGCTGGCCTGGTCCCTGGCCTGGCACGACGTGGTTTCGCGCTATCGCGGATCGATCCTGGGGCCCTTCTGGATCACCCTGTCCATGGCGGTGATGGTGCTGGGCATCGGCTTCCTCTACGCCGAGCTGCAGAAGATCCCCCTGGCCACCACCCTGCCCTTTGTGGCCCTGGGCATCGTCTTCTGGGGATTGATCTCGCAGACCATCATCGAGGGCTGCGAGTCCTTCGTCCAGGCCTCCGGCATGCTGAGCCAGACCGCCCTGCCCATGCTGACCTTCGTCTGGCGGACCGTGCTGCGGAACCTGGCGGCCCTGCTGCACCACCTGGTGATCGTGGTGGCCGTGATCGTCGGCTTCGGCCTCTGGCGGACCCTGAACCTGCCCCTGGCCCTGGCTGGCCTGGTCCTCGTCCTGGTCAACATTTCCTGGATGTGCCTGCTGACCGCCATCATCTCGGCCCGGTTCCGGGACATCCCCCAGATCGTCATGTCGATCATGCAGTTCTCAATGTTCATGACGCCAGTGTTCTGGCAGCCCGGGGCGCGCGTCGGCATGATGGGTGCCGTCCTGACCTGGAATCCCTTCTTCCACATGCTCGACGCCATCCGGGCCCCGCTGATGGGCCTGGCGCCGGAAGCTTCCACCTTCCCGGTGCTGGTCGGCATGGCCCTGATCGGGTGGGCGGTCGCCTTCGGCCTGTTCACTGTCACCCGCCGCCGGATCGTGCACTACCTATGAGCCGTAGCGCCAAGTCCCCGACAGCGCCGCCCCGGCCGGACCAGGCCTTCATCAGCGTGCGCGACCTGACCCTGCGGTTCCCGGTCTATGGCTACGACGCCAAGTCCCTGAAGAAGCACCTGGCCCGGGTCGCCGTGGGCGGACGCCTGGACCAGGTCCGCCACGGATCGACCGCAGTCACCGCCATCACCGGCCTGGACCTAGAGCTGAGGGCCGGGGACCGGCTGGGCCTGATCGGCCACAATGGCTCGGGCAAGACCACCCTCCTGCGGGCCCTGTCCGGCGCCTACGAACCCGACGACGGGCAGATCGAGGTGCGGGGCAAGATCGCCCCCCTGCTGGACCTGTCCCTGGGCATTGACCCCACCGCCACGGGGCTGGAGAACATCCGCCTGCGGGGCCGCATCGCCGGCCTGTCCGCCCGGCAGGTCGACGACAAGATGGACGAGATCGCCGCCTTCACGGGCCTGGGCCCCTTCCTGGCCATGCCGCTCAAGACCTACTCGTCGGGCATGCAGGCGCGGCTGGCCTTCGCCGTGGCCACGGCCGTGGACGCCGACGTCCTGTTAATGGACGAGTGGATCGCCGTGGGCGACGCCGACTTCCAGAAGATCGCCCACAAGCGCCTGCTGGGCCTTGTGGAGCGGGCGGGCATTCTGGTCCTGGCCTCGCACGACCTCGACCTGATCCGGCTCTACTGCAACAAGGTGATGCGGATGGACGCCGGGGTCGGGTCGGAGGTGGTCTCCGTCAAGGCCCTGGACGAGCTCCTGGCGAGGCCGTCAGTTCGCTGAACTCAATGTCGCGGACGGTCGCGCCGCGGACGGACCGGGACAGGGACAGAATCTCGCCGGTCTCGAAGGCCGCGAACAGGGCCGCTTCATCCGCCAGAACCCGGCCGCCAAGCCCGGCTGAAACCTGGGCGGCGATATTGCCGCTGTCCGGTCCTGTCAGGATGGCGGCGCCGGCCGCGGCCGCTTCCAGGGCCGTGAAGCCGAAGGTCTCGGCGCAAAGGGACCAGGTCAGGGCGACATCAACTCCTTCGCGCACCAGGGCGTCGCGCATGGCGTGGGGCGAGGCGGCGCTGACCGAGGTCTCGACAAAGCCCATTCCGGCATAGCCCGCCCCCTGGGACCCGAACTGCAGGAAGGCATACCGCGGATCGCCGGCAAAGCGCTGGACAAGGTCGCAGAAGACCTCCCAGCCCTTGTGTGGGACCGGCGCGCCGAGGAAGGCCAGGCGCAGGACGCCGTCGGGCGCCGGAGACGCTGGCGCGCCCTTGGCCGGCCCGCCAAGGGAGGCGTGGGGCAGGACCCGGGCGGAGGCGTCCCCAAGGCCCGAGGCCCGCTGCCAGAGATCGAGGGCCGCCTGCGACGGCGAGAGGACCGTCAGGTCGAAGGCCTCGAAGAGACGACGGTGGCCCCCGGCATGGAGGGCCCGACGCGGACCGTAGAGGCAGACCCCGCAGGCGGCGCTGTCGGCCGGCGGCGCGCCGCAATCCGCAAGGTCGTCGCGCATGAGGTGGACCCCGGCGCAGAGGCTGGCGAAGTCATGCAGCCAGAAGACGCCCCTCCTGAAACCGCTAGCGCGCAGGACCGCCTCGATGGCGGCGGGATCGTGGCCGAGCAGGCTGTGCAGGGCAAGGCTGCGGCGGCCGCCCGGGGGCAGGACCGAGGCCAGGGCAGCGGCCAGGTCCTGCGCGCTCCAGACCCCCAGGGCCTCACCGTCCAGGGCCAGGCCGAGGGGACCGCCGCCGTCCTGGCGCAGGGTGGGCCAGGTGTCGACCGGATGGAGGTGCAGGCCGGTCACGCCCTGCCGGGCAAAGGCGGCGTGCTCGCGCTGGACGCAGAGCTGGAGGCCGCCGACATTGCGGAAGGCGTCATCGTGGCTCACCGTCAGGTGGAGGTCCGACAGGGCCGGGCCGAGGGCGGTGAGCCGCCGGACGAGGTCGTCCCGGGAGGCCGGCTTGACCCGTGGCCAGCGGGCGGCGGCGCGGTCGAGGCGGACCTGCAGGGGCTCCAGCAGGGCGGCGGCCCGGGCCGCACGGCCCACCTCCCGGCGGGGCAGGCGGCCCTCGGCCTTCCCCGCCTTCAGCCAGTGGAGGAAGGGGTTGATCCCGGCTTCGGCGATGTCGGGGTAGAGCTCGAGATAGTCGCGGACGCTGAAGGCGGCGATGGGGTCGCGGCCCTCCCGCCAGCCGTGCCGCAGGAAGTGATCGACGGGATCGGCTCCCGCGACGACCACATCCGGGTTCATGGCCAGGTACCAGTCCGGATCCATGGCGTCGGCGACGAGGGCCTCGTCCGGGGTACGCACGGCCAAGCGGGCGCGCGCCGCCAGGCCGGGCAGGCGGCTGAGAAGGTTTCGGGCGAAGGTTCGCAAGGGGCTGTCGGTCACGCCGGTCTCCATCGCCAGACCTAGAACCCTTCGGCGACGACGGGAAGGGGTCGCCGCAGGGCGCGAGGCGGCTGTAGAAGGAGGCATGGCCTCCGCCCCGCCGCCCCGACCGAAAGCCGGACCCGCCGCCGCCCTGCGCCGGCTGGCCGCCCGGGCGCTGGGCGTCGTGCGCTCGATACCGGTCCTGCACAGGCCGGTGCACGCCCTGGCTGAGCGCATCGCCCGGCATCCGGCGGGGGCGCGGCTGATCCGCAGCGTGCTGGAGCCCCACGCCCTGGATCCCACCGCCTACGCCCGGTGGATCGCCCGCTGCGATACCCTGACCCCAGCGGACCTGGCGGCGGCCCGGGACCTGGCCGCCCGGCTGGCCGCGAAGGGGCCATTGATCTCGGTGGTGATCCCGGTCTTCGACCCGGACCCGGCCCACCTGGAGGCCGCCATCGCCTCGGTGCAGGCCCAGCTGTGGCCGAAGTGGGAGCTGTGCCTGGCCGATGACGCCTCGCCGGGCGGGGAGACCTGGGCGCGGCTGGAAGCCGCCGCGGCCGCTGACCCGAGGATCCACATTGTCCGGCGCGAAACCAACGGCCACATCAGTGCGGCGACCAACTCAGCCCTGGCCCTGGCGAGCGGGGACTTCGTCGCCTTCATGGACCAGGACGACCTGATCCCGCCTCACGCCCTCCTGGAGGTGGCGGCCGAACGGGTGCGCTACCCGGAAACGGACCTGATCTACACCGACGAGGACAAGATCGACGGGCGGGGGCGGCGGGTGGAGCCGCACTTCAAGACCGCCTGGGACCCCGAGATCGTGCTTTCGCAGAACATGGCCAGCCACCTGACGGTGATGCGCCGCAGCCGGGTGGCCCAGGCCGGGGGCCTGCGCGAGGGACTGGAGGGCGCCCAGGACTGGGACCTGGTGCTGCGGGTCGCGCAGGCAGCGGGGCCGGAGCGCATCCGGCACATCCCGGCCGTGCTCTATCACTGGCGTCAGGCGGGGCAGGCGTCCTTCTCGGAGAGGGCCATGGCCCGGTGCCGGGCGGCGGCGGCGCAGGCGGTGAACGACCATCTGGCGGCGAGCGGCCAGGCGGCGACGGCCCGGGCGGTGGAGGGCGGCCCAGCCTGGCTGGAGATCGCCCGCGACCTGCCCGGCCCGGCCCCGAAGGTCTCGGTCATCGTACCGACCCGGGACCGGGCGGACCTGATGGAGGCCTGCGCCCGGGGGGTGCTGGAGGCCACCGACTGGCCCGACCTGGAACTGCTTGTGGTGGACAATGACAGCGCCGAGCCGGCGACCCAGGCCCTGTTCGCGCGCCTGGCCCGGGACCCGAGGGTGAGGATCCTGCCCGCGCCTGGGCCCTTCAACTATTCAGCCATCAACAATGCGGCTGTGAGGGCGGCAACGGGGGACCTGCTGGTCTTCCTGAACAATGACGTGGAGGTCCAAGACGCCAGCTGGCTGAAGGCCCTGGCGGCCCAGGCCCTGAGGCCGGAGGTGGGTGCGGCGGGGGCGATGCTACGCTTCCCGGACGGCCGGGTGCAGCATGCGGGCGTCGCCCTGGGGATTGGCGCCGCCGGCGTGGCGGGCGCTCTGGGCGTGGGGGCGGGAGCCCGGGACCCGGGGCCATTCAACCGGTTGAGGACGGCCCGGTGCGTCTCGGCATCGACAGCGGCCTGCCTGGCCGTACGCCGGTCCGTCTTCGAGGCGGCGGGGGGATTCGACGCGGAGCACCTGGCGGTGGCCTTCAACGACATCGACCTGTGCCTGAAGATCCGCGCCCTTGGCCTGCAGGTGATCTGGACCCCCGGAGCCAACCTGATCCACCAGGAGTCCGCCTCCCGGGGCTCGGACCTGGAGGCCCGCCACGCCGAACGCTTTGCCCGCGAGGCCGCGTGGATGCGTGAACGCTGGGGCGCCGTGCTGCAGACGGACCCCTTTTACGGGGTCGCCTTCGACCTGGGCGGTGGTGACTGGCGCCCCGCGGACCCGCCCCGGCGTCTGCGTCCCTGGGCCTTGCCGCCGGAGACCTGGGAGGCCATGGTCGGGGGCCCAGAAAAGGACACACACCCATGACGCGCGCGCCCCGCCGGACCCGGACCGCCCTGCTGATCGCCCTGGCGACTGCCGGTGCGACCGCCCTCCCCGCCCTGGCCGCGCCGCGGCGGGACGACGGTCTCTGGAAGGCTGCGGAGGCTGCCCGGGAGGGGCAGCTCAAGCTGCTGGAAACCGTGGTGAACATCGACTCCGGCACCGGCGACGTCGACGGCGGGCGCAGGGTCCTCGACGTCCTGGCACCCCGCCTGGAAGCCCTGGGTGCCAGGATCGAACGCGTCCCGGCCGAGATTCCGGGCCTGCCGGACAACCTCGTCGCCACCCTGAAGGGCAAGGGCAAGGCGAGGATCCTGATGATCGGCCATGTCGACACGGTGTTCGAGCCGGGCACGACGGCGAAGTGGCGCTATGCGGCGAACGGGAACCGGGCCACGGGCCCCGGCGTCGGCGACGAGAAGGGCGGCGTTGTACAGGCCATCACCGCCCTTGAGATCCTCTCCGCCCGCGGCTTCCGGGACTACGACACCCTGACCCTGCTGGTGGAGACCAGCGAGGAGCGCGGCTCCCCGGGGACCCGGGCCCTGATCGACCGCCTGGTGAAGAGCCATGACGTCGAGCTGAACCTCGAACCCGGCGACGCCCCTGACAAGATCACCGTCTGGCGCAAGGGCAGCTCGACCTTCAACATCGACGTCAAGGGTCGGCCCGCCCATGCCGGGGTGGCCCCCCAGGACGGCCGCAACGCCGCCACTGAACTGGTCCACCAGCTGGCGACCCTGGATGGCCTGCCGAAATCGGGCGACGGCCTGACCGCCAACCTGACCATCCTCCAGGCGGGCAGCCGCTACAACATCATCCCCGAGAACGCCCGCGCCCAGGTCAATGTCCGCATCCGAGACAAGGCCGACCTGGACCGCGTGCAGGCGACCCTCGAGGAGAGCGCCCGCAACACCAAGGTGCCGGACACCCGGGTCACGGTGAGCCGCGAGAACTCCTTCCCGCCCCTGCCCGACAATCCCCACACTGACGCCCTGGCTGTGCGGGCGAAGGCCATTTACGCCGAAATGGGGCGGGACCTGGGGACGGGCGGCAATGGCGGCGCCTCGGAGTCCGCCCTGTCCTATGAGGCGGGAACCCCGGCCCTGGACGGACTGGGACCGGTGGGCGGCGGCTTCCACACCGACAAGGAATGGATCGACCTGACGACAATCACGCCGCGCACCTACCTGCTGATGCGGATGATCCAGGACCTGTCCGCGCGCCCGCCGAAGCGCTTCACGCCTGCCGGCTGACCGAAGACCCATAGCGCAGGCGGCCCAGCGCCTCGACGAGGCGCCGGAGGGGTGCGCCGGGGTCGCGGCCGGCCTTCCAGGCTTCGAAGCTCATGACGTTGGCGATCCGGGCGTCGAGGAAGGCGTCCGACTCTGCCTCGCCCGACCGGAGGCGGATGGCGAGGGCCGGGACCAGGATCCCGGCCAGT
This sequence comes from Phenylobacterium sp., assembly GCF_037138395.1. Taxonomy (GTDB): domain Bacteria; phylum Pseudomonadota; class Alphaproteobacteria; order Caulobacterales; family Caulobacteraceae; genus Phenylobacterium. Next base: position 11,230 of record NZ_JBAXIM010000054.1, read on the forward strand.
ATGGCCCGCTTGGAATAGTGGTTCTCGTCGGCGGCGACATCCCCCGCCCACCGCCAGAGAGAATCGGCACTCTCCCAGGCCAGGGACAGGCCCAGGCCGGCGTTGGGGGGCAGGGCAAGCCATCCCGACCAGCGCCGGACGGCGGGGGCGTCGGCCGCCGCGGCCTCGATGCGCGCCTTGAGAGCCGAGCGGATTCTCTGGCGGATCTTGAGCCCTGCCGGGTCCGGGAGGGCGGCGACGGCCGCAGCGTCATGCCGGCGCGAAAGGAGCGCGGCCAGGTCGGCGGGTCCCCGGGGCAGGATCAGTTCGCCTTCGCCCGGGCTGAAGCCAGCGTCTGCAGCGGCGGATACGGCCATGGCGGAGGTCCAGCCCATGTCCGGTGCCCGCACCAGGGCGGCGTCAAGCACAGCCTGTTCAGCGCGCCTCAGCCAAGCCTCGGGATCGTCATTTGTGTCCATGGAGCCAATATAGGCGAGAATGCCTGGCCTGTCCGGCGTGGACAGGACATTTCCGGTCTGCTATTGCCCGCCCCCTATCCAGACGGAAGACCGTCGGGAACAAAAGCTAATATCCGTTCGCCGCTGAAGCCTCGCTGGAGGCGACGCCGAGCGGGAACGGGTGACAGGAGAGAGACCCCTGGTTCAGATTTTCGTCCGCGACAACAACGTCGACCAGGCCCTCAAGGCGCTGAAGAAGAAGATGCAACGCGAAGGCTCGTTCCGCGAGATGAAGCGTCACGTGCACTACGAGAAGCCCTCGGAGAAGCGCGCCCGCCAGCAGGCCGAGGCCGTTCGCCGGGCCCGCAAGCTCGCCCGCAAGCGCGCCCAGCGCGAAGGCCTGATCCCCGCGCCGAAGAAGCCGGTGCGCTGAGCCGCGCCCCGGCACCTATTTTTTAGACGGCAAACAGGGGCCGTGCGCACGCCGCACGGCCTTTTTGCTGTCCGGGGTCCCTCTCCTCTCCGAACCGCTGGAGATTTCCGGTTTGGGCGCCTATCTTGGGTGAGAACTGGACACAACCCCTTCGGATCGGATGGCTATGAACCTTCGAACACTCGGCATCTGGGCGGCCATCATTATTGCGCTGGCCGGGATGTACGCCCTGACCAACCCCGGCAACCGGACGCCCACCATCAGCGAGATCAGCTATACCCAGCTGCTCGGCAAGATCGATGGCGGCGGCGTGAAGTCAGTGGAAATGGCGGGCCCGCGGATCGTCGTGAAGGACGCCGAGGGCAAGAGCTTCGCCTCGGCCACACCTAACAACCAGGAGGACCTGGTCAAGCGGCTCGAGGCGCGCAATGTCGACATCAAGGTCAAGCCGCCCGGCGGCATGAGCGCCGGTGCCATCCTCCTGCAACTGCTGCCCATCATCATCATGGTGGGGATCTGGATTTTCTTCATGCGCCAGATGCAGGGCGGCGCGAAGGGAGCCATGGGCTTTGGCAAGTCCAAGGCCAAGATGCTGACCGAGAATCGTAACCGCATCACCTTCGAGGACGTGGCCGGTGTGGACGAGGCCAAGGACGAACTGGCCGAGATCGTCGACTTCCTGAAGGACCCGCAGAAGTTCCAGCGCCTGGGCGGCAAGATCCCAAAGGGTGCCCTGATGGTTGGCCCCCCCGGCACCGGCAAGACCCTGCTGGGCCGGGCCGTGGCCGGCGAGGCGGGCGTGCCCTTCTTCTATATTTCCGGCTCCGACTTCGTGGAGATGTTCGTCGGTGTCGGCGCCAGCCGCGTGCGTGACATGTTCGAGCAGGCCAAGAAGAACAGCCCCTGCATCATCTTCATCGACGAGATCGACGCCGTCGGACGGCATCGCGGCGCGGGCCTCGGCGGTGGCAACGACGAGCGGGAGCAGACCCTGAACCAGCTGCTCGTCGAGATGGACGGCTTCGATCCCTCCGACGCCATCATCGTCATCGCCTCCACTAACCGGCCGGACGTGCTTGACCCCGCCCTGCTGCGGCCGGGCCGTTTTGACCGCCAGGTGGTGGTGAGCAATCCGGACGTGAACGGGCGCGAGCGGATCCTGCGCGTGCACATGCGCAACGTACCCCTGGCGGCGGACGTGGAAATCCGCACCATTGCCCGCGGTACGCCGGGCTTCTCGGGCGCGGACCTGGCCAACCTGGTCAATGAAGCCGCCCTGATGGCCGCGCGGAAGAACCGCAAGATGGTCACCCAGCGTGACTTCGAGGACTCCAAGGACCGGGTCATGATGGGCGCCGAGCGCAAGTCCATGGCCATGACCGACGATGAAAAGCGCCTGACCGCCTACCACGAGGGCGGACATGCCCTGGTGGCCCTGAGCGTCCCGGCCTCGGACCCCGTGCACAAGGCCACCATCATTCCGCGCGGGCGGGCCCTGGGCATGGTCATGCAGTTGCCTGAGCGCGACCAGCTGTCCATGAGCTTCCAGCAGATGACCTCGCGCCTCACCATCCTCATGGGCGGGCGGCTGGCCGAAGAGCTCATCTTCGGCCGCGAGAAGATCACCTCTGGCGCCTCCTCCGACATCGACCAGGCGACACGCCTGGCCCGGGCCATGGTCACCAAGTGGGGCTTCTCCGACCGACTGGGCGTGGTCTCCTACGGCGAGAACCAGGACGAGGTCTTCCTTGGCCATTCGGTTTCGCGGACCCAGAACGTCTCGGAGGAGACCGCCCGGATCATCGACGAGGAGGTCAAGCGCCTGGTCCAGGGCGGCTACGATGAGGCCAAGCGGATCCTCACCGAGAAGATCGAGGACCTGCACACCCTGGCCAAGGCCCTGCTCGAGTACGAGACCCTGACTGGCGACGAGATCACCAACGCCCTGAAGGGGGTCATGCCCCGGCGTGACGATGCGGGCGACCCCGCACCGGCCCTGCCGCCGGTCTCGGTGCCCCTGATCCCGACCACGGCCCGGCCGCAGCCAGCGTGAGCGAAGGCGCGGGCGCCCGCCGCCCGCCCCTCGTCATGGGGGTGGTGAACACCACCCCTGACAGCTTCTCCGACGGCGGACGCCTGGAGGGCGTCGAGGGTGCGGTCGCCTACAGCCTGGCCCTGGACCGGGCAGGGGCGGACATCCTGGACATTGGCGGCGAGTCCACGCGTCCGGGTGCCCGGCCCGTGAACGCCGAGGACGAGGCCCGCCGGGTCCTGCCGGTGATCCGCACCCTTCGCCCCCTTACCCAGCGCCGCATATCGATCGACACCTGCAAGCCAGAGGTTGCCCGGGGGGCGATGGAGGCCGGGGCGGACATCTGGAACGATGTCACCGCCCTGGGCGCGCCCGCCGCGGCGGACCTGGCGGCGGAACTCGGCTGCGAGGTGGTACTGATGCACATGCAGGGCGAGCCGCGCACCATGCAGGCGGCCCCGCGGTACGAGGACGTCCTGGCTGAAGTCTGCGCCTTCCTGGACGCCCGGGCCTCGGCCGCCCTGGCCGCCGGCGTGGCGCGGGAAAAGATCTGGCTGGACCCCGGGATCGGCTTCGGCAAGACCCTGGCCCACAACCTGGCCCTGCTGGCAGGGCTGGAGCGGATCGTGGCCCTCGGCTTCCCGGTCCTCCTGGGCGCCAGCCGCAAGCGTTTCATCGCCGCCATCGGTGCAGGCGGAATGCTGGCGTCGGACCGCCTGGGCGGTTCACTTGCAGCGGCCCTGGCCGGGGCCCGGGCGGGGGTGGCGGCAGTGCGGGTCCACGACGTGGCCGAGACGGTCCAGGCGCTAAGGGTCCAGGCGGCGATCCTGGCGGGGGGCGAGGTCAGCCCCGCCCGATGAAGGGCATGGCCGTGGCCATCACCGTCATGAACTGGACGTTGGCCTCCAGGGGCAGGCCAGCCATGTAGGCCACCGCCTCGCCGACCGCCGTGACATCCATGGTAGGCTCGGCCGCCACGCGTCCGTCCGCCTGGAGGACGCCCCGGGACATCCGGGCGGTCATCTCGGTCGCGGCGTTTCCGATGTCGATCTGGCCGCAGGCGATGTTGTAGGCCCGGCCGTCGAGGCTGGCCTGGCGGGTCAGGCCGGTCATGGCGTGCTTGGTGGCGGTGTAGGCGACGGACCGGGGCCGCGGGACCTGGGCCGAGATGGAGCCGTTGTTGATGATCCGGCCGCCCTGCGGGGACTGGGCCTTCATGCAACGGAAGGCGGCCTGGATACAGAAGAAGGCGCCGGTCAGGTTGACGTCGACCACACGGCGCCAGTCCTCGACGGACAGGTCCTCCAGGGGCACCGGCGGGGCGCCCGTCCCGGCATTGTTGAACACCAGGTCCACCCGGCCGAACCGGTCCGTCGCTGCCTTGAACAGGCCTGCCACCTGGTCGGGATCGGCGACATCGGCCGGATGGGCCAGGCCCCGGGCCGGCCCGCCGCAGAGTTCGAGGGTCTCCAGGAGGGGCTCGGCCCGCCGGCCGGCGAGGACGAGGTTCCAGCCCCGGGAGGCCAGGGCGAGGGCGGCGGCGCGGCCTATGCCGGAACCGGCGCCGGTGAGGATGGCGACGGGGGGCGAGGAGGCGGGGTGTTCGGTCATGTCGCCAGACTAGATCATGTTCCGATAAGTGGGAACCGGTTTTCGGATCGAGACATGATCTAACATATTGAAATTAGAGCCTGTTTTGCCCTTTCAGACTTTCCGTCTGAAAGGAACAGGCCCTAGTCTGCGCCCGCCTGGCCGTGCAATTGCGCCCGGGCCGGGTTAAGTCCGGGCCATGTCCAGTGCCCTTGGCCGAGTCCTGATCATCGCCGGCTCCGACTCCGGAGGCGGAGCGGGCCTGCAGGCTGACCTGAAGACCGTTACTGCCCTCGGCGGATATGCGGCGACGGCGGTCACCGCGATCACGGTGCAGAACA
>NZ_JBAXIM010000055.1:0-15629 GCF_037138395.1 Phenylobacterium sp.
CGACCATCGTGCCAGGGCTGATCCACTACTTCCTCCCCGACGGTGGCGCCGGCGTCATCGGCGGCGTCGACCTTTCGACCCGCGCAGAGGCCATCATTGCGCTCTTTGCCTGGTACGGGGCCCTGCAGATCCCGTTCGGGATCCTTATACTGATCATCGCCCTGCGATACCGCTCGCTGGTGCCCCTGGTCCTGCTGCTCACCATCCTCATGCAGGCGCTCGGCGCGTACTCGGGCTGGTTCTGGAAGGGCTCCCACAGCGGCCACCATCCGCCGGAGCACTATGGGAGCGCCGCCTTCGTCGTGCTGGGGACACTCTTCTTCATGCTGTCATTGCGCGATCGCCGCGCCCAACAGGAACCCACAACATGATCACCCAGGTTCAGGTCCGTCGCTCGGCCTTCTCCGAAACGCGAACGATTTCCGCAGAGACGCCGGAGTTGGCAGAGGGCGAAATCCTCGTGGCCATCGACAAGTTTGCCCTGACGGCGAACAACGTGAGCTACGCCCTGTCCGGCGACATGATCGGCTACTGGAGGTTCTTCCCTGCCGAGGAGCCCTGGGGGATCGTGCCCGTCTGGGGGTTCGCCGACGTCGTGGCCTCGCGCGCTCCGGAGGTCGCCCTGGGCGAGCGAATCTGGGGCTTCCTGCCCATGGCCAGCCACGTCGTGATGCGGCCCGCTGGGGCGACGGACCGAAGCTTTTCCGATGGCGCCGCGCATCGCGCGGACCTGCCAGCGATCTACAACACCTATCAGCGCACCGCCGGTGATCCGCCCGCCCTGACCGCCATGGAGGACGAGCGCAGCCTGCTCTTTCCGCTCTTTTCGACCTCCTACGTGCTCTACGACTACCTGCTGGACAACGCCTTCTTTGGTGCCGGGCAGGTGCTGGTCGGGAGTGCGTCGTCCAAGACCGGATTGGGCCTGACGAACCTGCTTTCCCGTCACGGCGAGGGGCGTCCCCGGGTCGTGGGCCTGACATCACCGGGGAATGTCGGCTTCGTCGGCGGCCTTGGGACCTGCGATGAGGTCGTCACCTACGACGCCATCGGCACCCTGGATCCCACCGTCCCCACTGCCTTTGTGGACATGTCCGGCGTGGGTGAGGTTATCAGCGCCATCCACGCGCATTTCGGCCCCCAGCTCAAGCTAAGCTGCGCCGTTGGAGCCACCCATTGGGGCGCCGGCCGCTATCGGCCCGAGACTTCAGCCACGCCCCACGCCTTCTTCTTCGCGCCGGCCCAGTTCGCCAAGCGCGACGTCGACTGGGGCCCGGGCGAGATCATGCGCCGCGCCCAGGCGGAGTCCGCGCGCATGTCCCTGGAACTGAAGGGCAAGCTGGGCATCCGTCATGAACGCGGACCTGAGGCGGTCATCGCCGCCTGGTACGGCCTCGTGGAAAACAGGATCGCGCCGAACGAGGCGATCATGGCCTCGCTGACGTAACCCGCCGCCGCCGGCCTACTTCCTGAGGTGGCCCTCGAACCAGGCGACCATCGCGGTCATGGCCTCTGTAGCGTAGGCGTCCGTCCGGACCGGGTCGCCCTTGACGTAGAAGTCGTGGTCGGCGCCGGCGAACATCGTCAGCCTGTTCTCGACCCCGACTTTGTCGAGTGCTGATTTCATGGCCTCGGACTGTGCCGGGGGCACGCCCCGGTCGGCGTCACCGTGCAGCATCAGGGTCGGGGGATCGCGCGCATCGACGCTGAAGAGGGGCGAGACTGAGGCCCGGAGCTTCTCGTCGAAGTTGATGGCGTCGAACTTGGGGCGGCCCTGCAGCAGAGTGACCAGGTCCGTGGGCGGGAAATAGGCGACGACCGCCGCAATGCGATTGCCCCTGCGTTCCAGCGGATTGGCGGCCGCTGGATCTCCGTCATCGGCCATCATGCCGGCGACGAGGGCCAGGTGGCCTCCGGCGCTCGCCCCCCAGACGCCGATCCGTGCGGGGTCGGCGCCGTAATCCGCGGCGTGCAGCTTGATGTGGCGCATGCCCAGCCGAACGTCCGTGACCGCGTCGGGAACCGCAAAGCGCGGCGCCGAGGCGTGGTAGAGGGCGACCACGGTGAAGCCCTTGTCGATGAGCGCCTGGTAGCGCGCCTGGCGCTCTTCGGGCGGGGCCCACTGCGATCTCCAGCCGGCCGACACCATGTTTACGACAAGCGCGCCGTTGGCCTTCTTCACGGGCTTGAAGACGTCGTAGGTCAGCGCCATGCCGTCCCGGTGGCCATAGATGACATCGCGGACATAGGTGGCTGTCTTCAGCTCTGCGGCGGTCGGCGCACGGAGGGCCTTGCGCGGATAGCCGCTGAGCGGAGGGCCGGGGTCCGCAGGCGGCGGGGCCGGAACCTGCGCCAGGGCGGCTGAACCCCCGCCAATGGCAAGGACGAAGGCGAAAGCTGCACTCCAGAGCCTGTTCATCGACGGTCTCCCCTTGTTGTCAGGAGCTTAACCACCCGGAAGCCAGGGCGCCAGCACCCGTCGCCTCAGGCACGGGTCCGCACCCGGGGCAGCCAGGCCTGGATCCAGGCGAGCGCCAACAGGTATGACACCGCCAGGAAGCCCAGGAGCGGCCCGTATCCATAGTTATTCTGCAGCATCCACCCGGACGCCTGCAGCACGAACATGCCGCCAAGATTCCCGAAGAAGGCCGCCACGCCAATCGTCGTTGCGACGCGGGGCAGGGCGGTGATGTCCGCTGTCAGGGCGAACAGGTTGACCGAGAAGCCCTGGTGCGCGGCCATGACCAGGCAAAGGAGCGAGACGGCAATCCAGACACTCGAGGTGTGCAGCACGGCGGGCAGGGCGAGCGCCAGGACGGCGCACACCAGCATGGTCAGCCGCCGCGCCGTCGCGGGCGCTATTCCCCGGGCGAGGAGGCGGCTCGAGGCATAGCCGCCTGCCAGGCCGCCGAGCGCCGTCACGCCCGCAATCACCGCCAGGGGTATGCCGACCCCGCTCAGGCCCAGGCCAAACTCCCGGCGCAGCAGGTCCGGCATCCAGAACACCAGGAACCAGTACATCTGATCCGAGAAGACCTTACCGCCCGCAACGGCCCATGTGGCGCGGTCCGCCAGGACGTCGCGGACGCCGAAGCTGACGCGGGTGTCCGCTGCCGGAGTCTCCGCCTCGTCCGTGGCGGGCTCCATGATCCAACGCGAGCACAGCATCCATCCCAGGACCCAGATCGAGCCCAATCCACCGGCGATCAGGAAGGTGACGCGCCAACCGAAGGCCAGGGCTAGGATGGGGACCAGGATCGGCACGAGCATGGCGCCAAGGCTGCCGTAGACATTCATCGCCCCGAGGGCCAGGGCGCGCCCCGACGCAGGAAAGAAGGTGGCGATGGCCTTGATGGTCGCCGGCGTCCCGATGGCCTCGGTCGCTCCCAGCCAGATCCGGACGCCGGTGAACTGGCCCACCGTGTGGACCACCCCATGCGCCATCGCTGCCAGGCTCCAGGCGCCGACCCCGATGGGAAACGCTGTCCGAAGACCGACCCGGTCCACAAACCAGCCTGCGCCAAGCAGGCCGAAGGCGGCCGCCATCTGGAACACCGACGCCATCTGCCCGTAGGTGTAGTCGGACCACCCCAGATCGGCCTGCAGCAGCGGCTTCATCAGGGAGATCAGCTGCCGATCCGCACTGTTCAGGAAACCGGCCGCCACCAGGAAGACCATGATCGCCGCCTGGCGATTCCAGTGAAGGCGCGGCGGCATTTTTGACCCTCCAGTGTCTGCCCCCGCGACGGGGCGGGCGTCTCTTCCTAGAAGCCGAGTTCAGCCCTCTGGACCACAGGTTTTTCAGGAGCACTCAGTTCGGCCGCCGTCCCGATGGCGATAGCCATCAGGCCGTATGAATAGGACACTGGCGTTAAGGCCGTCGGGAGGCTTGCCCGAGCAACGCCCGGTCCCCAGGATGCAGGCCGCTTGGCCTCCATGTATACCGGTATCGCTTTGCGCACCCCGCGATGGGGCGGGTTCAATGAGAGGCTCCGGAATGATCACCGTCACAGGCACGGACGAGGACATGCATCCGACCGGCGAGGACCGGGCCTGGAGCGAGAGCTACTACTTCAACTTCGTCGACCCGAAGACCGGCGTCGGCATGTTCACCCGGATGGGCTTCCGCCCCGGGAACGGTTGGGCAGACGCCCTGCACGCGGTCTACCTGGGCGGCAGCCGGGTGGCCTTCACATATGGCCGGCGTGACATCGGCAAGGACCTTTCCGCCTATGACGGCGACCTGAAGGTCGGGAACCTGGCCCTGGCCTGCGAGGACCCGTTCCGGCGCTGGACGGTCCGCTACGAGGGCCCGGCCCAGGACATTCCCGACGGGGCCATCCTGATGACCCGGGCCAAGCTCCGCCCCGTGGGTTGGCACATCCCGGCTCACCTTTCCATGCAGGTGGATGTCGAGGCCCTGACCGAGCCGCACTTCGCCGCCCGAGGTGCCCATGGCCACTTCGAGCAGAGCCTGCGCGCCACAGGCCGCCTCACCCTCGGTGGCGAGGAGATCGCCTTCGACGGCTTCGGTGTGCGGGACAAGTCCTGGGGCCCGCGCAACTGGAGCGGATCGTCCAGCGGTTCGGCCGCCGCCGCCTCTGCCGGGCCCGCCCTCTCGACCGCGGCCGCGCCCAATCCCTTCGTCTTCTGGTTCTCCATGAACTTCGGGGCGGGGACCTCCCTGGGTGGCTCCTGCTTTCGCCGGGCGGACGGCGCCATGCTGGGCTCGGGCTGGATCCAGGACGGGGAGGGCATGGACACCCTCGAGGCCGTCCGCGTCGAGACCACCTTCCGGCCGGGCTCCATCCTCCACGAGACAGTGTCGATGATCGCGCGCACGGGCCGGGGGCGCGAACTCCGGATCGAGGGTCAGGTGATCAACATGTGCCCGACCAAGATCCCCTTCCCGGGGGGTGCCACCTTCGTCAACGAGGGCCTGGCCCGGTTCACGATGGGGGGCCTAGAGGGCTTCGGCATCGCCGAGTCCTGGCATAACGTGACGGAGTAACAACCAGCCTCGCCGGGTGCCCGTTTCGGTCAGGGTGCCGGCGCACAAGCGAGACGAAAGTGACATGATCCCGCCTCCCTCCTGCGAGCCACCCAGCCAAGCGGTCGTCCTCCTCTGGATCGGCGAGCGTGAGGTCAAGCCCGGCGCGAAGATCGTGCTTGAGCCCTACTGGAGCCGCCGGCCCTCGGACCTGACCCCTGCGCCGCTGGCCTGTCTGAAGAAGGTCACGATCCTTGGCGCACCCAGCGTGCGGCTGTCGAAGGACAAGAGGACCGTAGAGGTGTCGCCTTCAGCCGCCGACGCGGATACGGCCGAGATCCGAGCGGAGCTTGGCGGCGCGCCGATCGTCGCGCGCCTCAGGGTGGTCGACGCCGCCACCAATCCCCTGCCAGGGGTCTGGAGCCAAACCGAGATGCGGTGTCCCGATGACGCGAACGCCAAGGGATGGGAGCCGCTCCGGGAATTCGTACTCAAGGCTGGCGGCGACTTCTCGGCCACCTGGAGGCCCTTCGAGGCCTATCATGACTATTGGGGCGACTGGACCTGGGATCGCGCCTCGAAGCGGTTCTCGCTGAAGCTCCATGGCGGAAACCGCGTGCCCAAGGCCTTCGACGGGGAGGGCCAGGCGGAGCTCGACCCTTCAGGGCGACTCTTGGTGTCGGGCGTCGTCCTCCGTGACCTGGGGGGGCCCGGGGGCCAGGAGAGTTGCACATTCGTGTTTCAGCGCCTGCGGCCGGCCCCCTGACGCCCCAGCGAGCCCGACTTCGCCGCGCATTCACCCAAGCCAGGGCTGCCGCGCGATATTGATCCCTTTCGGTCAGCCGCTGGATATGCTGCATTCATCACCTAAACGGGGAGGATGACATGCAGGAAGTGGTGGTCCGCGAGGACGTGGCCCTGGGGGCCGATGCGGTCTGGGCGGTGATCGGTGACTTTTCGGGGATCCGTAAGTGGGCGACCCTGGTGGAGGCCGAGAGCACTGAGGTGACCCCTGAGGGCAAGGTCCGGACCCTGACCATGCCGGGCGGGCGGACGGTCTCGGAACTCATGACCGATGGCGGCCCGCACCATTACACCTACACCTACGACCGGCCGGACATGGACGCCTACGTCTCCACCGTGTCTGTGGAGCCCGGGGTCGGGGACGCCTGCGCCATCGTCCTTCGGGTGCAGTTCCAGCCGAAGGATCCTTCCCAGCTCGAGGCTGCGACCGAGGCCATGGGGAAGTTCTGTCGGGGTAACCTCAAGGCCATGAAGCGGGCCCTTGGCCTGGCCTGATCCCGGTCCGCTGCCGCCAGGGCGCGGTCCGGGGGGCATTGCGCATAACCGGGGGGAAACGTGCAGCAGGACCTGATCCAGTGGGCCGTCTTCGGTGGCCTCACCGCCCTGATGGCCATCCTCACAGGCTGGCAGGTCGCTCGCATGGGCGGCCGTTCGACCAATTCCAACCAGGAATACTTCCTGGCGGGCGGCAACCTGAGCTGGCCGTTCATCGCCGGCTCGATCACCCTGACCAACCTGTCCACCGACCAGCTGGTGGGCATGAACGGCAATCAGATGTTGCTGCTGGCCTGGTGGGAGCTCTCGGCCATAGCCGGCCTGATGATGCTCTGCTGGGTCTTCCTGCCCATCTATTACCGGAACAACTGCACCACCACGACAGAGCTGCTCGAGCGGAAGTACGGCTCCGTGCACCTCCGGGCGATGATCTCGGTGCTGTTCCTGCTGGGCAACGTCTTCATCTACCTGCCGATCATGCTCTACACGGGCTCACTCTTCCTGAAGACCATGTTCGGGCTCGACGTGCCCCTGTTGGCCATCGCTGCAGCCATGGCGATCCTGGGGGCCGCCTATGCGATCGGCGGTGGGCTCCGGGCCGTCGCCGTCTACGACACCTTGTCCGGGGTCGGAGTGCTGGGGATGGCGGCCCTGGTCGTCTTCCTGTCGCTGAAGGCCATCGATTTCGATCTTTCGGGCATTCCGCCAGAGCGCCTGAGCATGATTGGCGGCCCGGACAGTCCTATTCCCTGGCCGACCCTCCTGACCGGTATGATCTTCATCCAGATGTTTTACTGGAGCACCAACCAGACCATCACCCAAAGGGCCATGGCCGCTCCAAGCCTGAGGGAGGGACAGAAGGGTGTGATGGCGGCTGCGGTGATCCGCCTGGTCTTCATTCCCGCCATCGTGGTCGTGCCGGGCGTGGCCGCCTACAAGCTGTTCGGGGTGGCGGGTGACGCCACCTATGGCAAGGTGGTTGCGATGGTCATGCCCAGCTGGCTGTCTGGGGCCTTTGCCGCCTTCATGGCCGCGGCCCTCCTGACCAGCTACACCTCGGTCCTGAACTCTTCGGTGACGCTCTATGTGTGCGACCTGCACGAGAAGTTCATCGCCCCGAAGCCGGACGTCGGGCGGCTGAATACCCGGATCTCCCTGGGCTTCATGGTCGTCTCGATCCTTCTCGTACCCGTCTACATGGGCGCGGTCTCGATCATCAACCTGGTCCAACAGCTCAATGGACTCCTGTCCATGCCGATCCTGTCGGCCTTCATCGTCGGCCTGATGTTTCGCAATGTCGACGCCAGGGCCGTCATGGGCGCGGTGGTCTTCGGGGTTCTGCTCTACGCCGGATTCACCTTCGTCTGGACGCCGATCCACTACATCCACCTGATGCTTGTGACCCTGGTCGCCTGCATTGCCTTTGCCCTGACCGTGAACCGCTGGGTGTTTGGCCGCCGGGCGATCCTGACGGCGCGGATACCGGGGCTTCCTCGACCCGCCGGATGACGCGCTTCCGGAGGTTCCGTTCTTGACGGCGGAAGGGTTTATACTGGCACCCTGACGCTTCGCCCCTGAGGTCCACCATGCTGAACCGGCTTGACGATTTCCCGATCCACCAGACGCCCGAGCCCATCGCCCATCCGGCGACGAGCGACCGGAACGTCTACGACCGGACCTGGTTCAACGGCTATGCGAAGGACGGGTCCTATTATTTCGGGGTCGGCATGGCGATCTACCCCTTCCGGGGCATCCTCGACGGTGCCTTCAGCGTGGTCCGTCCGGACGGGCGCCAGTACTGTTTCTACGCCTCCCGGCGCGCACCGACCGAGCGCACCGACATGCAGGTCGGCCCCTTCCGCCTTGAGGTGCTCGAGCCCATGCGCCGCACCCGGGTGGTTCTGGAGGCGAACGATAGCGGCCTGTCCTGCGACCTGGTGTTTTCTGCCCGGACCGCAAGCATCCAGGAAGCCCGCCAGACCCTCTGGTCCGGCGCGCGCCGGGTGATGGATGCCACCCGCTTTGACCAGTTCGGCCGCTGGAGCGGCTGGGTCAGGACGCCCGAAGGCGAATTCCAGGTGGACGAGGACGTCTGCATTGGCACCAAGGACCGGTCCTGGGGCGTGCGGAACGTGGGCGAGCCGGAAACCGGCGGGGCGCCCCGCACCCAGCCACCGAGCGCCTTCTTCCTCTGGGCGCCCCTGGTCTGGGACGACCACATCTCGCACGCCATCTTCTTCGACGACGCCGAGGGACGCCCCCTGGTGCGCGAAGGCATCACGGCACCCCTATACGCGGGCGTGGCAGAGATCCCAGGGGTCGAAGACGGGCGCGACCGTCGGATGGCGACGGCTCGCCACCGGGTCGACTATCACCCCGGGACCCGGCTCGCGCGATATGCCGAGCTGGACCTGGTCGACCATGACGGATCGGTCAGGACCATCAGCATGGAGCCCATCCTGAAGTTCCAGATGAAGGGCCTGGGCTACAGCCATCCGGAATGGGGTCAGGGCATGTGGAAGGGCGAGCTGGCCATCGGCCACGAGTCCTTCGACCCCCGACAGATCGACCCCCTCGCGCCCTCCCACCTGCACACCCAGCAGGTCGTCCGGACCCGCGACACTGAGGGTCGGACGGGTATCGGCGTCCTGGAGCAGGTCTGCATCGGTCCCTACGCCCCCGCCGGCTTCACCCAGATGCTTGACGGAGCGAAGGCCTAGGATCGAGCTTCGGGGAGGTCCGGGCGCGCATCGCCCTATCCCTTCCGGGCGCTGAAGGCGGCGATCCTCTCTCGCATGTCCGGTCCCACGCCCTCGCCGCGATAGACCTCCTGGGCAAGGCCGGCCGCCAGGCGCAGACCGTCGGTGGAGTCGAGCAAGCGCTTATTGGCGGCGTGGCTGAAGGCCGAGTTCGCTGCGATCTCCGCCGCCCAGGCGTCGATCCCGTCCAGGAATGCATCGTCGGGAAGGCAGGCGTTGGCCAGGCCCATGGCCTCGGCCTCACGGCCGGAATAGGTGCGGCAGGTGAACATCATTTCCCGCGCCTTGGCGCTTCCAACCCGACGCGGAAGGCGCTGGCTCAGGCCCCAGACCGGCGTCAGGGCCCACCGGGCGTGGGTGTCGGCGAATTTCGCGCCCTCGGCGGCGAGGAGAATGTCTCCTGCTAGGGCCAGTTCGAGGGCACCGGTGTAGCAGTGGCCATGCACTGCCGTGATGACAGGAAGGGGCAGGGCGGCGAGCCGTTCGATCACCTTGGACTGGAAGTTCGGCTCGGGCAGCCTCTCGCCTGCGGCGATATCGCCGAGGTCATGGCCCGCCGAGAAGCAGCGGCCGGCCCCCCTCAGGACAACCACCGCGACGCCGGCAGGATTGGCCGCAATGTCGCGGACATGGGCGTCCAGGGCCTGGAAGACTGGCACGTTGAGCGAGTTCAGCTTGTCCGGCCGGTTCAGGACCAGATGCTCTGCCGCGCCCCGTCTTTCCCTCAGGACCATGTCCGTCATGTTTGCGTCTCCCTTTACAGGCCATCTCGGCAACAGGGAGGACATCGAGTCAACGCCGTCGCCACGCCGCCCTCTCCGGGCCATCTGTCATCTAATCGTCATCCATCCTTTGTAATCGATCCGTGGTTGATTTCGGGCTATCTTTTGGGCCGTGTCTTTTCCCAGCCCAAGTCGCCACTGACAGGATACCTCGTGAAGACCATCGCCATAGCTGCGGGTGCGCTTGTCCTGGCGCAGGGTTTCTTCGCCGGGGAGGTCTCCGCTCAGGTGCTCGAGATTGGCGAGGACGGGGCGGTAACCACCTATTCCGGCCCCATGGTCTTCACCAACTCTGGCGGCCAGCCCATCGTCAAGGTCTCCCTCCCTGCGCCATCCCTCGATACCGCGGAGGCGGAGGTTCCCCGCTTGGTCGCCGAGGCGGCGGCGCGGCATGGCGTAGATCCCGGCCTGGCGGCGGCGGTCGCCTGGCAGGAGTCTCGGTTCCGCCAGTCGGCGGTGTCGCCGAAGGGCGCCAGGGGCGTCATGCAGTTGATGCCCGAGACCGCCCGCGATCTTGGGGTCGACCCCTATGACCTGCACGCCAACATCGACGGCGGGGTCGGTTACCTCGCCCGCCAACTTCGTCGCTTTGGTGATGTTCGTCTGGCCCTCGCCGCCTACAATGCTGGACCCGAAGCGGTTCAGCGTTACGGGGATGTGCCGCCCTTTGCGGAGACCCGGGCCTATGTTCAGGCCATTGTGAGCCGCCTCTCTATCCCTCGTGTCCAGACCTTCGGAGCCCAGTAGGATCATGAAGCGCAAAGTCGCCATAGCTGCCCTCGCCTCCGCCCTGCTGTCCTCGCCAGCCCTGGCTCAGGTGCAGTCGGATCCCTCGGGCTCGTCCCCCCTGATCGCCGCCCTGAACTGGGTCCAGGGCACGCTTCTGGGAACCGTCGCCACCAGCGCAGCCGTGATCGCCATCGCCGTGGTCGGCTTCATGATGCTGTCAGGGCGCATGGAGTGGCGGCGTGGCGTCGTGGTCATCGTCGGCGCCTTCATCATCTTCGGTGCGGTCTCGATCGTCGCCGGGATCCGCGGCCTCGCCGGGGCCATGTAGGATGAACCGCCTGGCCTCGGATCCGGTCTTTGCCGCCCTGACCCGCCCCCAGATGATCGGGGGGGTCACCTACACCTATGCGATCCTCAACCTGATCGTCACCGGCGAGCTCTTCCTGATCACGAAGTCGTTCTGGGTGCTTCTGGCCGCCCTGGTGATCCACGCCATCGGTTATGCCGGATCGATCCGCGAACCCCGGTTTTTCGACATCTGGGTCACACGGGTCCGCACGTGTCCCAGGACACGGAACTTCAGCTTCTGGGGCGGAAACTCCTACGCCCCGTGAACCGGTTCATTACCACCCGAGCTGCACAGCTCCTGGCGCCAAAGGAAGCGGTCATCTTCGACCGCATTCCCTTCACGCGCCATGTCGACCCCGCGACGGTGGCGACGAAGGACGGGCTCCTGGTGCAGACCCTGCAGATCCAGGGCTTCCCGTTCGAGACCGCCTCCGACGAGGAACTCAATTACCGCAAGGCGGTGCGGGAGACGGTCCTCAGGAGCGCCGCCACTTCCCGGCTGGCCCTGTGGCACCACGTTGTCCGTCGCCGGGTGACCCCGGACTTCCCGCCGCCGCCTGAGGACCCTTTCTGCGCTGACCTCGACCAGCGCTGGCGCGAGCAGCTTGAGACCCGGCGGCTGTTCGTCAATGATATCTTCCTGTCCCTCGTCCTGCGGCCCACCCAGGGTCGGGCCGGCCTTGTGGAGCGCCTGCTCAAGGGGCCGCGTTCACGGCAGACGGATCTGACCCGCGACCTGCGTGAACTCAACGCGGCGCGGGAAGCGCTTTCGTCTGCCCTGACGCCCTATGGCGTCCGGACGCTTGGGCTCTACGATGGGCCCGGCGGCGCCCGGTTCTCTGAGCCGGCGGAGTTCCTGGCCCTGCTGTTGAACGGGGAGGGCCGCCCCGTCCTCGAACCCTCCGGCGACATGGGCGCTGCCATCGGCCAACGCCGGCTGACCTTTGGCCTCGACGCTGTGGAGTTTGGAACCGGCCATGGCGGCGAGCGCACCTTTGGTGCCGTCGTGGGCCTGAAGGACTATCCCGCGCGGACGACGCCCGGGCTCCTGGACGGAGTCTTGCGGCTTCCCCTGGAAATGGTCCTGACCGAGAGTTTTGCCTTCGAGGACCGGCAGGCCGCCCTTGACCGGATGGGTGTGGCGCTCCGCCGGCTCAGGGCCGCCGACGACGATGCCTTCAGCCTGAGGACGGAGCTTGCCGAGGCCCGGGATGATGTCGGTGCGGGTCGCAGCGCCTATGGCGAACATCACCTCACGGTGCTGGTGAAGGCGGACACCCTTGAGGCGCTCGACTATGCCGTCGCCGACGTCCAGTCCGCCCTGGCCGAGTCCGGCACCCTGGCCGTCCGGGAAGACGCCAACCTCGAACCAGGATTCTGGGCGCAGTTCCCAGGCGCCTTCCGATTCATTGCCCGCAAGGGGCTCATTTCGGCCAGTAACTTTGCCAGCCTGGCAAGCTTCCACAACCACCCCACCGGCGAACCCACGGGCAATCACTGGGGCCCCGCCATCTCGGTCCTGGAGACCACCGCCGCAGGTCCCTACAACTTCAACTTCCATCAGGGCGACCTGGGGAACTTCACCTGCATCGGCCCGTCGGGCTCGGGCAAGACGGTTCTGCTGACCTTCCTCCTGGCCCAGGCTGAGCGGCTGAAGCCTCGGGTGGCCTATTTCGACAAGGACCGGGGCGCCGAGCCCTTCATCCGGGCGATCGGCGGCCGCTACGACATACTGCGTCCCGGGGAGCCCAGCGGTTTCAATCCCCTGATGTTGCCCGACGAACCGGGGAACCGCGCCTTCCTGACGGAATGGCTTGCCCAGCTCCTGTCCTCTGACGGCGGAGCCCTCAGCGCCGATGACAGGGCGGTCATCGTCGATGCCATCGATGCGAACTACGCCCAGCCCGAGTCGCACAGGCAGCTGCGGTTCCTGCGCGAACTCTTCCGGGGTGGACGCCGGCCGACCCCGGGCGACCTGGCCTTCCGCCTCGCGCCCTGGTGCGATGGCGGCGAACATGCCTGGCTGTTCGACAACGAACAGGACCTGCTGAACCTCGAGACCCGGATCCTGGGCTTCGACATGACCCGGATCCTGGATACCCCTGCGGTTCGCACGCCGGCCATGATGTACCTCTTCCACAGGCTAGAGCAGAGGCTGGATGGCTCCCCTGCCATCTTCGTGGTGGACGAGGGCTGGAAGGCGCTCGATGACCCGGTCTTCGTGCGGCGTATCAAGGACTGGGAAAAGACCATTCGGAAGCGTAACGGCCTCGTCGGGTTCTGTACCCAAAGCGCCTCCGACGCCCTCGACAGCCGGATCGCCTCGGCCATCATTGAGCAGGCTGCGACCCAGATCTTCTTCCCCAACGCCCGGGCCCGCCCGGCCGAATACATCGACGGCTTCGGACTCTCCGAGCATGAGTTCTCCCTGGTCCGGTCGCTGCCCGACACCTCCCGCTGTTTCCTGGTCAAGCGTGGCGACCACAGCGTGGTCGCCCGGCTGGACCTTTCAGGGCTCTCTGGTCCCCTTCAGGTGCTTGCCGGGACTGAGCGGTCGGTCCGGCGACTGGACCTGCTGCGCGCCGAGGTCGGGGATGCGCCATCAGCCTGGCTGGAGCCCTTCATGGCGGGGAGGACTGCGCCATGATTGCGACCTGTCCGTCCTATCTCGACGCAGGCTTCGTCGAGGGCGTCCTCGCCACCGTGGACTGTCAGGGCCGCAGCTATGCCCAGGGCGGCTACGAGGCTCTTACCCAGGGGTCGGGCCTGTTCAGCGTCGCCCTGACGGCGCTGATGACCGTCTACATCGCCCTGATTGGATGGCGCCTGCTCCTGGCGCCGGACGGGGCGAAGTTCTCCGAGGCGCCCGCGGCTGCGCTCCGGATCGGGGTCATCCTGGCCCTGGTCACCAACTGGTCCACCTTCCAGACCCTGGTCTTCGACCTGGCGGACCGCGCGCCTGCACAGATCGCCGCCGTCGTTTCCGCTCCCTGGACGGGGAGCACTGACGGGATCGCGGGCGCCGCCTCGCGTCCCCTGGCGCGCATTGATGCGGCCTACACGGAACTGCGAAGCACCGCCGCCGCCTTCGGTCGCACCGCGGCGCCCGGCGCCAAGGGCTGGATGAGCGCCGAGGCCGCATCCGGGGAAGCCCTGGCCCTCGCGGCCAACGCCATGCTGGTGATGAGCGTGGGCGTGATCGGCGGCGCCAAGCTGGTGATCGCCGTGCTCACGGCTGTCGGACCGATCTTCATCGCCCTGGCCCTCCTGGAGGTCACCCGGGGAATCTTCGTCGGATGGCTTCGGTCCCTGGCCGGGGCCGCCCTGACCCTCCTGGTGGGCTGGATCCTTGTCATCTTGCTGCTGGTGGTGCTTGCCCCTTGGCTGGCTACCCTCGCTGACCAAAGGGAAGCCCAGGCCCTGGACACCCGCACGGCCAGCAGTCTTTCCGCCCTCGTACTGGTCTTCGCCATCGGCCAGGGCCTCCTGATCCTGGGGGCCTGGGTCGCCGCCCTCGGTCTGAAGCTGCCTTCCACCGCCGCCCCTGCGGCCCAGGTCACGACATCGGCGGCGGCGGGGCCAGGCCCTGGGCCGGAAGTTACCGCGTCCCGGGCGGATCGACTGGCCCAGGCCCTGACCCGTGACGAGACGAGGTTTGAGTCCCGATCCCGTATCGTCGAGCGCCCTGCGCAGAGGCTGGTGACCACGGCCGGAGGATATGCGGGACCCGGGCCCCGCACTACGATCGGTGACAGCTATCGGCGGCCAGCCGCCGGACGACGCCGGGGAGGCTCCTGATGTTCCGCACCCTGTTGATCGCCATGCTGCTGGTTCTGGGCGCTGGCGAAGCCCATGCGGTGACGCCGCGACCGGGTGCAACCGATCCCCGGATCCACTTTGTCGACTACGACCCCTTGCAGGTCGTTGAACTGAAGGGCGCGCTCCGGCGTCAGCTGACGGTTGAATTCGATCCGTCCGAGCGGATTGAGAACGTGGCCATAGGCGACAGCCTCGGCTGGCAGGTGACGCCCAACCGCCGGGCGAACCTTCTTTTCCTCAAGCCCATGGCGCAGCGCCCGGCCACCAACATGACCGTGGTGACAAACCTTCGGCGCTACAACTTCCTGCTGACCGCCGTTTCCCAGCCCACCCGGAACCAGGCCTTCACGGTTCGCTTCGTCTATGAGACCCCTTTGACCCTGGCCCCTGCGCCACTGGCGGCCGACCCGCCGCCTGAGGTGCGCAACGCCGCCTATTCGTTCCAGGGATCCCGGGCCCTCCTGCCGACCCGCATCTTTGATGACGAGCGCGACACCTATTTCGCCTATCCCGCCGGTGCCGAGCTGCCGGCCATCTTTGCCCTCGACTCCGATGGTGAGGAGGCGCTCGTCAACCTTCGGCTGAGGGACGGGCTGTTCGTGGCCGACCGGGTCGCCCAGGGTTTCGTCCTCCGGCGCGGCGAAGAGACCACCCGCATTTTCAATGACGGTTTCCGGCGTCCCGAGACCAGCCTGGTCCCGGAAAAGCGCCGTTCATTCTGGCAGAGGTGAGGATGGCTGCGAACCGGTCGAAGTCCGTGGGACAGGCGTCGAGCGAAGTCCTGGAAGCTGCGCCCGGGCGCATGCCCAAGGTGCGTGCGCCGGACTCGCCCGTGGTGTTTTGGGGTGGAATGGGCGGAGCCATACTCGCCGGCCTCTTGGTCTTCAACGGCATGAACACCGC
>NZ_JBAXIM010000056.1:0-15582 GCF_037138395.1 Phenylobacterium sp.
GATGGCGCATCTTTCATTTGACGATACGGTAGGTAGACTCGGGAGTGCTCGCGCATTCATCCTTCGATCACGGGTTGCGCTCGGCCGATACGGTCGGGGCTTGAAAGGCGGACATCATCGAAGGCCGCAGGAAGGACATCCACATGACCTGCGATACCGGGATCCGGCGGAGAAGGTTTGACGCGCGAACGGGGCGCGCGCCCTTCAGCGACCCTGTGGCCTATCCGAACGGGGCACCTGCCGGTGTGCGGTCTGGTCGGGGCCTGGGGCAGAGACGTTGACTGCGGTGGAGGCGGGCGTCTCCCACCGGGTTCTGCCGAAGCGGATAAAGGCCTTCTACGGGGCCGGGGCGATCGCCAATGGCGCCTACGGAACCCTGGGTGGTCTGGCGATGTTCTTCTACAACCAGGTCGTGGGCGTTCCGGCCGCCACAGTCGCGGCCGCCATTTCAATCGTGGTCCTGGCGGACGCCTTCTGGGACGTGATGATCGGCCATACCTCCGATCAGGTCCGGTCGAAGCTCGGCCGGCGCCACCCGTTCATTCTGGCGGCACTACTGGTCTTGCCGGTGGCGATCTACCTCCGCTGGCATCCCCCTGTCGGTTGGGCACCGGAGCAGATGTTCTACTACATCGTCGGGACGGGCCTGCTGCTGAACCTGATCTGGAGTTTCTACGAGATACCCGCCGCCGCGCTCGCGGCTGAACTGGCGCCGGATTACGATGATCGAACGGTCCTGCTCAGCTGGCGCTGGGTGTTGTCGGCGGTGGGAACCGCGACCGCCAACACCCTGATCTATGGCGTGTACCTGCGCTCAACCGCCGAACATCCGGTCGGCCAGTTGAATGCCGATGGCTATGGCCCGCTATCGCTCGCGATCACCGCCGTCGTGGTGACCGCCGGCCTGGTGATGGCGCTGGGAACCTGGCGACGGATCGCCACGCTTTATCAACCGGAAGCGCGGACCGCATTCGACCTTGGAAGTCAGTTCAGGAATTTCACCGGTATCGTGAAGAACCGAAACTTCCTCGTGGCCATGGCCTCCGGAATTGTCTCGGGCCTGTCGTCCGGCATCGCCGGTGGGTTCGACCTCTATTTCAAGACCTTCCTGTGGGAGTTGAAACCGCAGGACCTTTTCTGGCTGGGAGTGGTCGGCCTGCCGTTCCAGTTTTTCGGCGCTGCCGTGGCGCCCTTCCTGGCCAAGCGATGGACGAAGCGGCGCGCGATGATGACGCTGTTCTTCGTCAGCATCGTTTTCGCCCAGGGCCCCATCCTCCTGAAGCTGCTCGGCATCCTGGACCTCAATGGATCGCCCATGCTCCTCTGGGTGCTTGGCAGCACCATGATCGTCTCGGGCGTGGCGTCGATCGGCGGCTACGTCATCATGTCCTCGATGGTCATCGACATCGTGGAGGACGTACAGGTGAAGACAGGCCATCGCTCCGAAGCCCTGATCGCGACAGCCGACACCTTTCCCCAGAAGCTGGTCGCCTCCGCCAGCGCCCTGATTCCTGGCCTGATCCTGACCTATGTCGCCTTTCCCAAGCAGGCGAAGCCGGGGCCCGAGGCGATGGCCCTGATCACCCAGGCCGGATGGATCTACCTGCCGATTGTCACCCTTTTTTCAGCGGGCTCGGTTGCCATCCTGGCGCTCTACCGGCTTGAAAAGAGCGACCACGAACGCAACCTTGCGGCCATTGGCCGCTAGATCCTGATCCCTTCAGACCCCGAGGGACTTCACCGGCGGCGCGGGCGGGCAGGGCCGCGACTTGAGGTTCAGGTCAAGGTAGATGCCCCAGGCGAAGAGGGTGCTGAGCAGGAGGCAGGAGGCGATCACGCCGCTGCCGAGGACCAGCATCAGCCGCCCCGGGTTCGCCGAGGAAAGGGAGTCAGGCGGGATCAAGGGACACCTCTGAGGTCTGAAGGCTAAGGAAGCGGGCGTAAGGTCCGCCGGCAGCCACGAGGTTTTCATGACGGCCGGTCTCACGAATGCGACCGTCCTCAAGGAAAACGATCTGGTCGGCGGCCCGGATGGTGGAGAGCCGGTGGGCGACCACCACCACAGCGCGGTCACGCCGCGCCTGCAGGAGGTCGGCGGCGAGCCGCCGCTCCGTCTCGGGGTCGAGGGCTGCGGTGGGCTCGTCGAGAACGATCACCGGCCGCCCAGAGACCAGGGCGCGGGCGATGGCCACCCTCTGCTTCTGGCCGAGGCTGAGCCGGGATCCCGACCGCCCGACGCGGGTCGCAAACCCCTCGGGCAGGGTGTCGATGAAGTCGAGGATCCCGGCAAGCGAAGCCGCTTCGCGGACCTCGGCGTCGGTCGCCTCGGGCCGGGACATGCGGATGTTCTCTGCCAGGCTGACATCGAAGAGACTGGCCTCCTGGAAGACGAAGGCGGTCTGGCGGCGCAGCCTGTCCAAGGCGTCGGGCCCCACAGGCTCGCCATCCACCAGCAGCCGGCCTTTGGTGGGGGTCAGAAGGCCCGGGAGGAGGAAGGCGAGGGTCGTCTTGCCCGCGCCGCTGGGCCCAACGATGGCGGTCATCTCGCCCACGCGGATATCGAGCCGGACATCCTGAAGGGTCAGCTTTCCACCAGGATAGGCATAGCTCACCCCGTCCAGGGTCAGGCTCGTGCGGAGGGGCGGCAGCGCCGGGCCGGGACCGGGCCCCGGCTCGATGGGACTTTCGAGCACATCGAAGACCCGCCCCATGCCCGCCAGATATTGTTGCAGGGTCAGCCAGAGCTTGCCCAGGTAGTCCGCCGACGCGGCGATGGCGCCGTAATAGCCCCAGATCACCACCCAGTCGCCGGGTGCCAGCCGGCCTGCGATGAAGGCCGGTGCGGCGAACCAGAGGACCGCGAAGATCATGGAGGCGCCCACGAAGGTCGTGGTGAAGCTGCCCAGGATGGCGACCAGGGCCGCCTGCCGGAACCGCTTAAAGGCAAGGATGCTGGCCCGGGCGAACCGGGTCTCGGCGTCCGCGTCGGAAGACAGGGCCTGGACCGCCAGGATGTTGGTCGCCTGCTCCTCGATCACGGCGGTGAGGGCCGCGCCGGCCTCGCGTTCCCGGGTTGCGTAGCGCCGCACCAGGGCCGCGAAGACAAGGGTGAGGATGAAGTTCAGCGGCGCCACGGCCAGGGCGCACCAGACCACCAAGGGCTCGTTCCGGAAGACCAGGAACATCAGCAGGATCGTGGTCACCAGATTCACCAGGGAGGTCGCCGGGCCGATCCACAGGTTGAAGACCACCCCGGTCGCTGTGGGCGAATCATAGAGGGTGCTGAAGACCGTCCCGCCCACGGCCCGCCCGGAATGAAGGTGCAGGGGCTGGGCCAGGTAGCGGGCGAATAGCGAGGCGCGCAGCCTGTGGTTCAGCTTTTGGACGGCGAAGAGCTGCCAGCGGGCTTCAAACAGGCCATAGGCGCCGCCGAGCAGGGAATTCATGGCGTTGGCGGAATTCTCGGAGCGGGAGGCGCTGTCCTGGCCCTCGGCGAGACTTCCGCTGGCGGACGTCCTCTGGCCGGCTTCAGTGCCGAAGGCACCGACCATCACCAGCATCAGGAGCAGCAGGGGGCCCATGACCGCGACGGTCTGGGCGGCGCCCAGCCCCTCGGTCAGGGCCAGGATCGGACGGAAGAAGAAGGGGGCCGTCGCGCCGGTCGGCGCCGGCTGGTCGCCCAGGACGATCCGGTCGAGGATGACCTTGGCCGGCCAGGGAAGGACCAGGATCCAGAAGATGCTGCTCATCTGCAACAGGGCGTTGACGGCCAGCTGGAACCGCAGGGGCCAGGCATAGGCGAGGGCCTGGGCCGCGACCCTGAGGGGCGAGCTGGATACCGGACCGGTCACGCTGCGTCCTCCCGGCCTGCCGAGGACAACAAGCGGCTATAGGCGCCGCCGGCTCCGGCAAGGTCATCGGGTCGACCCGACTCCACCACCCGGCCAGCGTCCAGAATGACGACCTGGTCGGCGCAGGCGGCCGTGGACATCCGGTGGGTGATGATGACCACCGTGCGGTCCTTCGCCCAGGCCTTGAGGTTGTCGACCAGGGTCCGCTCGGTGGCGGGATCGAGGGAGGCCGTGGGCTCATCGAGGACCAGGATGGGCGTGGCCTTCAGCAGGGCCCGGGCGATCACGAGCCGCTGCCGCTGGCCGGTGGACAGCTCCAGGGCGCGGCCGCCGACCGGGGTCTGGAAGCCCTCCGGCAAGGCGGAGACCAGGCTGTCAAGGCAGGCGACCCGCGCCGCCTCGGCGACTTCAGCGTCGGAGGCCCCGGGCCGGCCGATCCGGATATTGTCGGCGATCGTACCGCTGAAGAGCGAGTTCTCCTGGGTGCCCAGGGACGTCGCCCGGCGCACGGATTCCACTGTGAAGCCCCGCAGGTCCTGGCCATCGAGCGTAATGCGGCCTTGGTCGGGATCGAGTAGCCGGAGCATCAGCAGGGCCAGGGTGCTCTTGCCCGAACCGGTGGGGCCCAGGAGGGCAGTGATCTCGCCCTTACGGACCTCGAAATCCACGCCAGCCAGGACCGGGTGCCCCGAATAACCGAAGCCGACGCCCTCGAGGCGGAGGGTGGGTGCCGGGCCTTCGAAGGGAACCGCGCCCGGGCGGTCGCGGATATCGGGGACGAGGTCGAGGATCTGGTAGACCCTCGCCAAGGCCACAGCCATGTCCTGGGCGGCGTTCCAGAGACCGGCGAGGCCCGAGGCCCCGGCGACGGCGGCCCGGGACCGCGTGCGCGCCTGGTCCTGGGCGCCCAGGTTCCACACTGCAAAGCCGAAGCCCGCCAGCACCTGATGGAGGAAGGTCGGGCCCTGGAGATGGGCCTGGAAGGCGGCGTAGAGCTCCAGGGCCACCAGGGGGGCGGCGCCAATGAAGAAGCCGGCGAAGTTGGTGAACATCAGTCGCGTTCTGGCGCTCCCCGCGGCGGCAAGGGCGGCCGCGGAGTGGGCCTGGAAACCTGCGAGCCGGTCGGCCTCGAGCCGCTCAACCTTCAGAGTCCGCACCCCCTCCATGCTTTCCTGGACGAAATCGGTCAGGGCTGCATTGGCCGCACGGGCCGACCCGAACCCCCGTCTCAGTGCCGGGGCGCTCCAGCGCACCAGGAGGACGAGGGGCACGCTCACCAGGGCCGCGACCAGGGCCAGTCCCGGGCTTAGGGCGGCCAGGATGGCGAGTCCCATCAGCAGGGAGATGCAGGCGAGGGCCGGGTCCAGGACCAGGGACTTGAGTATGCCGGTAACCATCGCGCTGTCCTGCAGCACCCGGAAGACGGCCTCTCCGGCATTACTCTGAGCGTGGAAACGCAGGGACAAGGCTCGCCAGGTGCGCATGACGTGCAGCCTGAGGGCCTGGTTGATCTGCTGTTCGATCCAGATCCGATAGAAGGCGTTGGCGTGGCCGATCATCTGCCCAACGGCGGTGCCCACGACCCCCATGAGGATGATCCCGCCGACCAGCTGGGTGCGCTGGGCCGCCGTGAGGTGGGCGACCTGGACCCAGGTCCCGGGGTCCAGGCGCAGGACCCCGGCGACGAAGGGCGTAACGGGCCCGGATAACAGGAGGGAATTGTAGATGGCCCCGAAGATGACAATGCCGGTGAGGGTGCCCCAGGCGAAGTTCGCCACCTCGATCAGCATGTAGCCGAGGACGTGCCCGCGGACCGGGCGGATGAAGGGCCAGGCCCTGACGAACAGGCGGGCGATTTGGGTGAAGCCCAACCCATCGGTCTGCAAAGGCCGCGGGATCTCGCCGGAGGCCTCGGTCCAGGCTGTACCAGCGCCGGTGTCGATCGCCGTCATGGTGCCCGCTCAAGGGACTGGCCATAGATGTCGACCTCGGCGTACCGCAGCCAACTGGGGTCGTAGCCTGGCGCCCGGTCGAAGGGCTCGGCAACCGTGCCGTCCGTCCGGAAGGCCGGATCGTAGTCGGCCGGCAGGTCCCCCGCCGTGCGCTTGGACAGTTCATCATGCAACGGCAGGAAGATGCGCCCCAGTTCGGGAGGCATGGGCCCCCGGCCGGAGGGAAAGGTGCGATCCACCGGCCGTCGGCCCAGGGCCTTGTCGAACCGGAAGGCCCGCTCGGCATAGGCCTGGGACTGCGCAGCCTCGGCCTCGGTCATCAGGCTATTCACGGTCCGCCCCACCGGGATGACCGCCGTGTAGTCGCCAAAGGTCAGGGTGTCGGCCGGTCCGAGGTCGGGGGGCAGGGCGCCGGCGCCGACGGTCAGCCGGCCCGCCTCCACGCGCACCCAGAAGCCGCCAGCCGCCCCGTCCGGAAAGGCATAGCGCGGCGTGCGGATGAATTCCTCGGAGAAGGTATAGGTGAGGCTGGCGATCCCCGGAGCATATTTCGGCGAGGCGGCACGGCGGGTCAGGAGGGTGCGGGCCAGGCCCACCCATTCCGGTGTCATGAAGGTCAGCCGGGGCAGTGTCAGGGGCGCCATGGCGTCATGGAACTGGCGGAGGACGGCCAAGAGCCCAGGGTGGTCGGGCAGGGCGCCCGAGACCTTCCACCGGGTCAGCCGGCCCAGGCGGTCCCGGGCCGCCTCAAGGCGGACGGGGTCGGAGCCCCGGTACAGGAGCCGGGCGAGATTGCTGAGCACCGAGTGATCCGCCTCGACCCGGAATGTGCAGTCGGCCTCGGCACGGACCCCCTCACCGACCCGGACCTGTCCGCCCTCGATCTCCGCCCACCAGGCGAAGGGGCCGTCGGGATGCAGGTGGGCCGGCGGATTGTGGGCCACCTCACAGAGGACGACCCGGGGCGCCGAGGCCAGGACAGGGCCAGCCTCGACGACCAGCTGCTGCAGGACCTCACGCCCCGCCTCGATCCAGGCCTGGGATCCGAAGGCCCATTCCCCCAGGGATTCCGGGGTCACCGAATCCATGACGGCTGGCCAGTCCTGAGCCTCGATCCCCGCCATTTACTGCCCCCCCAACCCTCTTCTCGACGCATTCAAGGGTGTATTTGAAAGGAGGCTCGCATAGTCTCGAAGCTTTGTGAAGGCGTGGTTTATCTCGGTTGTTTCGCATTCTTATTCTAGAGAATAATCAAGAAGGATGCCTGTATTACGAGATAATTTAATACTATCCGCCTATGAAAATAGGATAATCATGGATGCTATATAAATGAATCATACCTATCGTTCGAAAATCTAGTGCAACCTCAGTCGCAATGCGGCGCACAGGCGTTCGCCAGCCGGGAACGCCAGGCCGACGCGGGCGCGGATTTTCATGGAAAATGGTGGACGTGACAGGGATCGAACCTGTGACCCCCTCGATGTCAACGAGGTGCTCTACCGCTGAGCTACACGTCCGGGGTCGGCTTCCCGGTCGGGAAGCGGAGGCGGGGATATACCGGCGGGGCGGGCCCTGTGCAAGCGGCCAAAGACCCGGACCGCCAAGGCTCAGGCCGCCAGCATCCGGTCGACCTCCACCACCAGTTCGCGCAGGTGGACCGGCTTTGCCAGGACCCGGGCGCCAGGCGGGGCGGTCTCCGCAGCCTTGAGGGCCACGGCGGCAAAACCGGTGATGAACATGATCCGCAGGCCCGGATGCCGGTCGGCGGCCAGGCGGGCCAGTTCGATCCCGTCCATTCCGGGCATGACGATGTCGGTGAGCAGGAGGTCCCAGTCCCGGTCGATGTGCTCGGCCGCTTCCTCCCCGTCGGCGCAGGCCTCGACCTCATGGCCAGCGCGCTCCAGGGCGCGGGCCAGGAAGCCCCGGAGGGAGTCGTCGTCTTCGGCGAAGAGGATTCGGGGCATGGATCGTCCTTGCGCGGCCTCCGCGCCTTCACACCTCAAGCCGGTTTGACCCGGGGATGCAAGAGGGGCTCATATAGCCGCATGAGCCTGTCCGCCGCCAATCCACAGATGTCCACAGCCTTCGACATCCGCTGGCCCGAAGGCGGCACGGGGGCGATGGCGACGCCGCTGGTCTTCGCCTCACCCCATTCCGGGCGGCTCTATCCGGACGATATGAACCCTGCCCTCGACTCCCTGCGTATCCGCCGCAGCGAGGACGCACGGGTCGACGACCTCATTGGCCAGGCGCCCGCCTTCGGGGTGCCGGTGATCTGCGCCCTGACCGCCCGGGCCTACCTCGACGTGAACCGCGACCCGACTGAGCTGGACCCGCAACTGTTCGCTGGGGTCCTGCCCGCCGAGGCCAACGCCCTGTCGCCCCGGGTGGCGGCCGGCCTGGGCGTGGTGGCCCGGGTCGCCTCGGGCGGAGCGGAGATCTACGACCGGCGGCTCAGCCTGGAGGAAGGCCTTTCCCGCATCTCCCGGTTGCACGGGCCCTATCACGACGGCCTGACGCGCCTGCTGGCCCGGGCGCGGGCGGCCCACGGATTTGCGGTCCTGATCGACTGGCACTCCATGCCCCAGTCCGCGGCGCCGGGGGTGGACTTCGTCCTGGGCGACCGGTTCGGCGGCGCCTGCAGCCCGGCCCTGACAGCGCTTGTCGAGCGACTGCTGGGCGAGGCGGGCTATCGGACGGCCCGGAATGCGCCCTTCGCCGGCGGTTACACCACTGAGCATTACGGCCGGCCCGATCGCCAGACCCACGCCCTGCAGGTCGAGATCAACCGGGGCCTCTACCTGGACGAGGCGCGGCTTGAGACCACCGCCGGCTTTGGTCGCCTGCGCGAGACCCTGGGCCGGGTGATCGCCCGCCTGGCAGAGACCGACTGGCGTCTCCTCCTGAAGGGCTGAAGACGCGCCCCATCGCGACTCTCCTGGACGCACGCACAAAAAAAAGCCGCGCCGGTTGGGGCGCGGCAGTTAAATTAGGGAGGAAACGCCCAGGAAGGGCAGAAGCGCCGAAGACGCCTCACGGTTGCGAACTTAGATTGCACTGCACCAAAGTTCAAGGGCATACGATTTCTTTTTTCGGGCCTGGATCCTAAAAAAACAGCAATGATCCTCAGATCCGTCGCAAATTTGAAACAAATGTGCGCCATTGCGATGCTGCGCCGCACAATGAACGCCTTCCGCTGACGGAACTGTCCGGAGCGGGTGGCGCTGGAGCGCGGAAACCCCTACAAGCCGCCGCTTCCACAGATAAGATCATCATGCAACTTCGCAACATCGCTATCATCGCCCACGTCGACCACGGGAAGACTACCCTGGTCGATCAACTTCTCGCCCAGTCCGGTGCCTTCCGCGCGAACGAGGCGACCGTCGAACGCGCCATGGACTCCAATGACCAGGAGCGCGAACGGGGAATCACCATCCTCGCCAAGTGCACCAGCGTGCTCTGGGACGGCGAGGCCGGCGAGACCCGGGTCAACATCATCGACACCCCTGGCCACGCCGACTTCGGCGGTGAGGTGGAGCGGATCCTCGGCATGGTGGACGGTTGCGTCCTGCTGGTCGACGCCGAGGAAGGGGTCATGCCCCAGACCAAGTTCGTCCTCGGCAAGGCCCTCAAGATGGGCCTGCGCCCCATCCTCTGCCTGAACAAGGTGGACCGGCCGCACGCCGACCCCGACAAGGTGCTGAACGACGCCTTCGACCTCTTCGCCGCCCTAGGGGCCACCGACGAGCAGCTGGACTTCCCGCATATCTACGCCTCGGGCAAGAACGGCTGGGCTACCCTCGACATGAGCAAGCCGAACGACAACCTGGCGCCCCTGTTCGACCTGATCGTGCGCCACGTGCCGCCGCCGCTGGCCAGCCAGCGGACCGAGGCCCCCTTCCGGATCCTCTCGGTCCTGATCGAGAACGACCCCTTCCTGGGCCGCCTCCTGACCGGCCGGATCGACTCCGGAAAGGCCATCCCCGGCCTCGCCATCCGGGCCCTGTCCCGGGACGGGCAGGAGATTGAGCGGGGACGGATCACCAAGGTGCTCGCCTTCCGCGGCCTCAAGCGCCAGCCCATCACGGACGCCGAGGCGGGCGACATCGTCGCCATCGCCGGCCTGGCCAAGGCCACGGTGGCCGATACCCTCTGCGCCATAGAGGTCACCGAGGCCCTGCCCGCCCAGCCCATTGACCCGCCCACCATCTCCATGACCGTCTCGGTCAATGACAGCCCCCTCGCAGGCCGGGAGGGCGACAAGGTCCAAAGCCGGGTGATTCGCGACCGCCTGCTCAAGGAGGCCCAGTCCAACGTCGCCATCCGGGTGACGGAGTCCTCCGACAAGGATGCCTACGAAGTGGCCGGCCGGGGGGAACTCCAGCTGGGCGTGCTCATCGAGGGCATGCGCCGCGAGGGCTTCGAGTTGTCCATCAGCCGCCCCCGGGTGGTCTTCCAGGCCGACGCCGAGACCGGCGAGCGGCTGGAGCCCATCGAGGAGGTGGTGATCGACGTGGACGAAGAGTTCACCGGCATTGTCATCGAGAAGCTATCGGCCCGGAAGGCCGAGCTGAAGGACATGGGCCCCTCGGGCGCCGGCAAGACCCGCATCACCCTGATGGCCCCGTCCCGCTCCCTGATCGGCTATCAGGGCGAGTTCCTGACCGACACCCGGGGCTCCGGCGTGCTCAACCGGGTCTTCTCGCACTATGAGGGCTACAAGGGACCCATCGACGCCGGCCGCAAGGGCGTACTGGTCTCCAACTCCGACGGCGAGACGGCGGCCTTTGCCCTGTGGAACCTCGAGGACCGGGGCGTGATGTTCGTCGGCGGCGGTGAAAAGACCTACCAGGGCATGATCATCGGCGAGAACTCCCGGGCCGACGACCTGGACGTCAATCCGATGAAGGCCAAGCAGCTGACCAACGTCCGCGCCTCCGGCAAGGACGAGGCTGTCCGCCTGACACCCCCCCGCCGCATGACCCTCGAACAGGCCATCGCCTACATCGAGGAAGACGAACTGGTGGAAGTCACGCCAAAGTCCATCCGCTTGCGCAAGCAGGTGCTCAATCCGAGCTTCCGCAAGAAGCGCGTCCGGGTCGACTAGGGTCCCGGCACCCGCCGGGAGGACAGCCATGGTTCACCCGCTCTACATGGGCATGCCACCAACCATCTTCGACGAGATG
This sequence comes from Phenylobacterium sp., assembly GCF_037138395.1. GTDB lineage: Bacteria > Pseudomonadota > Alphaproteobacteria > Caulobacterales > Caulobacteraceae > Phenylobacterium. The sequence continues at coordinate 10,990 of NZ_JBAXIM010000056.1, forward strand.
TCGGGGCTGGCCCGGGCCCACGGGGCCCTCAACCTGGGCCAGGGCTTTCCCGACGACCCCGGCCCCGAGGCCCTTCGACGAGCGGCGGCCGAGGCCGTCCTGCACGGCTACAACCAGTATCCGGCCTCCCGGGGCCTGCCCGAGCTGCGCCGGGCCGTGGCCGCCCACTACGCCCGCACCCAGGGCCTGTCCTTCGATCCCGACACCCAGATCACCGTCACCTCGGGGGCCACCGAGGCCCTGGCCTGCGCCATCCTGGCCCTGGTGGAGCCGGGCGATGAGGTCATCCTCTTCCAGCCGGCCTACGACGCCTACGCCCCCCTGGTGCGCCGGGCCGGGGGCGTTCCCCGATTCGTGACCCTGGCGCCGCCGGACTGGCGCTGGACCGCCGGGCAGCTGGAAGCCGCCTTCACCCCCCGGACCCGGGCGGTGATCCTCAATACGCCGGTCAACCCCACGGGGGTCGTGGTCCCCCAAGAGGACCTGGAGCTCCTGGCGGCCGCCTGCCGGGCGAGGTCCATCCCGGTGATCTGCGACGAGGTCTGGGAGCAGCTGGTCTTCGACGGTGCCGTGCATAGGCCCCTGATCGCCCTGCCCGGCATGGCGGACCTGGCGGTCAAGATCGGCTCGGCCGGCAAGATGTTCGGCCTCACCGGCTGGAAGGTGGGCTTCCTGTGCGCCGGTCCCGCCCTGTCGCCGGCCCTGGCCCGGGCCCACCAGTTCCTGACCTTCACCACTCCGCCCAACCTCCAGTCCGCCGTCGCCTTTGGCCTGGAGTCGCCGGGGGACTGGTTCACCCAGATGCCGGCGCGCCTGCAGGCCAGCCGCGACAGGCTGGCCGCAGCCCTGCGCCGCGAGGGCTTCGTGGTCGCCCATTCCCAGGCCACCTACTTCCTCACCGTGGACCTGCCCGGCTCCGGCGTGGACGAGGACGACCGGGCCTTCGCCCTGCGGGCAGTGACCCAGGCCGGCGTCGCCGCCATCCCGGTCTCGGCCTTCTACGAGACCGAGGCCGTCACCCGGGTGCTGCGCCTGTGCTTCGCCAAGGCCGATGACGTGCTGGACGAAGCCGCGATGCGCCTGGCCCGGGCCCGCGACCTGTCCCTGGGCGCGACCGGCGCCTGACGCCTCAGCTCGTCGAGCCGCCGTCCACCACCACCGTCTGGCCAGTCATCCAGCCGCCGGCCTTGGAGGCCAGGAAGACCGCTGCGCCGGCAATGTCGTCGGGCTCGCCCAGGCGGCGCAGGGGCGTACCTGCCGACGACCGGATCTCGGCCTCGGGGGTGTCCCACAGGGCGCGGGCGAAGTCGGTCTTCACCAGGCCCGGCGCGATGCAGTTGATGCGGATGTTGTGGGGGCTCAGCTCCTGGGCGAGGTTACGGGCCATCTGCATGTCCGCCGCCTTGGAGATGGCGTAGGCGCCGATCACCGCCGTGCCGCGGAAGCCGCCGATGGACGACACGATGATGATCGCCCCGTCCTTGCGCTCGACCATTTCCGGCGAGACCAGGTTCACCAGCCAGTTATTGGCGATGATGTTGTTTTCCAGGATCTTGCGGAAGGCCTCGTCGCTGATGCCGCTCATCGGGCCGTAATAGGGGTTGGAGGCGGCGTTGCAGACCAGGATGTCCACCTTGCCGAAGGCGTTGCGGGTCTCGTCCACCAGGCGGGCCAGGTCGTCCTTGGACGAGATGTTGGCGGGCACGGCGATGGCCGAGCCGGGCCAGCGGGCATTGATCGCAGCGGCGACCTCGTCGCAGGGGCCCGCCTTGCGCGAGGAGATGGTCACCTTGGCGCCGTGTTCGGCCATGCGCTCGGCAATGGCCTTGCCTATGCCGCGGGACGAGCCGGTGATGATCGCCACCTTGCCGGTCAGATCGAAAAGTTCGCCCATGGGTTTCCTCCGCTTTCGGGTCGTGTTTCGGCGTTCATTTGCCGCTTCGTCCTTCGCCGGGTCAAGCCGCCCGGCTTGTCGTCCGGGGCCGGGCGGGCTAGTCGGAGGGCAGCGGCGGCTTTTTCCCGCCGCGGGGCGTCGGGCCCCTTGCGCCCGGCGGCGCCGGGGCACAGGTTCCGTGTCCTTCACTGATGGAGTTTCCCATGCGCGACTGGCGGCTTGACGACGAGGAAGAGGGCGACACGCCCAAGCCAGAAGCAGATGCGGCCATGGCGGGCGGCCCGATCGTCGGCGCCCTGTTCAAGTCCCGCACGGTCCTCGTCTTCGGCGAGGTCAACATGCGCATGGCCGAGCGGGTCACCGCCCAGCTCCTGGCCCTGGCGGCCGAGGGCGACGGCGACATCCGGGTCATCATCAACTCGCCCGGCGGCCACGTGGAGAGCGGCGACACCATTCACGACGTCATGCGATTCTGCGGCCCGAAGGTGAAGGCCATCGGCACCGGCTGGGTGGCCAGCGCGGGCGTCACCATCTTCCTGGGCGCCGAGCGCGAGAACCGGGTCTGCCTGCCCAACACCCGCTTCCTCCTGCACCAGCCGAGCGGCGGCGTCCGCGGCCAGGCCTCCGACATCCAGATCGAGGCCGGGGAAATCGTGAAGATGCGCCAGCGCATGAACCACCTCATCGCCCGGGAGAGCGGCCAGACCTTCGAGAAGATCCTCAAGGACACCCAGCGCAACTTCTGGATGACCGCCGAGGAAGGCGTGGCCTACGGCCTGGCCTCGCGCGTCGTCACGAGCGCAATCGAGGTCTGAGGCGGACGGCGGGGGGAATCGGGCCATGGCAACCTTCAGCTCCGACGGCCTTCAGATCGCCTTCGACGCCCGCGAGCCCGCGCCCGGCGCGGCCTGGCTGATCCTCGTCCACGGGTTTGCCTCAAACCGCCATGAGGGCTGGCGGCGGACCGGCTGGTACGCTGCCCTGGAACGGCGGGGCATGGGCTTCGCCGCCCTCGACCAGCGCGGCCATGGCGAAAGCGCCAAGCCCCACGATCCCGCCCTCTACGGTCGGGATGCGATGGCCAGGGACGTCCTGGCCCTGATGGACCATTTGGGCGCCGACCGGGCGGATCTCTTCGGCTATTCCATGGGGTCGCGCACGGCGCTGGAAGTGGCCCTCACCGCCCCGGGCCGGGTCTCCAACCTCATCCTCGGCGGCGTCGGTGACGCCCTCTTCACGCCGCGAGAGACCGCCGCCACCGGTGCCATGGCCGCAGCCATGCGGGCGGCGGACCCGGAGTCCATCACCGAGCCCATGCTGCGCAGCTTCCGCCAGTTCGCCGACGAGCAGGGCGAGGACCTCGAAGCCCTGGCCGCCTGCACCGAGGCCACCAACCCGCCCCTCGACCCCGAGGCCCTGGGAACCCTGCCCATGCCCGTGCGCGTCATCGCCGGCATGCAGGACCGCCTGGCCGGCGACCCCGAAGCCCTGGCCGCCCGCTTCGCCCGGGGCAAGGGCGTGGTCCTGCCCGGCTGCGACCACTTCTCCGCCATCCCCCACGGCCTGACCAAGGCCGCCGTCTTCGACTTCCTCGACGGGGTGGATGACGAAGAAGACCCCTGGGGGCGGTGAGGGGGCGGGGCACCATGAGCGGACCCGTGGGACTTGACGCTCTTGCCCTTGAAGACCGGCATCGCAGCGCCCTCGAACAGGCCCTGGCCTGGCTGCCTGAGGTCATCACGCCCGTCGGCATCCTGGTGTCGGGCAGCATCGTCCGGGGCAATCCGCACCCTGCCAGCGACCTTGATATTGTTGTCCTGCACGATGCGCCCTGGCGGCGCAGGATTCAGAGATGGTTCAACGGAACGCCGGTCGAGGTCTTCTTCAATTCCGAGGCCTGGCTGAGACACAGCCTCTCGAAGGAGATCGCCCAGGGACGCCCGGTCATGGCCCATATGCTCGCCACAGGCGCGACTCTTCTGGACACTGAGGATCGCCTCGCCGCCCTGCGGAAGGAAGCCCAGACGATTCTGGAGAGAGGTCCGGGCTTTTCACCCGACGCCCTGCTCCGAGACCGATACGCCGCCGCGACCCAGGTCGAAGACGCCCTGGATTTCGGTGACGAAGACACCGCCGATGCCAGACAGGTTCGAGCCCTGGCGGTGGCCGCCCTCGTCCGCCACGCCTTCCTCAACAGAAACCAGTTCCTCCCCCGTCCGAAGGAGAGGCTTCAGGTTCTGGCTCAGTCTCAGCCAGAGCTGGCCCAAAAGCTCGCAGCCGCACTCAAGCTCCCGCATTCGGAAGCCCTGACGGCCCTCAGGGAGGCTTCCGAGAGCCTCATCGGCGGCGCTGGTTTCTTCGAGTGGGATTCCGGACCCGAGACGAACCTTCCGCTCTGAAATTGGCTGGTGAACTCACAGGCGCTGCGCCCCACGCCGGTTGGAATGACCGGGTAAGCAGGGAGGCGGTCAACAGCACCTCAGCAGACCCCCTCCGGCCCGCTTTGCGGTCCACCTCCCCCTGATGGGGAGGAATTACTGAGCCCATTGCTCCCCCAAGGGGGAGCTGTCGGCACAGCCGACTGAGGGGGTCAACGGCGCCCGGAAGCTAGTCCTTCGGCCCCATGTTGTAGGGCCCGCCCTTTTCCAGGGCGACGCGGTAGGCCGGGCGGTCCTGGCAGCGGCGGACCCAGGCGGCGA
>NZ_JBAXIM010000057.1:0-15297 GCF_037138395.1 Phenylobacterium sp.
GGTGGATGGGGCGGCAGGATCACAGGACCACCGAGGCCAGAGCGCCGTAACGAACGCCCGCCGCCTCGCATGACCGAGCTGAGGACCCAGAAGATCAGGAGCAGGACCATGAGGGTCACCAGGGGCGAGCCGCCACCTTTGTGGGCGACCTCACCGGCCTTGCGGACATTGGCGCGCGCCTCCCCCTCGGGAAGGGCGAGCTGGGCGGCTACCGCGTCGGCGCCCGCCAGAATTCCCGCTTCCATATCGCCCCGGCGGAAGGCGGGGGCGAGCTGGGTCTGGATGATCACCGAGCTGAGACTGTCGGTGAGGATCGGTTCGAGACCGTACCCGACCTCGATTCGCACCCGGCGCTCATTGGGGGCCACGATCAGCAGCACCCCGTCGTCGCGCTTGGCATCCCCGATGCCCCAGGTCCTGCCCAGCTGGTATCCATAGTCCTCGATGGGATAGCCCTGGAGGTCCGGGATGGTGGCCACCACCATCTGCCGGCCAGTCTTGTCCTCGAGGTCCTTGAGGCGTGAGGTGAGGGTCTGTTCTGCCTCGGGCGACAGCAGGTTCGCGGCATCCACCACCCGTCCGGTCAGGGACGGGAAGGCCGGCGCCGCCAGGGCGGCGCCGGCGAAGGCCACGAAGGCCAGGACCGCAAGGACAATGGGTCCTGCGCTCCGGTTCCTCGTCATTGGGCAGTTGCAGGCGCGGCTGCAGGTGCCTGCAGGACGGGTGCCGCCGGGGCAGGACCCGTCGGGTTGAAGCTCACCGACGGAGCCGTCTGGGCAGCTTCGTTCGCGGCGAACATCTGCATCGGCTTGGAGCCGCGGTGCACCATCGTCCAGAACGAGTTCGGGAAGGTCTTGAACTCGAGGTTATAGTTCCGGACGGACTCGTTGTAGTCGCGCCGGGCGATGGCGATGCGGTTCTCCGTCCCCTCAAGCTGGGACTGGAGGGCCAGGAAGTTCTGGTTGGACTTCAGGTCCGGATAGCGCTCCTGGATCATCATCAGTCGACCAAGGACGCCCGAGAGCTTGTCCTGGGCCGCCGAATACTCCTGGAACTTCGCCGGGTCGGTCAGGGTACTGGCGTCCACCTTCACCTGGGTGGCAGAGGCCCGGGCCTGGGTCACCTCGGTCAGGACATTGCGTTCCTGGGAGGCGTAGCCCTTCACGGTCTCGACGAGATTGGGGATCAGGTCTGAACGGCGCTGGTACTGGTTTTGCACCTCGGCCCACTGGGCCTTTGCCGCCTCTTCCTTGGTGGGAATGGCGTTCACGCCGCAGGCCGCCAGGAACAGGGGGGCGGCAAGAACAAGCAGGGCGCGGACGAGTGTCTTTCGGGTCTTGATCACGATTTAGCCTCCGATCCTGTCACCGCTCCGAGGCGGCCAGTGCCACAAGATGGCCCGCCCGGGGAGGTTTCGCAATGCAGACCCTGCAGCAGCGCTCAACGAAATCGGGCTGAGGCGCTCTTTTCGCGAAGATTCCGGAACTCGGAGTCCGGCCGCCAGTCGGGCCATTGACGGCTATTGGCGAGCCGGCTGGCCATATCGACGACCAGGTCGACATCGGCCGCCGCGCCGCGCAGGTCCCAGTCGGCGCTCCAGGCGTCGCAGGCCTTATGGTAGCACCCGTCCGTGTAGGCAGTGACCCAGGCGTCACCTGCGGGGCGGCCACCCTGGACCAGGTCGGCGCCGCCGCCGAGGCCCATCAGCAGCAGGGCGGGCACCCCCCGCCGGGCGAGGCTGAAGTGGTCGGCCCGGAAGAACAGGGCGCGTTCCGGGCGGGCGTCGGGCGTCACCGTCCGCTTCTGGCGACGGGCCGCCTCTGCCAACCAGTCATCGAGCTCGGACTGGCCCGCACCCACCAGCACCACGTCGCGGGCGGGGCCGGCGGTCTGAAGGATGTCGAGGGTCAGGTTGGCCGCCATCCGCTCGAGTGGGACCGTGGGATTGGTCCCGAAGTACTCAGATCCCAGCAGGCCGCGCTCCTCAGCGGTCCATAGGGCGAACAGCACCGAGCGTTCGGGGCGCCGGTCCCGGGCCAGCAGCCGCGCCGCCTCCAGGACCCCTGCCACCCCCAGGGCATCATCTATGGCACCCGGTCGGATGCGCCGGCCCTTGGCGTCCGGCGGGCCTTCGCCATAGGCGTCCCAGTGGGCGGCGACCATCACCGTCTCATCCGGACGGCTGCGTCCCGGCAGGCGGGCGATGACATTGTGGCTGTCGAACCGGCTGTGGGCGACGCCAACGTCGGCGCGGAAACGCATTCCCTTCAGCTCGACGGGGCGGAAGTCCGCCGACCGGGCCTGCCGCCGCAGGGTCGCAAGGTCCAGGCCTGCGGCCGAGAAGAGGCGAGCGGAGGCGTCCGCGGACAGCCATCCCTGAAGGGGAAGGCGCTCGGCCTCGGGACGCGGGCGGGCGACGTCATAGCCCTCTCCGGCGGAGGCGATCACCGTCGACCAGCCATAGCCCGCACCCTCGGTCTGGTGGACAATCAGGGCGGCGATCGCGCCCCTCCGGACAGCTTCCTCGAACTTGTAGGTCCAGCGCCCATAGTAGGTCGCAGCCCGGCCTCCGAACTGGCCGGCCACCGCATCCGCCGCCGTCGCCTCGAAATCGGGATCATTGATCAGGAAGACGGCGACCTTGCCGCGCAGGTCGACGCCCTTGAAGTCATCCCAGCGGCGCTCCGGCGCCGTGACGCCATAGCCGACAAAGACCATCGGCGCGTCCTGCAGAGTGACCCGATCGACCGGCAGGAGGGTGATGATCGAGATGTCGCGCCCGGATGCCAGGACCGTCTCGCCCTTGGGCCCGGTGACCGCAAAGCGGCCGTCCGCCGCCAGCTGGGTCCGGATCATGGGAACGGGCTGGACGAAGCGTCCCCCGGGGCCGGCAGGCTCCAGGCCCAGCTTCCGGAAGGCAGCCTCGAGGTAGGCGAGGGTCTTCGCCTCGCCAGGACCACCCGGCGCACGGCCGGCATAGGGGTCGGAGGCCAGCTCCCGGGTGATGTCAGAAAGCCGGGCGGGATCCGTCCGGTCCTGCGCCGCTGCGGGCGCTGCCGGGAAGATGCTGAAAAGGCTGGAAAGGATCAGGGCGGACAGGATCAGGTGGGGACGCAGGCGCAGGTTCATGCCCCCCAGTCTCCGGATTTCGCCCCGCCCTGGCAAGGCGCTCAGGCGGGGGACCGCGCCAGCTCTTCCTCGACCTGGCCGAGGCGGTCCTTGCCAAAGAACATCTCGTCGCCGACGAAGAAGGTCGGAACCCCGAAGACACCGCGCGCCACCGCCGCCTCTGTATTCGCGACCAGCTCGGCCTTGACCTCCGGATCCTGGGTCGCCTCCAGGAGGGCGCGGGCGTCCAGACCGGCCGCCGTCAGCGCCCCGGCGACGACCTCCGGGTCATCCATCTTCAGCCCCTGCTCCCACATGGCCGACAGAACGGCCTCGCGGTAGGCGTCCTCCACTCCCGCGCGCCGGGCGGCGACCAGGCCGCGCATGATGAGCAGGGTGTTGACCGGGAAATACGGGTTGAACCGGTAGGCCGAAAGCCCATGCCGGGCTACGAACCTCTGGGTCTCCAGGGTCTCGTAGGCCAGCTTGCCCTTGATGTGACCAAAGGCCTGGGCGGGGGACTGGTTGCCCGTGGCCTTGAAGATCCCCCCGAGCAGGCAGGGGATCAGGTTCACCCGGGCCCCGGTGCGGGCAGCGATCCCTGGCAACACCTTCCAGGACAGGTATCCGTTGGGACTTCCGAAGTCGAAGATGAAGTCGATTGTGCGGGTCATGGGGCGGTCTTCCTTCCGGGCTACCAGGTTTCCGACCAGGGCCGGAGGTCCAGTTCATGGGTCCAGGCCGAGCGCGGCTGGCGGTGCAGGTGCACATAGGTGGCCGCCACGTCGGCGGGCTTCAGGATGGTGTCGCGAGCCAGGAGGTCATCGACCTCCCCGCGTATGGAGCGGATGAAGGTCCCATCCACAGCGCCGTCGATCACGACGTGGGCAACGTGCACGCCCTCCGGTCCCAGTTCCCGCGCCAGGCTCTGGGCCAGGGCCCGGAGGCCCGCCTTGGCGGCGGCGAAGGCGGAGAAGCCCTCGCGTCCGCGCAGGGAGGCGGTGGCCCCGGTGAAGATCAATGTGCCCCGGCCCCGGGGGGCCATGATCCGGGCCGCCTCGCGCCCCGCCAGGAAGCCGGCGAAGCAGGCCATCTCCCAGACCTTGGTGAAGACCCGGGCCGTGGTCTCGACGACGGGGAAGCGCACATTGGCGCCGATGTTGAAGACCACCACCTCGAGGGGCCCGATGTCCGCCTCGATCCGGTCGAAGAGGGCGATCACCTCAGCCTCCTCCCGGGCATCGCAACCGAAGGCGTGGGCGCTGCCGCCGGTAGCCCGGATCTCCTCCGCAAGCGCCTCGAGCCGGTCTAGGTTCCGGGGCCTGCGCGTCAGGCAGACCGTGAGACCCTCGGCCGCGAATGCGCGCGCAACGGCGGACCCCAGCCCGTCCCCTGCGCCGATCACCAGGCAGACGCCCTTGCGCGTAGCCATTTGCGGAACTCCTTCTCCGATCCGGACTCAAAGCATGCGGGGTCCGGGGTGGAAAGCGAGTTCCGAAGGGACAGTCCGTCAGTTTTCCTGAAGCGCAGCGGGGGCGAGCGTGACCGGGACCGGCGGCGGCGGCGGGCGCGGGCGGATCGGCTCGCCCTTGAGCCACATCCAGAGGGCCTCCCAGTGGATGGCCGCCAGGACGCCCAGGCTGGTCATGGGATGCTTCAGCCAGGCGGCCAGAAGGTTGGCGTCGGTCATCTCGCTCCGCTCGCCGGCGAAGGCGGCGGTGAGGACGGGCCCTTCGGCGTCGGAAACCTCGATCGAGACCGCCACGCGCTCGCCGGGGGCCCGAATTCGGAAGGCGTAGGTCAGGTCCATGTCCATAAAGGGCGAGACGTAAAAGCCCTTGTCGATGGACTGGGAGAGGACCTCGTCGGTCCCCGGCGCAGCCGGGATCAGGTAGCTGTGGCTCTCGCCAAAGGTGTTGCGAACCTCGTAGAGCACCGCCGAGAGCGCGCCGTCCGCCCGGTGCAGGAACCAGACGGTGAGCGGATTGAAGACCCCGCCCAGGATCCGGGGCATGGCGAGCAGGCGGATCGGACCACCGCCCTCGAGGCCCGCCTCCGCCAGGATCGCCTCCACCTGGCCGCGCAGGTCCTGGCCGGTATGGTCGAGGTGATCCCGGGGCGAGAAACCCGTCAGGGCGAAGCGCCCCACAGAAAAGCGCCTCAGCTGGGCGTCGAGCCCGTCGAGCTCGTCCAGGTCCAGCAGCAGCATAAAGATACGGTATCGTAGGCGGTGCGGCCGCGGCCGGAGGCGAACGTGGGAGACGACCCCGGCATAGAGTCCCGAGGCGACCACGGCGCTCAGCCCGCCCCGGGGCCGGCGGGCAGGTGGATTCGCCCGGACTCGTTGGCCACGGTCCAGGGCCGGCGCGGGGCCCCCATGGCCTCGGCGGCCGCCAGTCCCGACTGGAGGGCATCCTCGTGGAAGCCGTGTCCGAAATAGGAACCGCAGAACCAGGTCCGGCGCACCCCCTGCAGGGACCAGAGCCGGGTCTGCGCCTCCATGGCGGCGGCGTCGTAGAGGGGGTGGTCGTAGGGGATCTCGGCGATCAGGCTGTCGGGGCGAAAATCCTCGGGCGGATTGAGGGTGACGAAGAGGTCGCCAGCGTTCTTGAGGCTTTGCAGGTAGGTCATCCAGTAGGTCACCGGACCCTCGCCGGGACTGTCGCTGCGGCCAATGTGGTTCCAGGCCGTCCAGGCGGCCCGCCGGCGCGGCATCAGGGCCGGGTCGCGGTGCAGCATCACGCGGTTCCTGGCATAGCGGAAGGCGCCCAGCAGGGCGCTCTCCTCCGAGGTCGGGTCCTCGAGCAGGGCCAGGGCCCTATCGCCATGCACGGCCAGGACCGCCTCGTCGAAGTCGAGGTTTGCCCCGTCGGCCAGGCGCACGCGCACGCCCCCCTCCGTGCGGGACAAACCCGCCACCCGGACGCCAGTCCGAAGGTCGGCCCGCGCCACCTCGGCCAGCCTGCGGACATAGGACCGGCTGCCGTGCGTCACGGTCCGCCAGAGTCCCCGCCCGGAGACACTCATCATGCCATGGTTGAGGAAGAAGCGGATCAGGGAGGCGGCTGGATAGTCGCCAATCCGGTCCAGGGGGGTCGACCAGATGGCCGCCGCCATGGGCAGGAGGTGATCGTTCCGGAAGGCCGGCCCATACCGACCGGTCTCCAGGTAGGCGTCCAGGCTCGTCCCGGACCCCTCCAGCCGCCGCAGGTCGTCCGGCGCCTGCCGGTAGAAGCGCAGGATGTCAGCGATCATGCGCCAGAAGCGCGGCCTCAGCAGGTTCCGCTTCTGCGCCAGGAGGGCGTTGGAGGAGTACTCGAGCTTGCCGTCGTCCAGGGACACCGACAGACCCATGTCGGCCGGCTGGCTGGCCACGCCGAGATGCGCAAGCAGGGCGACGAAGTTTGGGTAGTTGTCCTCATTGTAGACGATGAAGCCAGTATCGACGGGGGTATCCCCGCCCGGTCCCGGCGCATCGAGGGTATTGGCGTGGCCGCCAAGCCGGTCCTCGGCCTCCAGGACCGTGACCTCGGCGACCTCGCCCAGCCGCCAGGCGGCGGAGAGTCCCGCGGCGCCGGCGCCGATCACGACAATCCGGCGGACAGGAGAGGCGTCAGGCGCGACGTCTGGCAAGGGAAACTCCTGGGGAGCGGAGGGGAGGATGCGGAGGCTCCATTGACCCCAGAGCCCGGAGGGATGCAAGGGGCCGCCCGCCAAGAGAGGACTGGCCGCGAGGTCCGGTCTGGTGCAGCGTGTCCGCCTCAACTTTCGGAGGGTTCGACATGCGATGGATTCTGACCTGGCTCGGCGTCGGCGTGGCGTTCGGGGTCCTGGATGGGATCTGGCTGAGCCAGATGTTCGAGCGGCTCTACAAGCCCGCCCTGGGGGACCTGCTCGGCCCCGGCCTGAGGCTCGACGCCGCCGCAGCCTTCTACCTGATGTACGTGACCGGGCTGGTCCTGCTGGCCATCCGGCCCGCTGTCCTGGCGGGGGGCGGGCCGAAGGCGGCCGCCCTGAGGGGCGCGAGCCTGGGCGCCTTTGCCTACGCCACCTACGACTTGACCAACCAGGCCACCCTCGCCGTCTGGCCGGTCCACGTCAGCCTGGCCGACATCGCCTGGGGAACCTTCGCCTCGGCGACGGCATCGGCGGTCGGCGCCCTGGTTTGGTCACGCGCAGCGCGCCGGGCCGCCTGAAGCGCGACACGGGCACACTCGAGCCTGTTGTCGGAGGCACAGGCTCGCGTCTATTGTGAATGCGGACGGTCGGGGCGACCCGGTCCGGGGTCAATTACGGCCCCGGGTGCCTAATCAGCGCCGTAGAATTTAGGTTTCAGGCATCGACAGGACGCCGGAGAATGCGTCTGTCCCGGGAGGAATTTGAATGAACGATTTGCTCAATCCCGAGTTCATGGCGCGCCTTGAGGCCGCTGGCCAGGTGGGGATGACCACCGCCTGTTGGGCCGCACGCAACCCCGACAAGGTCGCCGTCTACGACCCGGACGGGACGCCCCACACCTTCGCAAAGGTCAACACCAACGCCAACAAGCTGGCCCGCTTGCTCCGCGCCCGCGGCCTGAAGGCCGGCGATTCCCTGGCCCTGGTCTGCTCGAATCGCGCAGAGTTCGTGGAGGCCCTGGCCGCCACCCTGCGCTCGGGGATCCGCATCACCCCGGTCAACTGGCACCTGAACGCCGACGAGATCACCTACATCATCAAGGATTGCGAGGCCAAGGCCCTGGTGGGCGACGCCCGGGTCGCCACAGTCGGCCCGGCCTCCGCGGAATGCCCGGACCTCCTGGTAAAGCTGGCCGTCGACGGGAAGATCGAGGGCTTCGAGGACTATCAGGCCGCCCTGGACGCCTTTGACGGCAGCGACATCGACGACCCGGTCCTCGGCAATGCCATGATGTACACCTCGGGCACCACCGGACGGCCCAAGGGCGTGCACAGGGCCGCCGCCATCGCCACGCCGCCGGCCATGTACCTGATGCGCGGCTACGACACCGAGACCTCGGTCCAGCTCTGCGCCGGCCCCGCCTACCACGCCGCACCCCTGGCCTTTGACGTCCGCGCCGCCATGGGCGCAGGTACGCCCCTCGTCTTTATCGACAGGTGGGACTCCGAGCATGTCCTGAAGTCGATCCACGAGCTGAAGGTGACCCACCTTCACCTGGTGCCGATCATGTTCCAGCGCCTCCTCGCCCTTTCGGCGGAGGTCAAGGCGCGCTACCCGGTCGATCAGGTGCAGTACATTGTCCATGGCGCAGCGCCCTGCCCGCCCGAGGTCAAGCACGCCATGATCGAGTGGTTCGGCCCGATCCTGTCCGAGTACTATGCCGGCTCGGAAGGCGGCGCGGGCTTTACCATCGACTCCCACGAGTGGCTCAGGAAGCCGGGCAGCGTCGGCAAGCGTCCGGCCCTCCTGCAGGTCCGGATTCTCGACGAGAGCGGGAAGGACCTGCCAAACGGCCAGTCTGGCGGCATCTACCACCAGCTGCCCCCGGGCGGCGGCTTCACCTATTACAAGGACGAAGCCAAGACCAACGCCAGCCGGGTGGACGGCTTCTTCACCATGGGCGACGTCGGCTATTTCGACGAGGACGACTACCTGTTCCTCACGGGCCGCAGCGCCGAGACCATCATTTCCGGCGGGGTTAACATCTACCCGCAGGAGGTCGACAACGAGCTGATCAAGCACGACGCCGTCGCCGACTCCGCCACGGTGGGGATCCCCCATGACGAGTGGGGCGAACAGGTGAAGGCGGTGATCCTGCTAAAGCCCGGCTATGCGCCCTCCGACGCCCTGGCCCAGGAGATCCTCGACTTTGGCCGGCGCAGCCTGCCCTCGTTCAAGGTCCCCCGCAGCCTCGACTTCGTCACCGACCTTCCCCGGTCGGCGGCCGGCAAGATCCAGCGCAACAAGGTCCGGGCTCCCTACTGGGAAGGCCGCGCCAAGCAGATCTGAGGCGGAGCTGTCCCAGACCTGCGCTGGGGCCCCCGCCGAAACGATGCGAAAACAAGCGTGTCTGGAGATTGCAGGCGGGCGCCCTTAAGAAGCGCCCGCCGGTTTCCACTCGGGGTGCTCATGCCGATTCCCTTCATCGATCTCCAGGCCCAGCGCCAGCGCCTTGGCCAGCCCCTTGAAGACGCCATCCTCAAGGTCGTCCGCTCGGGCGCCTGGATCATGGGTCCCGAGATCGCCGAGCTGGAAAAGGCCCTGGGCGACTTCGGCCAGGCCCCCTTCGTCCTGTCCTGCGGCTCGGGCACCGAGGCCTTGCAGCTGCCCCTGATGGCCTGGGGGATCGGGCCTGGAGACGCGGTCTTCTGCCCCTCCTTCAGCTTCGCCGCGACCGCCGAGGTCATGCCCCTGGTCGGCGCCTCGCCAGTCTTCGTGGACGTCCGCCCGGACACCTTCACCCTCGACCCGGAACGCCTGGAGGCGGCCATCCAGGCCGTGAAGGCCGAGGGCGTCCTGACCCCCCGGGCGATCCTGGCGGTCTGCCTGTTTGGCCAGCCCGCGGACTATCCGGCCCTGGCCGACATCGCCCGCCGGTACGGCCTGAAGCTGATCGCAGACTCCGCCCAGGGCTTTGGCTGCACCCTGGACGGCCATCACCCCATCCACTGGGCCGACGCGGCCACCACCTCCTTCTTTCCGGCCAAGCCCTTGGGCGCCTATGGGGACGGCGGGGCGGTGTTTAGCAAGGATGCGCGCCTGCACGACCTGCTGGTCAGCCTGCGCGTCCACGGCCAGGCGGTGAAGTCCGACATCGAGGGCCGGATCTTCGAGCACGATCCCAAGTATCTGAACATGCGGGTGGGCATGAACAGCCGGATGGACACCCTCCAGGCCGCTATCCTCCTGCAGAAGCTGACCATCTTCGCCGACGAGATCGAGGCCCGGAACCGGGTGGCCGACCGCTATGCCGAGGGCCTGAAGGGCCTGGTCGAGACCCCTGTGGTCATCCCAGGCGGCCGCAGCACCTGGGCCCAGTACACGGTGAAGTGCGCCGACCGCGACGGCCTGGCCGCCCACCTGAAGGCCGCCGGGGTGCCGACGGCGGTCTACTACCCCATCCCCATCCACCAGCAGGCGGTCTACAGCGGCTATCCCGCGCCGGGCGGCCTGCCCGTGACCAACGCCCTGGCCGGCCAGGTGCTGAGCCTGCCCATGCACCCCTACCTGACGCCCGACGCCCAGGACCAGGTGATCGCGGCGGTGCGGGGGTTCGTCCGAGCCTAGCCGAACCTTGCTTGCGTTGACGCTCTCACGGGGCTCCGCCTGATGGGCTCTCAAATTCCTCCCCCCAGGGGGAGGTGGCCCGCGCAGCGGGCCGGAGGGGGTCAGCTGAAGCGCCGTTGACCCCCTCACCGCGCTTCGCGCGGAGCTCCCCCTTGGGGGAGCAATTGAACGCATCTGGGAGCCCTAGCTGACCTCCAGCGTCCCCACGATGGAAGCGCGTTGGGACAGTTCGATCCAGTTGCCGTCGGGGTCCCGGACCATGGAGATGCGCGCCGTCGTCCCCAAGGTGGTCGGGGGCATGGCCTCGCGGCCGCCGGCAGCCAGGACCTGGGCGTGGTCGGCGTCGACCCGGAAGACCTGGAAGGTGATGTAGCGCCAGCCCGTGCCGGGCATAGTCGCGTCAGATGGGGCGTCGGCGGCTTCCTCCAGGATGAGCAGGGTCTCACCGGCCCGGAAGGCCGCGCCGTCCTCCCAGGCCTCTTCCACCAGGCCCAGGGCACCCGCATAGAAGGCCCTGTGGGCCTCAAGGCTGCGGACCGCCAGGCGGATGCCAGCCTGGGTGATGCTGCGCCAGCCGGGCGGGACCAGGGTCACGCGGTTACCGTCGGGATCTGCCAGGGCGCGGGGCGCGATCAGGCCTTCCCGGGCCAGATAGAGCTCACGATAGCCGGTCGGCGCCCCGGCCGGGACCGGCTCGGCATAGGCGTTGATCTTCAGGACCGAGCCATTGGCGTCATGGCGATGCTGGTTCTGGCCCCGCCGGATAGGCAGGAGGTGGTCGAAGGGAACCCCCGCCTCGCCCTGCCAGAAGGCCAGCACGGCCTCGAGGGCGTTGGTGGACATGCCGATGTCCACGCGTGGCTTGGCCAGTTCCATGGTCGCCTCCCTTTTCGCGCCTCTGCCTGCGGGCTTGCCCGCGATCTGTCCGCGTGACAAGTCAGAAGCCCAGGGAGACCACAACCAGGAGCCAGACCCATGAAGGCGGCAGTCTATTACGAGAACGGTGGACCCGAGGTCCTGCGCTATGAGGACGTTCCCGATCCGGTCTGCCATCCCAAGGGCGTGATCCTCCGGGTCGAGGCCATCGCCATCGAGGGCGGCGACACCCTGAGCCGCTTCGGCGGCCCCCTGGTGACCAAGCCCCACATCGTCGGCTACCAGGCCGCCGGCGAGATCATCGAGGTGGGCGCGGAGGTCACCCACCTGAAGGTCGGCCAGAAGGTCGCCACGGTGAATAACTTCGGCAGCCATGCCGCCCTGCGCAGCGTTCCGGCCCGCAACTGCTGGCCAGTCCCCGAGGGCTACGACATCGCCAAGGCCTCAGTGATTCCCGTGACCTTCGGCACCGCCCACGACTGCCTGTTCGAGTACGGGCGGATGAAGGCGGGCGAGATCGTCCTGGTCCAGGCCGGGGCCTCGGGTGTCGGCGTCGCCGCCATCCAGCTGGCCCGCCGGGCCGGGGCAAAGATGATCCTGGCCACGGCCAGCTCTGACGCGCGCCTGGAGCGCCTGAAGCCCCTGGGGATGGATGCCGGCATCAACTACCGGGAGCACGAGGTGCCCCGGGAGGTCCGCCGCCTGACCGACAATCACGGCGCTGACGTGGTGGTGGACTCCGTGGGCGGCTCGACCCTGCAGGGCTCGATCAATAGCCTGGCCTATCGTGGCCGCGTCTCCATGGTCGGCGCCGCCGGGCGCGAGCCCATGGTGGTGGACGTCGGCTCCATGATGGGCGGCAACCGCAGCCTTTCCGGCGTCTTCCTGGGCGCCGAGATCATGACCGACCGGGTCCACGACATGATCCAGGGCCTGATCGACGACGCTGCACAGGGCCAGCTGGAGGTGGTGATCGACCGGACCTTCCCCTTGTCCGAGGCTGCCGCCGCCCACGCCTACATCGAAAGCCGCGCCGCCGTCGGCCGCGTCGTCCTGGTCCCCTGAGGAGAGCCTGGCCATGCCCTTTGCAACCAACGGCGACGTCCGGATCTGCTGGGAAAGCTTCGGCGATCCCGCGGCCCCCGCCATCCTGCTGGTCAACGGCCTCGGCTCGCAAATGACCCGCTGGCCGGAGGCCTTCTGCAAGGTCCTCACCGACAAGGGCTACCGGGCCCTCAGGTTCGATAACCGCGACACCGGCCTGTCGACCTGGTTCGATGCCGGCGACGCCTATACCCTCGAGGACATGGCCGCCGACGCCATGGCCGTACTGGACGCCGCAGGGGCCCCCTCCGCCCATGTGGCGGGGGTGTCTATGGGCGGCATGATCAGCCAGGTCATTGCCGCAGACCATGCGGACCGTACCCTCTCCCTGACCTCCATCATGTCCACCTCCTCGGCACCCGGCCTGCCCCAGGCGACCCCCCGGGCCATGGCGGTGCTGACCCAGCCGACGCCGGACTTCCAGACCGACCCACAGGCCCACACCGCCGCCGCTGTGGAGAATGCCCTGGTGATCGGCAGCCCCGCCTATCCCTGGCCCAAGGGCGACCTGGCCGTGCGGGCCAAGGCGGAGGCCGAGCGGGCCTGGAACCCCACCGGGTCCGGCCGCCAGATGCGGGCCGTCGGCGCCACGGGCGACCGCTCAGAACGCCTGGCCCAGATCACCGCCCCCACCGTCGTCCTGCATGGTGCGGACGATCCCCTGCTGCCGGCCGACGGTGGCCGGGACACCGCCGCCAAGATTCCCGGGGCGGAGCTCCGGATCATCGAGGGCATGGGCCACGACCTGCCCCCCGCCCTGTTTGGCATTGTCGCCGACGCCATCCTCGCCGCCGCCGCCCGCGCCGGCTGACCCCTTCAAGGAGCTGACCCATGGGACGTCTTTCCGGAAAAACCGTCATCATCACCGGCGCCGGCTCGGGAATTGGCCGGGCCGCCTCCCTGCTCTTCGCCGCCGAGGGCGCGAAGCTGGTCATCGCCGACAAGTTCGACACCGTTGAGGAGACCGCCCGCCAGGTCCGCGAGGCGGGCGGGACCGCCATGGCCCTGACTGGCGACGCCGGCGAGGAGGCCTTCGTCGCGGCCCTGGTGGACCGGGCGGTGGCCGAGCACGGCGTCCTGGACGCCATCTGGGCCAATGCCGGCATCTCTGGCGGTGCCACGCCGCGCGAAGAGCAGGACGCCGCCCACTGGGCCGAGGTCCTGCGGGTCAACCTGATCGGGCCCTTCCTGGCGGTGAAGCACGCCAGCCGGGTCATGGTCCCCCGGGGCCAGGGCTCTATCGTCATGACCGCCTCGGTGGCTGGCATCCGCTCGGGTGCCGGCGGCCTGCCCTATTCGGCCTCCAAGGCCGGGGTGATCAACCTGGCCCAGACGGCGGCCAACGACCTCTACGGCACTGGCGTCCGCGTCAACGCCATCTGCCCCGGCCTGATCGAGACCGGCATGACCAAGCCCATCTTCGACGGCGCCCGGGCCCGGGGGAACGAGGCCAAGATCGGCCAGCTCAACCCCCTGGCCCGCTATGGCGTACCCTCGGAGATCGCCCACGCTGGCCTCTTCCTCGCCTCGGACGATGCGTCCTACGTGAACGGCCAGGCCATAGCCGTCGACGGCGGCCTGTCTTCGTCGCACCCGGTCGTGCGGCGGCGCTAGGGGTTGAACCGGCCAGGGCAGCGGCGAGGCGGTCCTCGCCGCCTCAGCTGACCCCCTCAGTCGGCTTCGCCGACAGCTCCCCAATTCCTCCCCCAAGGGGGAGGTGGACCGCGAAGCGGGACGGAGGGGGTCAACGGCCCCTCCGCTGGCGCCCTCCGGCCTGCGCCCGGACTGGTCAGGCAGCGCGCAGACAGCTAGAAACGGGTTCGTATCGCCTTTTGCCCGCAGGGACCCATGGCCGGACATTCCAAGTTCAAGAACATCATGCACCGCAAGGGCCGCGCCGACGCCCAGCGGTCCAAGCTGTTCTCCAAGCTCTCGCGCGAGATCACCGTCGCCGCCAAGTCCGGCATGCCCGACCCGGCCATGAACCCGCGCCTGCGCCTGGCCGTGGCCAACGCCCGGGCCGAGTCCATGCCCAAGGACAATATTGAGCGGGCGATCAAGAAGGCCTCGGGCACCGACGCGGCCTATGAGGAAATCCGCTATGAGGGCTTTGGCCCCGGCGGCGTGGGCCTCATCGTCGAGGTGCTGACCGACAACCGCAACCGGGCGGCGGCCAATGTCCGCTCGCTGTTCTCCAAGCACGGCGGCAACCTGGGCGAGACCGGCTCGGTTTCCTTCATGTTCGACCGGGCGGGGCGCATCGTCTATCCGGCCTCGGCCCGGGGCGAGGAGGCGATGATGGAGGCCGCCATCGAGACCGGGGCCGACGACGTGGAGTCCGACGAGGACGAGCACGTGGTCTTCGCCGCCTTCGAGGCCCTGAATGAGGTGGCGGCGGCCCTGGAGGCGACCCTTGGCCCGGCCAAGTCCACGGGCCTGGCCTGGCGGCCCAAGAGCCTGACCCCGGTGGAGGGCGACGCCGTCGGCACCCTGCTCAAGCTCATCGACGGCCTGGAGGACGACGACGACGTCCAGACCGTCTGGGGCAATTACGACATCTCCGACGCCGACCTCGAAGCCTTCGGGGCCTGACGGAGTCCGGTTCTCCATGGCCCGCGCCGCGACCTCCCGGGGAAACCCGGCCGGACTGATCCTCCTGGCCTGCCTGGCCACGGCCCTGGCCATGACCCTGACGGCCTGGCCGCCCCTGACCTTCCTGTTCGTCATGCTGGGCTGGGTGCTGGCGGTGGGCGTGCATGAGTTCGGCCACGCCTGGGTGGCCTGGCTGGGCGGCGACCATACGGTGAAGGACAAGGGCTACCTGACCTTCGACCCGCGCAAGTACGCCGACCTCCAGACCACCCTGATCTGGCCCCTGATCGCCCTTGCCCTGGGCGGCATTGGCTTCCCCGGCGGGGCCGTCTGGCTGAGGGAGGACCTGATGCGCGGGCCCCTCTGGCGCTC
>NZ_JBAXIM010000058.1:0-15216 GCF_037138395.1 Phenylobacterium sp.
GGCACCCGGGCCCATGGGCGCCGACGGGGGTCCCCAGGCTCAGGGCCCAGAGGGCGACGGCCGGCGCCATCCCGACCCGAAAGAGGGGATCGATCATCGGCTGGACCCGGTAGGACCAGGAAGCGCCGAACATTGGCCTTTGTAGCACGGGCACCGCGGCCCGGAAACGTAGGGTACCTGGGAGCTTCAGGGGTATGCCGGGGACTTCCTGGTGGAGCCGAGGGGAATCGAACCCCTGACCTCATCATTGCGAACGATGCGCTCTACCAACTGAGCTACGGCCCCAAGGAAGGCGCGGAATAAGCGGTTTTGGGGCGGGGCTGTCAAGACGGCTTGGCGGTCCCGTCTTGCCGCCGGCCTGCGGGGGCTTTATGAGGCGGAAATGATTGGAAGCTTCCTGCACTTCATCCTTAATGGCCTGATCCAGCTCATGGTCTTGGCGATTATCATCAGCGCCATCATGTCCTGGCTGACGGCGTTCAACGTCATCAACCTGCGCAACAGCGCCGTGGCCGGTATCCAAAGGATTCTCGAAACCCTGACCGCCCCGGTCCTGACGCCCCTGCAGCGCATCATCCCGCCCATCGGCGGCCTGGACATCACCCCGGTCCTCGCCGTGCTGATCCTGCAGGGCGTCCAGCGCTACATCCTGCCGGCCCTGCTTGGCGGCCTCTGAGCCGCTTCCCCGGCGAGCCTGAGGCGGCGCGCCTTCCCGGCCTGCGGCACAGGGGGTCTGCGCCGCCCCGTCCTGGGAGCCTGTCCGTGATCCTTACCCTGTCCTGTCCCGACCGGCCCGGCATTGTCGCCCGGGTTTCGACCCTCCTGTTCGAGCACGGCGCCAATATCCTCGACGCCCAGCAGTTCGACGACGCAGAGACCGGCCGCTTCTTCATGCGGGTGGTCTTCACCCCTGGCCCCGGCGGGGCGGAGGCGGTGCACCCTGGGCTGGAGGCCCTGGCGGCGGACCTGTCCATGGACTGGACCCTGCGGGATCCCAGGGACAGGCGGCGGGTGATGATACTGGCCTCGCAGACTGACCACTGCCTGGCCGACCTGATCTGGCGCTGGCGCCAGGGCGAGCTGCCCATGGACATCTCGGCGGTGGTCTCCAACCACCCGGAGGCCAGCTTCCCGCACACCGACCTGAAGGGGATCGCCTTCCACCACCTGCCGGTGAGCCCCGAGACCAAGGCCGACCAGGAGGCGCGCCTACGCGACCTGATCGCGGCCACCGGGACCGACCTCGTCATCCTGGCGCGCTACATGCAGATCCTGTCGGAGGACATGGCCCGCCACCTGGCCGGGCAATGCATCAACATCCACCACTCCTTCCTGCCGGGCTTCAAGGGCGCACGGCCCTATCACCAGGCCCACGCCCGGGGGGTGAAGGTGATCGGTGCCACGGCCCACTTCGTCACCCCCGACCTCGACGAGGGCCCGATCATCGAGCAGGACGTGGAGCGGATCAGCCACCGCGACCAACCCAAGGACCTGGTGCGCAAGGGCCGTGACATCGAGCGCCGGGTCCTGGCCCGGGCGGTGCGCTGGGTGCTGGAGGACCGGGTCCTGCTGAATGGCCGCAAGACGGTGGTGTTCAGGGACTAGGGGCCGCGCGCCACCTCAGGCCCGGTGCCCATTGCTCTCCCCAGGGGGAACTCCGGCCGAAGGTCGGTGAGGGGGTCAGCTGAAGCGCCGTTGACCCCCTCCGTCCCGGGGCGTCGCCCCGGTCCACCTCCCCCTTGGGGGAGGAATGACTCAGCGCAATTGCTCCCCATCAGGGGGAGCTCCGGGCGAAGCCCGGTGAGGGGGTCAATGGCGCCGCCGTGGCCCGCCTTCACCTTCAGATGTGGTAGGCCCGCTCGCCGTGGGCGCCGAGGTCCAGGCCGTCGTCGATGACCTCGTCGCTGGCCCTCAGTCCCGTCAGTCGCCGGACGATGGCGATCAGTACCAGGCTGGCGCCCGCCGACCAGGCGCAGACCACCAGGACGCCCAGCCCCTGCCGCCAGGCCTGGCCCGCCAGGGTCACGCCCTCGGCATAGCCGGTCCCGCCCAGGAGGGGGTGGGCCAGTACGGCGACCATCAGGGTTCCAAGGATGCCGCCGACCCCATGCACGGCGAAGACGTCGAGGCTGTCGTCAATGCCCAGCTTGGCCTTCACCAGGGTCACGGCCTCGAAGCAGACCAGGCTGCCGAGCGCCCCCAGGGCCAGGCCCGCCAGGGGGCTGATGAAGCCCGAGGCCGGGGTCACGGTGGCCAGGCCGGCGACGACGCCGGTGACCAGACCGACCAGGCTGGACCGGCCGAAGCGCAGGTGCTCGATCAGGGCCCAGACCAGGCCCGCCGAGGCCGCCGCCATGTGGGTGGCGGTCAGGGCTGCGCCGGCGTCGGCGTTGGCCGCCAGGGCGCTGCCGCCGTTGAAGCCGTACCAGCCGACCCAGAGCAGGCCCGCCCCGGTCATGGTCATGCCCGGATTGTGCGGCGGCGAAAGCGCGCGGGGAAAGCCGTCCCGGGGGCCTACGGCCCGGGCCAGAAGAAGGGCGCTGACGCCGGCCGTGGCATGCACCACCAAGCCTCCGGCATAGTCCTTGACCCCGAGGGTCGCCATCCAGCCACCCCCCCAGACCCAGTGGCAGACGGGGGCATAGACCAGGACCAGCCAGCCGGCGCAGAAGGCCAGGAGGCCGGAGAACTTCACCCGCTCGACCACGGCGCCGATCATCAGGGCCGGGGTGATGACGGCGAAGGCCATCTGGAAGCCGAAGAAGACAATCTCGGGCGCCGTGCCCACGACGTCGCCGCGGGAAAGGCCCATCAGGCCGACCTTGCCCAGGTCGCCAATGAAGGGGGCGGTCCCGGAGAAGGCCAGGGAATAGCCGAGCACCAGCCAGACCACTGAGGCCAGGCAGGCCACCGCCGTACACTGCATGAGGACGGACAGGACATTCTTGGTCCGCACCAGGCCGCCATAGAAGAGGGCCAGGCCCGGCAGGCTCATGAGCAGGACCAGGGCGGTGGCGCTGAGCAGCCAGGCGGTGTCCCCGGAGTCCACCTGCGAAGGGGCTTGGGCCAGGGCAGGTCCCGAGGCCAGCAGGCCCAGGCTGAGGCTGGCGAGCGCCGCACCTATTCGTCTTCCGCGCTTCATGCCTCGCATCCCCACTTGCGCCAATCCGGCGGTTGTCCTGAAGTCCTTGGCTACAGGATCAGGCGGCGCTGAAAAGGCCCAAAGAACAGGCTCAGGGCGCCTTCCCCTGAGGCAGGCCCGAAGCGGCGCAGACAGACGGAGTCGGAAAGTGACCGGAAAATTGGCAAAACGGGACGATCTGGCCCAGGTCCTTCGGTCTGCAGAGCGGATTGTGGCCTTCACCGGGGCCGGAATCTCCACGGAATCGGGAATTCCGGACTTCCGCTCGCCGGGCGGGGTCTGGAGCCGGATGAAGCCCATCCAGTTTCAGGATTTCGTGAACAGCGAGGAAAAGCGCCGGGAATCCTGGACCCGGGCCTTCCAGGGCCGCGCCGGCTGGACGGGCCGGGAGCCCAACGCGGGCCACTTCGCCCTGGCCCGCCTGTGGGAGAGCGGGCGCCTGTCCGCCATCATCACCCAGAACGTCGACAACCTGCACCAGCACTCGGGCATCCCCGCCGACCGGGTTATCGAGCTGCACGGCAATGCCAGCTATGCGACCTGCCTGTCCTGCGGCCTGCGCCACGAGATCGACGACCTGCGCCCGGCCTTCGAGGTCCGGGGTGAACTTCCCGCCTGCCGGGAGTGCACCGGCCTGGTGAAGACGGCGACCATCTCCTTCGGCCAGTCCATGCCCGAGGAACCCATGCGCCGGGCCGAGGACGAGACCCTGTCCTGCGACCTCTTCCTGGTGCTGGGCTCCAGCCTCACCGTCTGGCCGGCTGCGGGCTTTCCCCTGCAGGCACGCCGGTCTGGCGCACGCCTGGTGATCGTGAACCGGGACGCCACGGACCTGGACGCCTACGCCGACCTGGTCATCCACGACGAGATCGGACCCACCCTGTCCGAGGTGGTCCCGGCCAACTTCCCCGGCTGAGACCGGGGCCAAATCGCCCCGTCCCCAGTCTGCCCGGTAAGTTCTGCCCGCTCAGTTCCGCCCGTTCAGCTCCGCCCCCTCAGTTCCTCAGGGCAACGGCGGCCGGGACGTCCTCGGCGCCGCCCTCGTAGGCCCGGATCTCATTGCGGCCGACCACCATGTGGTGGACCTCATCCGGGCCGTCGGCAAAGCGCAGGTGGCGCACGTCGGTGTACATGGAGGCCAGGGGCGTCCACTGGGAAATGCCCGTCGCACCATGCATCTGGATGGCCTGGTCGATGATCTTGCAGGCCCGCTCCGGCACCATGGCCTTGACCATGGAGACCCAGACCCGGGCTTCGCGGTTGCCCAGGACGTCCATGGCCTTGGCCGCCTTGAGGACCATCAGGCGCATGGCCTCGATGTCGATCCGGGCCCGGGAGATGATTTCCACATTGCCGCCCAGCCAGGCGATCTTGCGGCCGAAGGCCTCCCGGGACAGGCCCCGGCGGACCATGAGGTCCAGGGCCCGCTCGGCCTTGCCGATGGTCCGCATGCAGTGATGGATCCGGCCCGGCCCAAGGCGGACCTGGCTGATCTCGAAGCCGCGGCCCTCGCCCAGGAGGACGTTGGACTTAGGCACCCGCACATTGGTGAAGCGGATGTGCATGTGGCCGCGGGGGGCGTGGTCTTCCCCGAAGACGTGCATCGGGCCGAGGATCTCCACCCCGGGGGCGTCGATGGGCACCAGGATTTGCGACTGCTGCTTGTGCGGCGGGGCGTCGGGGTCGGTGCGGACCATGGTGATCATGATCTTGCAGCGCGGGTCGCCGGCTCCAGAGATGTAGTACTTCTCGCCATTGATCACCCACTCGTCACCGTCCAGGACCGCCCGGGTGGCGATGTTCTTAGCGTCGGACGAGGCCACCGCCGGCTCGGTCATGGCGTAGGCCGAGCGGATCTCGCCGTTCAGCAGGGGCTTCAGCCAGCGCTCCTTCTGCTCGGGGGTGCCGACGCGCTCGAGCACTTCCATGTTGCCGGTGTCCGGCGCTGAGCAGTTCATCACCTCCGAGGCCATGGGTGCCTTGCCCAGCTCTACGGCGATGTAGGCGTAATCGAGGTTGGACAGGCCCTCGCCGGTATCAGCATCGGGCAGGAAGAAGTTCCAGAGGCCTTCCTTCTTGGCCTGGTCCTTGGCCTTCTCCAGCACGTCGAGCTGGCCCGGCGCGAAGGTCCAGCGGTCCGTATGGCCCTCGCCCAGGGCCCGGAACTCCGTCTGCATGGGCACGACGGTCTCGGCGATGAAGCGCTTGACATGCTCGTAGAGCGGCGTGGCCTTGTCGCTCATCCGCAGGTCATTCATGTCGTCATGCGGGCTGAAGCCGAAGGTCAGGGGGCCCGTGGAGGGAGGGATCGGGGCGTTCATCGGGTGTATCCTTCGTGAGTGCCGGCGCTGTCCGCCGAGGTCGGTGGGATTAAGGCTGTAGCGCGCAGTCCTGACAAGCCCGTCCCTTGCGTTACGTGCTTGGCGAGGAAGTCCAGGGTCCGACGCGTGGTCTCGTCCCCCGGGGCACCAAAGCCAAAGTTGATGCTGATGTGGTTCTCCCCTTCCGCTTCGTGGACCACCGCTTCACCCCCGGCGGCGCGGAGGGCTTCGGCCAGGACCCGGGCCTGTCCCGGCGTCTCGGGATTGCGGGCGTCCACATGCAGGATGACGGCTGGTGGCCGCCCGGGACCGGCGTAGGTGACCGGCGACATGGCTGTCCAGCCCACGGGATCGGGGCCGAAGACCCGGGCGTAAACCGGGTCCCCGCTCTCGCGGACATGGCGGGGGATGTCGAGGCCGTAGGCGTCCAGCAGGACCACCGCCCGGACGACGCCGGGAGGCACGCCCGCCCCCGCCAGGTAGCCTGGGTCGAGGGCAACCAGGGCGGCGAGGTGGCCGCCTGCAGAATGGCCCATCAGAACGATGCGGCTGGGATCGACGCCGCAGCCCCCGGCCTCGGCTCGCAGGAAGGCGATCGCCTGGGCGATGTCCCGGGCGGCGCCGTCCGGTGCGGCATACCGTCGCAGACGGTAGTTCACCGTGGCGTAGGCGAAACCCGCGGACCGGAAGGCCCGGGCCTGTCCCGCTGTCCCCGCATACTTGCCGCCGTTCATCCAGGTCCCGCCGTGTACGAAGACCACCAGGGGCGCGGGAAGGGGGCTCGCCCCCGGCCAGAGGTCCAGGCTCAGGGCGTCGGCGGGGACGCCGGCCTCCGGCATGGCATAGGCCAGGTCCCGGACGGGACGGTCCTCGCCCGGTGCGATCCCGACGCAGGCCCCGGCGGCGGCGGCCGGGGTCGCCCCGTACAGCAGGCCAGCGGCGAGCAGGGCGCCCAGCCCCCGGCGAACCGGAGGTTGCGCCGGTCGGCCTGCAGCGTGCAGGATCACAGATGATGCGCCAGTCCTCATATATGGAACCATGCCCATGCGCCTGACCCGCCGCAAGCTTCTCGCCGCCGCCGCCGCCTCACCTGTCCTCGCCGCCGGTCTCCCGGGAGGGTCCTTCGCTGCCGCCCCGGCCCTGCCGCTCGCGGATTCCCGGGCCGCCGGCTTCGATCCGGCCCGGCTGAAGGCCCTGTCCGACGACCTGCAGGCCCTGGTGGACGGGGGACAGTTGGCGGGGGTCACTACCCTGGCCGCGCGGAAGGGCAAGGTGATCCACTTCGAGACCCGGGGCCTCGCCGACGTCGAGACCGGCGCCCCGGCCCGGCCCGACACCATCTGGCGCATCGCCTCCATGACCAAGCCGGTGGTCGGGGTCGCCATGATGCAGCTCTGGGAGAAGGGGCTCTGGAAGTTGGACGATCCCGTCGCCCGGCATATTCCCGAGTTCGCGGGGCTGCAGGTGAAGGCAGCGGACGGGAGCCTCGTCCCCCAGGCCTCGCCCATGACCATGGCCCAGCTGATGAGCCACACCGCCGGCTTCGACGTCAGCGCCGGCTACGCCCAGGCGGGGCTCAGGTCCGGCGACCTGAAGGAAATGATCCGCCGGCTCGCCGCCCTGCCCCTGGCCTTCCAGCCGGGGACGGATTGGCGTTACGGGCCCAGCGTCGACATCCAGGGCCATGTGGTCGAGCGGCTGTCGGGCCAGCGCCTCGACGCCTACCTGGCCCAGCACGTCTTCGGCCCCCTGAAGATGCCGGACACGGGCTTCCATGTCTCGCCGGAGAAGGCGCCCCGGGTGGCCAGGATCCACACCTACCGGGACGGCCGCATCGTCGCGGGCCCGGCCCAGGTGGTCCCTGTGGCCCCGCCTGTCTTCCTGTCCGGCGGCGGCGGCCTGCTCTCCACCGCCTCAGATTATTTCCGCTTTGCCCAGGCCCTGCTGGACGGCGGCTTGCTGGACGGCGCCCGGGTCCTGAAGCCGGAAACGGTCCGCCTCATGCGCCGCAACCTGCTGGCCCCGGGCGTAATGGTGGACCTCTACGGACCGGCCCAGCCAGGCGTCGGGTTCGGCCTCGACTTCGCGGTTATCCAGGATCCCGTCGCCGCCCGGACCCCGCAGGGGCGCGAGACCTTCTACTGGGGCGGGGCCTTCGGCACCTGGTTCTGGATCGATCCCACCAACGACATCGTCTTCGTGGGCATGATCCAGAACGTCAACGGAAGCGTCCCGGGCGCCGGTACGCCCAATGTCCGCGAGATCACGCCTCGGCGCCTCTACGCCGCCCTCGGAACCTGAGCCGGATGACCACCGCCGCCCTGCCCCGACGCGGCCTGCTGGCCGCTGGCCTTGCCCTGACCCTGGTCCCGGGTGTCACCCGCGCTGCCCCCGGTCGGATGGTGGGCTTTCTCTCCGACTTCGACGAGATCGACGACGCCGTCGCCATCTGCCGGGCCGTCATCCTGTCCCTTGCGCCGGACGCCCGCCTCCTCGACATCAGCCACCGGGTCCCGCCCTACGACGTCGCCGCTGGCGCCCGGCTGCTGGCCGGTTCCGCCCCCTGGCTGGTGCCGGACGCGGTCATCGTGGTGGTGGTCGACCCTGGGGTCGGGTCCCGGCGCCGGGCCATCGTGGCCCGCACCCGGCGCGGACAGAGCCTGGTCCTGCCAGACAACGGCCTGATCACCCTTCTGGACGCCACGGACCCGGTCGTCGCGGCCCGCGAGATCACCGCCGAGTCCTGGATGATCGGCGCGCGGCGGTCCTCGACCTTCCATGGCCGGGACATCTTCTCGCCAGTCGCCGGCCATCTGGCCCGGGGTGACGACTGGGCCGGGGTGGGGCCTGGGATCGATCCGAAGTCCCTCGTGAGGCTGGACCTTGCGCCGCCCAGGGTTGGCCCGGAGGGGGTGCACGCCCACGCCATCGGGACCGACGGGCCCTATGGAAACCTGATCCTTGACCTCTCCGCCGAGGCCTTCGCCGGACTGGGCTGGAGGATCGGGGACGTCGTCCCCCTGACCGTGGCCGGCCGGCCTGAGCCCGCGCCCTACATGCGCACCTTCAGCGACGTACCCGAGGGGGCGGTCCTCATCTATCCCGACTCCCGGGGCCGCATGAGCCTGGCCCTGAACCTGGGGAACTACGCCGCGGCCCGACGGGTGGGCGCCGGGGTCGAGGTCTTCATCCCCCGCCGCCCTTGAGTCCTGCACACTGGGATTCCTGCCCTCTGGGGGCAAGGACTGACGCCGCGTGACCTTGCGGCGTCTGCAATACTGGACAATGTGCTCTGCGCACGCGCACCGGCCCCGAGTGGCCAGACAGGGAGAGGCCCATGAAAGTCGCCGCCATCCGCGCCCCGGGCGGGCTGGACAAGCTGGTCATCGAGGAGAGGGCCCAGCCCGTCGCCGGCCCTGGCGAGCTCCTGGTCCGGGTTCGCGCCAGCTCGCTCAACTTCCATGACTTCGCCGTGGTGGCGGGCATGATCCCGTCCGCCGACGGCCGAATCCCCATGTCGGACGGTGCCGGCGAGGTGGTCGCCGTGGGCGAAGGGGTGACGGGCTATGCCCCAGGCGACCGGGTCCTGTCGGCCTTCTTCCCCAACTGGGAGACCGGCGGTCCGGTCCTGGAGCGCCTGCTGGGCGTGCCCGGGGACCATGCCGATGGTTTTGCGGCGGAATACGTCGCCATGCCGGCCCGGGCCTTCACCCGAATGCCAGCCGGTTGGTCCTTCGCCGAGGCGGCGACCCTGCCCTGCGCCGCCCTTACCGCCTGGCGGGCCCTGATGGTCGAGGCGCGGATCAAGCCCGGCGACGTGGTCCTGACCCAGGGTACGGGCGGGGTCTCCATCTTCGCCCTTCAGATGGCCAAGGCGGCGGGCGCTACAGTCATCTCGACCTCCTCCTCGGACGAAAAGCTTGAGAAGTTGAAGGCCCTGGGGGCGGACCACCTGGTCAATTATCGCCAGACCCCGGAATGGGGCGCTGCCGCCGCCGCCCTGACCGGCGGACGGGGCGTCGATGTGGTGGTCGAGATCGGCGGGGCCGGCACCCTGGGCCAGTCCGTCACGGCCACCCGGATCGGTGGGCACGTCTCGCTGATCGGCGTCCTGGCGGGCTTTGCCGGTGAGGTGCCCACGGCCTTGATCATGTCCAAGAACGTCGCCGTGAAGGGCGTCACCGTGGGCTCCCGCCAGGAGCAGGCGGAGATGATCCGGGCCCTGGAGGTCTCGACAATTCGCCCGGTGATCGATTCCACCTTCCCCCTGGACGGCATCGCCGCCGCCTTCGCCCACCAGATCTCGCAGAAGCACTTCGGCAAGATCTGCCTCGAGATCTGAGTCCGCTTCCAGTTGCCGCCTCGGCCGCGCCGATGGGCCTCAGGCCGCCGCCGCATGTTCCTTGCGGGCGGCCATCCAGACCTCCCGGGCGGCGTCGGCGTTCAGGGCGGCGATCCCGAGGCCCACGATGAGGTCCGGCCAGGCTGATCTCCACGCAAATGCGGTGACCAGGCCCGCGCCGATGATGGCGATGTTGGCCAGGGCGTCATTGCGCGCCGACAGGAAAGCGGCCCGGGTGAGGCTGCCGCCCTCCCGGCGGGCGCCCGCCAGGATGAAGGCCGCCGTCAGGTTGATCGCCAGCGCGCCCAGCCCGGTCAGGGTCAGCAATCCGGCGTCCGGCGCCGAGGCCGGGGCGCTGAACCGGGTCCAGGCCATCCAGAGGGTGGCCAGGCCCGGGACCAGGAGGAGGGCTGCCAGCCCCATGCCCAGCCGGGCCCGGGCTCTTGGCGCCCAGGCCAGGGCCACCAGGATGAGCAGGTTGACCGCCGCGTCCTCAAGGAAGTCCACCGAGTCCGCGAACAGGGCCACAGACCCCGCCGTCAGGGCGACGGCGAACTCCACCCCGAAGTAGGCCAGGTTCAGTCCGCCCGCCCAGGCCACAGCCCGGCGGATTGGTCCTGCGTCCTCCATGAAGTCTCTCCAGCTTCCGGTCTGGACGGTAGTCTCCCCGATCTCCGAGGGTTTCGCCACCGGCTTCAGACCTGTCCGGATCGGGTCTCCTGGGCGCGCAGCCGCCAACGATGGGAACCGGACCCAAACCGGGGCTCGAAGGGAGAGGCGAGGTCCGCCGCCTCCATTTCGAAAGCCCTGACCATCCGGGTTTCGAGATCGCGGCTGGCGGGCAGACCGGTGCGGCTGGCGATATAGGACAGGATGAGCGAGCGGTGGCATTCCCCGCCAGCCGCCCTCAGGCCTTCGCCGATCCAGTCGCGCAGAGTCTCGACCGGCGGCAGATCCCGCAGGATTGCGTGTCCTTGATGCTGCCGGGTCCCCACCTTCGCCTCCGGAAAGAAAGTGTAAACCGTGGCGAACCTCTGTGACAGAATCCCAGACGGAATCACGACATGCAGATGAAACCGGCCGTCTGACGCAGCCTCAGGGGTGCATCCCCCGCCACCCTGGGGCAGGGTGGTGCGAAGGCACGGATGCGGAGGCGCCCATGGGACGGTTCGAAGGCAAGGTGGCGGTCGTCACGGGCGGGGCCTCGGGGATTGGCGCCGCCGCCGCCCGCCGATTCCACGCCGAGGGCGCCTCGGTGCTCCTGGCCGACCTCAACGCCGAGGCCGGCGCGGCCCTCGCCGCCGAACTGGGCGATGGGCGCGCGCGCTTCCGCCGGGTGGACGTGGCTGTCTGGCCCGAGGTCGACGCTCTTGTGGCCGACGCCGTGCAGGCCTTCGGTGGCCTCGACATCTTGTTCAACAACGCCGGCATCGGCAGCTTCGCCACCGCCGCCGACCTGGCCGTCGAGGACTGGCACCGGGTGATCGACGTGGACCTGTCCTCGGTCTTCTACGGTTGCAAGGCGGCGATTCCCGCCCTGCGCGCCCGGGGCGGCGGTGCCATCATCAACACCGCCTCCATCTCGGGCCTTGCGGGAGACTTCGCCTTTGCCGCCTACAACGCCGCCAAGGCCGGGGTGATCAACCTGACCCGCTCGGTGGCCATCGACCACGCCCGGGAGAACATCCGCGTCAACGCCGTCTGCCCGGGGCCCGTGGACACCCCAATCATCGCCGGCATCAACGACCTGCAGGGGGTGCGCGAGGCCTGGGACGCCCGGGTGCCCATGGGCCGCTTCGCCCGACCCGAGGAGATCGCCGCCGTGGTCGCCTTCCTGGCCTCGGACGACGCCAGCTATATGACCGGGTCCATCCTGGCCGTCGACGGCGGGGTCACGGCCCACACCGGCCAGCCCGACCTGCCCCGCATGCTGGGCCTTGCCTGAAGGAGGACGGGGCCTGAAGGAGGACGCGGAATGAGGAAGGTCGTCGGCGAAAGCCTGGACTCCCTGGACGGCTACAGCCTCGTCGAGGCGCCGGTCCCTGAGCCCCGCCCAGGGCAGGTGCGCCTGCGCGTCACGGACTGCGGCCTCGGATACGTTGACGCCCTGGTTGCCCTTGGCCGATACCAGGTCAAGCCGCCCCTGCCGCACACCCCTGGCCAGGAGGTCGCAGGCGTAGTCGACGCCCTCGGCGAGGGGGTGGAGGGCCTTGCGCCCGGCGACCGGGTCATGGCCACGGTGGCGGGGGGCTTCGCCGAGTATGCCCTGGCGGCGGCGGGCGCCTGCACGCGCCTGCCCGCCAACATGACCTCCGGCCAGGCCGCCGGCTTCCGCATCAACCACCTCACCGCCCTGCACGGCCTGGAGCACCGGGCCGCCCTGCGCCCAGGCGAGACCCTGCTGGTCCTGGGCGCCGCCGGGGGCGTGGGGACAGCCGCCGTCCAGGTGGGGAAGATCCTCGGCGCCCGGGTCCTCGCCTGCGCCTCCACGCCGGAGAAGCGCGACTTCGCCCGGGCCTGCGGGGCGGACGAGGTCCTGGACACAGGGGCCGAGGCCTGGCGCGACCGGCTGAAGGCCCTGTGCGGCGGACGCGGGCCAGACGTCATCTTCGACCCCGTGTGCGGCCCCCTGTTCGAGCCAGCCTTTCGGTCACTGGCCTGGGGCGGACGCCACCTGGTGGTGGGCTTTGCCGGTGGCCCCATCCCGGCCCTTCCCGCCAACCTGCCCCTGATGAAGGGCGCCGCCCTCACCGGGGTGGACGTGCGCCAGTTCCTGCTGTTCGAGTCACCCCGCGCCGCCGAGACCCTCTCTCGCCTCCTGGCCTGGGTGGAGGACGGCCGCCTGGCACCCCCCGAAGGTCGCCGCTTTTCCCTGGCCGCCTACGGCGAGGCCCTGGAGTTCGCCCTCTCCGGCCAGGGGATGGGCAAGACCCTGGTAGGGTCGGGGGCATGACCGAGCTTCCCAAACCCTCCAGGCCCTTCGAAGGCCGGATCGAGCGGCTGCTGGATGAGTCCCAGTCCGCGCGCCTGCGCAAGGACGGCGCCCCTGAGGGCGCGCCGAACATCATCCTCATCATGCTGGACGATGTGGGCTTTGGATCCTTCGGCACCTTCGGCGGGCCCGTGCCCACTCCGGCCCTGGACGCCGTGGCCGCAAAGGGCCTGCGGTACAACCAGTTCCACACCACGGCCCTGTGCTCGCCCACCCGGGCGGCCCTGCTCACCGGGCGCAACCACCACGCCGTGCACATGGGCGGCATTCCCGAGGGGGCCAACAGCTTCCCCGGCTATGACAGCCTCATCCCCCGCTCCTCGGCGACGGTGGCGGAGATCCTACGGCAGAACGGCTACGCCACTGGCTGCTTTGGCAAGTGGCACCTGACCCCCACCTGGGAGCAGGGCCCCGCCGGTCCCTTCGACCGCTGGCCGACGGGCATGGGCTTCGAGCGCTTCTATGGCATCATCAACGCCGAGGCCTCGCAGTACGAGCCCCCCGTCTACGACCAGACGACGCCGGTCTTCCCCTATCTCGGCAAGCCCGACTACCACCTCACCGAGGACCTGGTGGACCAGTCCATTGCCTGGATCGAGCGGGTGCGGGCGACGGCGCCGGGCAAGCCCTACTTCCTCTATCTCCCGACCCCCGCGGTACACACGCCGCACCATGCCCCTAAGGCCTGGATCGACCGCTTCGCCGGCCAGTTCGACGACGGCTGGGATGCCCTGCGCCGGACCATCTTCGAGCGGCAGATCGCCCTGGGCGTCATCCCCGAGGGCACGGTCCTGACCGACCGGCCCGACGAGATCCCAGCCTGGGAGGACTATCCGGACCGCTACAAGCCCATGGCCCGGCGGCTCATGGAGGCCTTCGCCGGCTTCCTCGCCCACACCGACCACCACATCGGCCGCCTTCTGCAGTTCGTCGAGGCCTCGGGCCAGGCGGACAACACCCTCGTCGTCTACATCACCGGCGACAACGGCGCCTCGGCGGAAGGGACCCTGAACGGCGCCTGGGCTGCGCCCTCCTTCCAGAACGGTGTGCCCGAGGATCCCGAGTGGATGCTCGCCCACATGGACGACTTCGGCACCGCCCGCTGCGAGAACCACTTCAACGCCGGCTGGGCCTGGGCCCTGGACGCCCCCTTCCAGTGGATGAAGCAGGTGGCCTCCCATTTCGGCGGCACCCGCAACGCCATGGCCCTGAGCTGGCCCGCCGGCATCCCCCGGGCGGGTGGCCTCCGCTCGCAGTTCCACCACGTCATCGATATCGCCCCGACCCTGCTGCAGGCGGCGGGGGTGGAGGCGCCAACCCGGGTCAACGGGGTGGACCAGGACCCCATGGACGGGGTGTCCATGGGCTACAGCTTCGGCTCGGCGGACGCCCCCGGCCAGCGCACGACCCAATACTTCGAGATCCTCGGCAACCGCGCCATCTACCATGAGGGCTGGATGGCCTCCTGCTTCCACGGCCGCGTGCCCTGGATGCGCTTCCTGGCCACGCCCTTCGACGGCCCGCAGGAGCGCTGGGAGCTCTACAATATCGCCGAGGACTTCTCCCAGGGCCGGGACCTGTCGGCCCAGTTCCCGGAGAAGCTGGAGGAACTTAAGGCGGTGTTCGACGCCGAGGCCCGGCGCAACGGGGTCTATCCGATGCGCGACCCCGCTCGCCGGGCGGACCCGGGCCTGGCCGTGCCCACGGCCCTGGGGTCGGCCCGGTCCATGACCTACACGACGGCCCATGTCCGGATCCCGGAGAGCATTGTCGTCAACCTGAAGAACTGCTCTTACCGGATCACCGCCGACATCGAGGTTGGCGAGGTGCCGGCCCGGGGCGTCATCGCCTGCCAGGGCGGCAACATGGCCGGCTGGAGCCTCTACCTGGACGCGGCTGGCGCGCCCCGGTTCATCTACAACTACTTCGGCCGGGAGCTGACGGGGGTCGGCGACGGCGGGCCCCTGGCCCCGGGGCCGCACCTACTGGAGGTCGGCTTCGCCTACGACGGCGGCCTGGGCGCCGGCGGCATCCTCACCCTGTCGGTAGACGGCACCCCGGCCGGCGAGGCCCGGCTGGAGCGCACGGTGCCGGTGGTCTTCTCCATGAGCGGCGAGACCTTCGACGTCGGCCTCGACACCGGCGCCCCGGTTGGGCCCTATCCCCACGTCTATCCGTGCACGGCTGCGATCCGCACCGTCACCCTGGAGCGCCTGTCCGACCTGTCCCCCGCAGACCGCCAGACCCTCGCCGAACGCGAGTTCCGCGCCAGCGTCTCGTCGCAGTAGCCATGCGCCCGCCTTTCAGCTAAAAGGCCCCTCCGCTGAAGACGCACCCGTAGCTCAGCTGGATAGAGCGTTGCCCTCCGAAGGCAAAGGTCACACGTTCGAATCGTGTCGGGTGCGCCAGCGATTTCAAT
>NZ_JBAXIM010000059.1:0-14687 GCF_037138395.1 Phenylobacterium sp.
GTAGCTTCGCCCCACCCGCCATGGCCATCGCCCACCAGCTTCTCCGCGCCTGGGCCGAGGCGGACTGACCGAATCAGATGTGGTCGCGGTAGGGATCGGCGGGGTAGACGCCGAGGATTTCGAACCGCTCCGAGAAGAACTGCAGCTCCTCGAAGGCCCGGGCGACGGCGGGATCTTCAGGACGCCCGTCGATCTCGGAATAGAAGAAGGTCGCCGTGAAGGCGGCGTTCTCCATGTAGCTTTCCAACTTGGTCATGTTGACGCCGTTGGTGGCGAAGCCGCCGAGGGCCTTGTAGAGGGCCGCCGGCAGGTTCCGGACCCGGAAGAAGAAGCTGGTCACGCAGCGGACGTCGGGCGCCGGCGCCGGGGCGTCATGGTCGGCGGTCATGACCAGGAAGCGCGTGGTGTTGTCGTGGGTATCCTCAATGTCCGCCTGCAGGATCTCGAGGCCGTAGAGCCGCGCCGCCAGGGCCGGGGCGATGGCGGCCCGGGTCGGGTCCGGATGCTCCGAGAGCTGCCGGGCTGCCAGGGCGGTGTCGCTGACCGGATCCCGGGACAGGCCAAGGTTTGCGATCACCTCCCGGCACTGGGCGAAGGCGATGGGCATGGAGACCACGGTCTTCAGGTCTTCGAGCCGGACGCCCGGATTGGCCATCAGCTGGAAATGGATAGGTTTGAAGTGCTCGCCGATGATCCGCAGGCCCGAGGACGGCAGCAGGTGATGGACGTCCGCAACCCGACCCGCGATGGAATTCTCCACCGGGATCATGCCCAGCCGGCAATCACCGGACCGCACGGCCTCGAAAGCCTCCTCGAAGGTCGCGCAGGGCGCGGGCTCCATGTCGGGGAAGGCGGCCTGGCAGGCTTCGTGGCTGTTGGCCCCAAGCTCTCCCTGGAAGGCGATCCGGTTGGGGTTCATGCCGGGTCTCCCATTCGGCGGGCGTATGCGCGGGCGCGCTCGAGGTCGGCGGGGTTGTCCACCGAGATGGGCGCTTCGTCCAGTACGGCGGACCAGATGGTCATCCCCAGCTCCAGGGCGCGCAGCTGCTCCAGCCGCTCGCGCCGCTCGAGGGGCGAAGGGGGCGCGGCCGTAAAGCGCTCCAGGGCCTGGCGCCGAAAGCCATAGATGCCGTGGTGGATCCAGACCGGGCCCTCGCCGTAGAGGACTGAGCGGGTGAAGTAGAGGGCACGGGCGGAACGGCCATCCGGCGCCATGGCGGCGACCACCTTGGGCATGTCCGGGTTCACCCGGTCCCCGGGATCCGATTCGGCGACCATGACGGTCGAGATGTCGGCCTCTGGACGCGCGGACAGCAGGC
Organism: Phenylobacterium sp.; assembly: GCF_037138395.1. Classification (GTDB taxonomy): domain Bacteria; phylum Pseudomonadota; class Alphaproteobacteria; order Caulobacterales; family Caulobacteraceae; genus Phenylobacterium. The sequence continues at coordinate 1,320 of NZ_JBAXIM010000059.1, forward strand.
CCGCGCAGGCCCGGATCGCTTCGGGGGCGATGAAGGGGATGTCGCCCTGCAGGTTGATGACCACGTCATGATGGCCTTTGGGATCCAGCATCCGGAGGGCGGCCAGGATCCTGTCAGAGCCGGACGGAAGGTCGGGATCTGTGAGGACGGCCCGGCCCCCGGCAGCCTCGACGGCCGCAACGATTTCGGGGTCGCCCGCCGCCACGGCCACCGGCCCGACGCCTGACGCCTCGGCCTGGCGGACCACGCGGACAATCATGGGAAGGCCGCCGATATCGGCGAGCGGCTTGCCGGGGAGCCGCGTCGCGGCCAGTCGCGCGGGGATGAGAAGAATGGGTGTCATGAACCTAGGCTCCGGGCCAACTGTCCGGTTGCGCCAGCGCCGGTAGCGTGTAAGAGACGCGAACGCAACAAGGGGCGGGAATCCGCCGCAGGACGGGCCTTATTTCGGGCCTTTCAGGTTTTGGGTTTCGGGACGATGAGCAACCTTTCTTTCAATAAGATCGCAGGTGCCGGGCTTGCGACGGCCCTTGCCATCGTCGGGCTTCGGGAAGTCACTACGGGGCTGTTCAGCTCCGAGGCGCCGGCCAAGCCCGGGTACCTCATCGAGGTTGCCACCGAAGGGGGCGAAGGCGCAGCGGCCGTCGATGTAATCCCCGATTTCGGAACTGTCATTCCCGTCGCCGACCTCAAGGCCGGTGAGGCTGTCTTCGCCAAGTGTCAGGCCTGCCACAACGTCGCCAATGGCGGCGTCAACGGCACCGGCCCCAACCTCTGGGGCATTGTCGGCCGCAAGCCCGGTTCCCACGCCGGCTTCGCCTATTCAGCGGGAATGACCGAGTTCGGCGGCAAGCAGGCCGTCTGGGACGACACCCACCTGTACGAGTTCCTCAAGGGACCCCAGAAGTACATTTCGGGTACCAAGATGTCCTTCGTCGGCCTGAAGAAGTCCGAGGACCGGATCAACGTCATCGCTTACCTTCGCGCCCAGGGCTCTACCCTGCCCATGCCCGCCCCGAATCCGGCTGCTGCGGCACCCGCTGCCGCGCCGGCTGCAGCCGCTCCGGCCGCTGGCGCTCCGGTTGTCGGTGCCCCGGTCGTGGGTGCTCCGGCTGCCGCCGCTGTGCCTGCCGCGCCCGTCGAGGTGCCTGCGGCCAAGCCCGCCGCCTGAGGCCCTTCAGGACGCGAACGGGCGCTGCCTTTCGAGGGGCCGCCTGAAGGCCGTGGGTTCACCGCCGCCCGCCTCCGAAATCCGCTGGATCGCCTCCGCGAGGGGCTCGATGGCCACAGCCATGTGATGGGCATTGGCGTGCACCATTCGCGCGGCGTCCACCATCATGGCCACGTGGCCCTTCCAGAAGACCAGGTCCCCCCGGCGTAGCGCGTCTGGGGAAGCCGCGGCCCCCAGGCCCTGCTGGAGGTCGGAATCCCGGGGACAGGCCCGCCCGCAGGCCAGGAGGGCCTGCTGGACCAGTCCCGAGCAGTCCAGGCCGCAGCCCTCACGCCCGCCCCACAGGTAGGCCGCGCCCAGGTGCGACTCGGCCACGGCCACGGGATCGGCCTCGAAGGTACCGATCGGCGCGAGGTGGGTCTCTGGCAGCCAGAAGCCGGCGTCGCAGAGGGCGAGCTTCCCCTTCTGGCTAGAAACGGCGACCAGGCTGTTCAGGGAGATGGGCCCGACAGGCTCCGACTTGATGCTGGGGCCCCGGAATCCATAGGTCAGGCCGACCCGGACCCAGTGGGTGGGCGCAGGTCCCTCCGGCGCCAGGGCGTCGAGGGCGACATGGCCGACATAGCCGTCCCGGACCGCCTGTCCCCAGGCGAAGGCGTCGCGGGTCTCCAGGACATCAAACCGCTCACCCAGGAGCAGCTGGTCCCACTGCTCGGCCCCGGCCTGGGGGCCGCTACGGACGGCGGTCGCCGGGACCGCGACCTGCATCCGCTTCGGGCGCACATAGCGGCCAGCGGGCACCAGGCCCTCGAGGCTGGCGGCGGCCAGGTCGGCCCTCGCCGGGGTCAGGCGCGGGTCGGTCCTCACCCGTAGCGGTCCTGCAGCATGGCGAAGAGGGCGCGGATGGCGTGGGTCTCCCCGCCGGCGGGTGAGCCGGGTTGGCCCCTGGGGTTCCAGGCATAGATGTCGAAGTGCGCCCAGGGGCCGTGCGGGGCGAACTTCTGCAGGAAGAGGGCCGCCGTCATGGCACCTGCCTGGGCCCAGGCGTCGGGATCGTTCTTCAGGTCGGCGATGTCGGACTCTAGCGACGCAGCGTAGCCCTTCCACAGTGGGAGCCGCCAGACCGGATCGAAGGCTCGGCGGGCACCCGCCTCGATGGCCGCCGCCAGGTCCTCGTCGTCGGTGAAGAAGGGTGGCAACTGCGGGCCCAGGGCAACCCGGGCGGCACCGGTCAGGGTGGCCAGGTCCAGGGTGAGGTCGGGTGCGAGTTCCCCGGCGCGGGTCAGGGCGTCGGCGAGGATAAGCCGGCCCTCGGCGTCGGTATTGCCCACCTCGACGGTCAGCCCCTTGCGGGTCGACAGGACATCCCCGGGACGCATGGCCCCGCCGCTCACGGCGTTCTCAACCGCCGGAACGAGGATGGACAGGCGAATGGGCAGGTCCGCCTGCAGGATCATGGCGCCCAGGGCCAGGGCGTGGGCTGCGCCGCCCATGTCCTTCTTCATCAGGCGCATGCTTGCGGATGGCTTCAGGTCCAGGCCGCCGGTGTCGAAGACCACGCCCTTGCCCACGAGGACGACAAGGGGGCGACCGGCCTCACCCCAGGTGATCTCGATCATCCGGGGCTCGCGACCCGCCGCCGCCGCCCGGCCGACCGCATGGACCGCGGGATACCCCCCCGCCAGCAGGTCGTCGCCGCAGATCACAGAGATGTCCGCCCCGAAGCGCCCGGCCAGATCGCGGGCGGCGGCCTCGAGTTCAGCGGGCCCGAGGTCGTTTGCGGGGGTGTTGATCAGGTCCCTGGCGAGGGCGCAGGCGTCTGCGATCCCGGCGACCGCGGCCGGGTCGGCGCCTTGGATCTCCAAGGTCGGAGGGGCGGTTTCACGCCTGCGGTAGCGCTCGAAGCGGTAGAGGCCGAGGGCGAAGGCAATGGCGGCGTCCAGGGGCGCGAGGCCGCCGGGCGTGCCCTCAAGCCGGAAACGCCCGGCTGGAAGCCGGCCTGCCAGGGTCCGGAAGGCGGCGGGGTCCCCGGGCGCAAGGCCCAGGCCCAGCAGGACCCGGGCGGGGGCGCCATCGGGTCCTGGAACGATCACCACCTGGCCGGTTCGCCCCTTAAAGTCCGGGCCAGCGAGTCCGCGTTCGAGAGGCGGGGCCGTCGCCCGCCAGGCTTCGGACTCGCCCTCGCAGAGGGCGATCACGGGAACCGAGGGGCCTTCCGCGACGGAGGGGGACTCTGACATGGCGCACTTCCCAGGACCGGCGTCCGATGGGACGCCTCAGGTCATTTGGGCCAAAGTGCGTGACGCCGCAACGGGTGGCTTCAGCGTGGTGCCGCGCGAAGGTCCGGGGCGGCGCTGGGCAGGGGCTGGTGGCCGACGCCAAGGCTGGCGGCGGTGAGAAGCACGGCGGCGATGAGGGCCGCGACGACCCCATACTCAACCACCGGCGCGGAGGCCTCCTCACGGAGGACCCTTGCGAGTAACCTGGACATTCTGTTCTCCCGTGTCACGGGAGGGCGGGAGTCCCCACGCCCCGGCTGAGCCTTTCGGCTTCCCCGCGCACTCACTGCATTCTTGTCGTAATGAAGTTAACGACAAGTAAACTGAGTGGACACTTCGCAAGGGGCCGTTAGTTAAACTTCATGAACAATCATGGTTAACAATAGATGAGGCGACCGATGCGCCTCAGGACTCCATCGACTTGCCGCCGCCCCGGACAAAACTGAGGCCGACCAGGCCAACAGCCAGGAGAACCGTCACCGTGGCGAAGCCGCCCTGCTGGGTGTGGGTCAGGTTTGTACCGAGATTGACCATCATGGGGCCCAGCCATCCGGTCGCCACCCCGGACAGGGCATAGACTCCGAAGAAGGCGCCGGTCTTCTCCGGTGGCGTCAGGCGGGTCAGCAGGGTGCGGGCGGACGCGTACTGGGCGGTGATGAAGACCGCATTCACGAAGCCGATCAGCAGGAATACTAACTCGGGCAGGGTCCGGAAGACCGGCCCGTCCCAGACCGGCGGTTGGGCCGAGGGATCAAACGACCAGAGGTAGAGGATACGGGTCGGCGACATGCCCAGCATGCACACAATACCCAGGATCGACATCAGGATGGCGATCCGCAGCGAGTTCTTGGGCCCCAGGGCCGCATCCATCCAGCGACCGACGAAGCCGCCCAGGACCGCGAGGATGGACAGGAGGATACCGTAGCCTAGCATTTCAAGGGCTTGCCACTTCATCACCCCCACAGCGTAGATGCCGGCATAGATCAGGACGGCGTTCATGCCATCGACGAAGGCCATCCGGCTGAGCAGGTAGATGGCCGCATCGCGGTAGCGCCCTACCGTCGACAGCATTTCCCAAAGCTGGCGGGCACCGTTACGGAAGGCCTTGAGGACCGGCACCCCGGTGGATGGGGCGTCTGGTGTGAAGAGAAACAGGGGGATGGCGCCGATGGCGAATATGCCCGCCGCCATCACGGCCACGATCCGCTCATGCTCATGGGCGGCGGTGTCCAGGCCGAACAGCGGGGTCTTGGGCACCCAGGCCCAATTGACCTTTCCCGGAAGCGCGAAGGCCCAGGCCGTGAAGCCGAGGGCCAGCACCGAGAAGCCATTGCCGAGGGCGAGGGCCAGTCCAGAGGCCTTGTGGGCGGCCTTCATGCCCGCCGCCCGGATCAGCAAAGAGTTGTGCAGCACCTCGGAGAAGGCGAAGCCCAGGCCGATCAGGGTGATGAGCAGCATGGTCAGGGTGACGGACAGTCCGCTGCCGTCGGGCTTGGCCCACCAGAGGGCGATCATCATCGGGACCATGGCTGCCACCACCAGGGCCAGCCAGCCCTTGCGGGGCCCGAGCTGGTCGATGGAGGCCCCGAGGAAGGGCGCCGTGGCCATGACGATCCAGCCGGAATACTGGCTCCACTGGGAGATGACCGCCTGGCCCCGGACCGGGTCGCCAACCATGACGGAGGCCACATAGGGCGCAAAAATGTAGATGGTGACGAGGATGATGTAGGGGTTTCGCGCGCCCTCGAAGACGGACCAGGACACGGCGCCCCGGTTCATCCGACCGTCGCCAGCCAGCTCGGACGCCATGGGGGGATCGGCAATAGCCCCCGGACCGTGGGCCTCGCCCGTAGGAATGGTCTCAGACACGCCGCTTCCCCCTCAATCCGGCGTCTGACGCGCCGGCTCCGCTCCGACCCTACTCCAACGGACCGGCTTGTGGAGTCGGAAAGGGTCTCGGCCGTCCGTTGGCCACTTGGACTCGACTCGCCGGCGGACCGGTTGGAAGATGCCCCCACAGACAAGACAACGAGGAAACGCATATGGGACTTCTCGACGGCAAGGTGGCGATCATCACGGGTGCGGGCGGCGGACTCGGCGAGGCCTATGCGCGGCTGTTTGCCCGCGAGGGCGCGGCGGTGGTCGTCAATGACCTGGGCGGCGCCCGGGACGGCTCGGGCGACGGATCCGTCAGTGCTGCCCAGCAGGTGGTCAACGACATCCTCGCCGAGGGGGGACGGGCCGTTGCGAACGCCGACGACGTGTCCACCATGGCGGGGGGCGAGAACATCCTGAAATCGGCCCTCGACGCCTTCGGCCAGGTCGACATCCTGGTCTGCAACGCGGGCATCCTGCGCGACAAGTCCTTCGCCAACACGTCGGAGGCGGACTGGGACTTGGTGGTCAAGGTGCACCTGAAGGGCACCTACTGCTGCACCATGCCGGTCTGGAAGTGGCTGAAGGACAATGGCCGGCAGGGGGTCATCGTCATGACCAGCTCCACCTCGGGTCTCTACGGCAATTTCGGCCAGTCGAACTACGGAGCGGCCAAGGCCGGCATCTACGGCTTTATGCGGGTGCTGGCCATCGAGGGCCGCAAGTACGGCATCCGGGTCATGGGCCTGGCGCCCGGCGCCTTCACGCGCATGACCTCCGACCTGCCTGGACGGGCCGGCCGCGACCCGGATCCTCTGAGCCTGCCAGAGAACGTGGCGCCGGGCGTGCTCTACATGGTCTCGGACCTGGCCGCCGACCACACTGGCAAGGTGCTGGGCGTCTCCTCCCGCGGCGTCCGCGAGATCAAGATGCTGGAGACCGAGGGTTTCCAGCCGGGCCGGCCCTACACCGCCCAGGAGGTGGCCGAGCACGCCGGTCAGGTCTTCTTCGCCGAAAGCCAGACCCGCACGGCACCGGTGAGCTGAAGCGCCGCCGCTGCCTTCAGGCCGGAGGGCTCAGGCGTCTGGCCCGAAGGCGGCGAGCCTTTGGTCCAGCGCCTTGCGGACGCCGGGCCATTCGGGAGCGATGACCGAGTAGACCGCCGTGCTGCGCTGGCGGCCGGTCCAGACGATTCGTTCCCACCTCTGGACCCCCTCGAAGGTGGCGCCCAGCTTGAGCACTGCCGCGCGAGAGCGGGCGTTGATCTCGTCGACATGGAACTGGACCCGGGAGAAGCCGGCGTCGAAGGCTTCCCCCATCAGAAGGTGCTTGGCTGAGGGATTGACCGGTCCGCCCCTGGCCTCGGGGGCGTAGTAGGTCAGGCCGATCTCAAGGCTTGCGTTGGCCCGGTCGATTTTCAGGAAGGCGGTGATGCCGACGCAGCGGCCTTCCTGAAGCACAGCGAAATGGTGTGCCGCGCCGGAGTCGCGATCGGCGATGCGCTTTTCCGTCCAGAACCGGTCGAAGTGCTCGCCCACCAGGGACAGGGAATAAAGCTCGCGCCAGACGTCGGGATCCGCGGCACAGGCGGCGCGGAGGGGCTCGCGGTGGACCTCCGAAAGTGGATCCAGGGTCACGAAGGCGTTGGCCAGGGGGCGGTGGGGGAAGTCCGTGATCATCCCCCATCCTGGCGCGCCGGGAACGGAATTTCCAGCCAGGGTTACGCCAGCCAAGTCCGCCCGGAGCTGGCCAGGTGCGGCGACCCGCAGATGAAGACCTGCGCCGAGCGGGCGCAGATCCGCATGCCTCGATGTGCTTTGCCTCCAACGAAAAGGGGTGGCCCCGAGAGCCGCCCCCCCTCTTCTGTTGGCGCTCGGCCTACTTCGTGGGCAGGGCCGCGGAGTTGGTGCAGGCTTGGCGCATCAGGGCTGCATCGTCCGCCGCGTCGGACGTCTTCGGCACCGCGCGGCGCCAGGTGCCGCTGATCTCCAGCGGCTTCTTCGGCGAGTAGCCGCCCATGGGCACGAAGTTCTTCGACTTGCAGTCGAGGGCGTAGACGAAACCCACTCCGTCCGCGGCCCCGGGTCCCGAGGGTCCCATCCGGGGGCTGGCGCCGACCTTGCCGACGGCGGTCATGACGACCACCCGTCCCGTCCCGGCATCCCGGTAGCTGTAATCGGAGTCAAGGGACCACTGCAGTCCCTTGTCGTTCGGCGCAGTGTAGGCCGTCCAGGTCTCGGCGGCGGCGGGAAGGGCGAGGGCGAGAACCGACAGGGCGGCGATCGCATAGGCGCGGCGCATGGGCGTTTCCTTGTTCAGGCGTAAATGCTCGGGGGGACCTTAGCGGCGAGGGTGGCGGGCGCGCAACCGGAACCGACAGCGGCGAATTGATCGGCGCACCGCTTGACTCCGCCGGACCGGGCGCCTAACTCCCCGACGCGTTAGCACTCGTGAGCGGCGGCTGCCAAAGGCGGTGCCGCGTCTGTAGATTTCAATAACCCTCGTCCTAAATGGAGAGACCAGAACATGGCGTTTCGTCCCCTCGGTGACCGCGTCCTCGTGAAGCGCGTCGAAGAAGAACAAAAGACCAAGGGCGGGATCATCATCCCCGATACCGCCAAGGAAAAGCCGCAGGAAGGCGAAGTGATCTCCGCCGGTCCCGGTGCCCGCGACGAATCTGGCAAGATCCAGCCCCTCGACCTGAAGACGGGCGACCGCATCCTGTTCGGCAAATGGTCCGGCACCGAAGTCAAGATCGACGGCGCTGACCTCCTGATCATGAAGGAAAGCGACGTCCTGGGCGTGATCGAGTAGAGCCCCCGACCACCTTCCAGACCCACCAATCTCATTCGAAAAGAGTAAGCCAATGGCCGCTAAAGACGTCTATTTTGGTACTGACGCCCGCGACAAGATGCTGCGCGGCGTCAATACCCTCGCCAATGCCGTAAAGGTGACCCTCGGCCCCAAGGGCCGGAACGTGGTCATCGAGAAGTCCTTCGGCGCCCCGCGCTCGACCAAGGACGGCGTGTCCGTCGCCAAGGAAATCGAACTGTCTGACCGCTTCGAGAACCTCGGCGCCCAGATGATCCGAGAAGTCGCCTCCAAGACCAACGACAAGGCTGGCGATGGCACCACCACCGCCACCGTCCTGGCCCAGGCCATCGTGGTCGAGGGCATGAAGTCTGTCGCCGCGGGCATGAACCCGATGGACCTGAAGCGTGGCGTCGACAAGGCCGTGGCCAAGGTCGTGGAATCCATCCGGGAGTCCTCGCGCAAGGTCACCACCAACGCCGAGATCGCCCAGGTCGGCACCATCTCCGCCAACGGCGACACCGAGGTCGGCGAGATGATCGCCCGGGCCATGGACAAGGTCGGCAATGAAGGCGTCATCACGGTCGAGGAAGCCAAGACCGCCGAGACCGAACTCGACGTCGTCGAGGGCATGCAGTTCGACCGTGGCTATCTGTCGCCTTACTTCATCACCAACGCCGACAAGATGGAGGCCGAACTCGAAGAGCCTCTGATCCTGCTCTTCGAGAAGAAGCTGACCTCTCTCCAGCCCCTGCTGCCGGTCCTCGAGGCCGTCGTGCAGTCCGGGCGTCCCCTGGTGATCATCGCCGAGGACGTCGAGGGCGAGGCCCTGGCCACCCTGGTGGTCAACAAGCTGCGCGGCGGCCTGCGGGTCGCGGCGGTCAAGGCGCCTGGCTTCGGCGACCGCCGCAAGGCCATGCTCGAGGACATTGCCATCCTGACCGGTGGTGAGCTGATCTCCGAGGACCTGGGCATCAAGCTTGAGAACGTGACCCTCGAAATGCTGGGCCGCGCCAAGAAGATCACGATCACCAAGGACGACACCACCATCGTCGACGGCTCCGGCGCCAAGGAGGGTATCGAGGCCCGCATTGGCCAGATCAAGCGCCAGATCGAGGACACCACCTCGGACTATGACAAGGAAAAGCTGCAGGAGCGGCTGGCCAAGCTGGCTGGCGGCGTCGCCGTGATCCGCGTCGGCGGCTCGACCGAGGTCGAGGTCAAGGAAAAGAAGGACCGCGTCGATGACGCCCTCAACGCGACCCGCGCGGCCGTGGAAGAAGGCATCGTCCCCGGCGGCGGTGTGGCCCTGCTGAAGGCCTCCAAGGCCCTCGAAGGCCTGAAGGGCGACAACGACGACCAGGAAGCCGGCGTCGCCATCGTGCGCCGTGCCCTCCAGGCCCCGATCCGGCAGATTGCCGAGAACGCCGGCGTCGAAGGCTCGATCGTGGTCGGCAAGGTGCTCGAGAACACCTCGCCCACCTTCGGCTTCAACGCCCAGACCGAAGAGTATGTGGACATGGTGAAGGCCGGCGTCATCGACCCGGCCAAGGTGGTCCGCATCGCCCTTCAGGACGCCGCCTCGGTGGCCGGCCTGATGATCACCACGGAAGCCGCGATCGTCGAGGCCCCCAAGAAGGGCGGCGGCGGCGGTGGCCAGGGCATGCCCGGCGGTATGGGCGGCATGGGCGACATGGACTTCTGATCCAGGTCGTTTCCCGAAAGACCAGGGGGCGGGGCTTCAGGCTCCGCCCCCTTTTTCGTGTCCGGCTGTCAGCTGGCCCGACCGTTCAGGCGCTTCAGGTCGCCCAACAGCATTGTGCCGGCCCAGCTGGTGAGCCCGGTGATGATCGCCACCAGCAATCCCGGGATGAAGCCAGCGACCTGGAAGCCGGGAAGGATTTTCGAGACCAGCAGGATCATGGCCGCATTGATCACCAGCAGGAACAATCCGAAGGTCAGGACGGTGATGGGCAGGGTCAGGATGACCAGCAGGGGCCTCAGCAGGGCGTTGACCACCCCGAGCAGCAATGCGGCCAGGAAGAGAGTCATAGGCGCATCGTAGGTGACGCCGGGAACAAGCCGGGAAGCGATGGCCAGTCCAAAAGCGGCGAAGACCGCGCGAAGCAGGAAGTGCAGCATATCGGTTCTCCGGGCGTTCCGTTCAGCGACGCCATGGGCAAGGATTCCGCGACCCGACCTGCAAACGCAACCCCCGGATGGCTCCTTAGGGTCGGTGCCATATTGACGCCGCCTCCAGACCGTTCTGTCTTTCCACCGAACCGGGAGTCCGCATCATGAGTCGTTTCCCATCACGCTGTCCGGGGGTCCTCGACGGGCTTGGCCTGGGCCTCGGGCTGGGACTGGCCCTCGCCTCGGCAGGGCTGGTTTCTGCCGCGCCATTGGCCGCCCAGGGGCCACAGGCCAAGGCACCCGGCTCGGCGTCGGGCCTGTTCGTCAGTCCTTTCGGCGAGCCCTTTCGGTCTTCCCACGGACTTGCGGACTGGTTCGCCGGTGCGGATGGCGACCATGACGGCGTCCTGACCCTCAAGGAGTTCACCGCTGACGGCCTGCGCTTCCTGACCGTGCTCGATACCGACAAGGACGGCCGGGTCGACGGTTTCGAGAATACGACATACGAAAATGAGGTCGCGCCGGAGATCCTACCCCAGTCCGCGGCCTTTCGGCCGGGCCGAGAGGACGACGACGGGGCGGGTGCCCCGGCGCCCCGGGCCCGCGGTCTGGAGGGCGCCTCGACCTTCAGCCTGCTGGACGAACCCCAGCCCGTCCGAGGCGCTGACCTGAACTATGACGGCAAGATCACCGCCGCCGAACAGGCCAAGGCGGCCGCCCGCAGGTTCGCGATCCTCGATCCGGAAACGACTGGCCAACTCGCGTTTCCGCCCCTGCAGTCCAGGATGACCGCCCGCCAGGTGCCGCCGAACAGCTTCGGACGCTTCTTCAGGCGGCGGCCGGACTGAGGTCGGGGACCGTCTCGGCCAGGCGCCCGCCGATCCGGATGGGCGCGATGCGGCGGGCGAGGCCCGTGGCGTCGTCGGTTTCCACGAAGACGCCGCAGACCGTCGCAGGCCCCTCCGCCGGGCGAAAGCGACCACCGGAAATCCGGGTGGTGAATCGCCGGATCGGTTCTTCCTTCATGTTGCCGATGACGCTGTCATAGTCGGCGCAGGCGCCGGCATCGGTCTGGTATGCAGTGCCCCCCGGCAGGATCTGGGCGTCGGCGGTGGGGACGTGGGTATGAGTCCCGACCACCAGGCTGGCCCGTCCATCGCAGAAGTGACCCATGGCCATCTTCTCCGAGGTAACCTCGGCGTGCATGTCGACTACGATGGCATCGGCCACCATGCCCAGGGGCGACTTCTCCAGTTCCCGGTCCACCGCGGCAAAGGGATCGTCCAGGCTGTCCATGTGGATGCGGCCCAGGAGGTTGATCACCAGAATCCGTTGGCCTCGGCGGGTCTCGAAGAGGTTGGCGCCCAGGCCTGGAGCGTCGGCCAGGACAGAATAATTCAGGGGCCGGATCAGCCGAGGCTCGCGGACGATGTAGGTCAGGGCTTCCTTCTGGTCCCAGGCGTGGTTGCCCAGGGTCAGGCAGTCGGCACCGGCGTCGAACAGGTCCCGGGCGGTCCGCTCGGTAATGCCGAAGCCCGCCGCCGCGTTCTCTGCGTTGATGATGACGAACTCCAGGTCAAGGCGCCGGCGCAGGCCTGGCAGGTGGTCGGCGAGACCGTCCCGGCCGGATTTCCCGACCACGTCTCCGAAAAAGGCGAAGCGCATTCTGTTCCTTCAGGCCTGTGGTAGGCGGCGATATCCGGCCTCGGTGAGGACGGCGTCAAGAGGCTGATCGTGGGGCTCAAGGTCAAGCCTGTCCACCTCCTGGCCGGCAAAGGCCAGGCCGAGGACGAAGACCGGGCCAGTCCGGCGCAGTTCAGCAAGGACCCTGTCGTAGTGTCCGCCGCCCTGGCCCAGCCGTCCGCCGAAGCGGTCGAAGGCCAGGAGGGGGGCGATCACCAGATCAGGTCTCTTTTCTTCAGCGTCCTGCGGCGGGGCCGGCAGGCCTGAGGCGTCGGGTTCGAGCTGGCCTCCAGGCGGCGCGGACAGGAACCGCATCCGACCTTCACTCGAGACGTGCGGCAGAAGCCTGTCTGCCCCCAGGACCATCAGGTGCCGGGCCAGGGGGCCGCAATCGATCTCGCCGCCGGCCGCGAGGTAGGCCGCGAAGACGCGAATCGGGGGTAGGTCTGCGTCCTGAAGGTGAAGGGCAGCCTCTTCACCGGCATCCGGCCGTGCGGCCGACAGTTCACGCCTCAAACCCCTGAGCTGTGTGCGCAGGTCCTGGCGTGTGTTCCGTTCGGCGGGACGGGTCGGCAAGGGAGGTCCGGGAGATAAGGTGGCGGCGCCGCGAGAACCGTGAAGGACTGTTTAATCCCCTCGACCTGGATAACCAGGTGGGCACCGTGTGCCCGGGTCCACGGACCCGGCCAGGGACAGCTCCCTTTGAGTGAATTAAGGTCGCTGGGATAATTCGCCTTCGACGCGAGCCGCAGCAAGACCCGCCATCTATCAACTTAGGCCACGGGGGGGCCTGCGGCAAGGTGCCTGGCCGATCAGGCGCCTGCCAGCCTCTCGATTCTTCGCGCAGCAGCCTCCAGGGCCGCACTGGCCCGGCCTTCCGCCGAGCCGGCCTCGGCCTGAAGCCGGGCGTGGTCAGCCTCCAGGCCGGAGACACGTCCGCGCAAATCCGACAGTTCGTCGGCCAGCAGCAGGGCGGCCATCAGGAAGAGCCGGGTCTCGGCCAGCTGGCCGACATCCTGGGATACCTGCCGCACCTGGGTGTCGAACAGCTTCGCCAACTCGGTCAGGTGGGCTTCCTGGCCGTCCTCGCAGCCGACCACATAGGGCCGGCCGTTCACGCTGAGGGTTACTTGGGCCATGGTTCAGCCTCCCCGCCCGGTGTCGAGCAGGGCCTCGATCTCGGCGATCGCCTTCCCGAGGGCCCGGGACGCGTCGGCCCCAGCCGCCACCAGGGCGCCTTCGCGCTCGCGGCTGCGCTCGAGCTCTGCCGCCAAACCGCTCCGGGCGGGATCAAAGAGCTCGCCAGCGCCTGCGGAGGACCGCCCCGCCAACGCCTGCTCAAGCAGGGCGAGGGCGCGGTCCAGGCGGCGCGCCGCCTGTTCGAGAGGAGATTCGTCCTGGGCCATGGGGGACTCC
>NZ_JBAXIM010000060.1:0-14463 GCF_037138395.1 Phenylobacterium sp.
GGCTTCGTCAATAAGCTCCAGGACGCCATCGACGCCGGTATTGGCAATATCGTCGACGCCGACCTGGCCAAGGAAAGCGCCAAGATCCAGGCCCTGCAGACCAAGCAGCAGCTTGGCTTCCAGGCGCTCTCGATCGCCAATCAGGGACCGTCGTCCCTGCTGAGCCTCTTCCGATAGGTGACGGGCCGCGCGTCGCTTTGGCGGCGCGCGGTGGTTCCGGGGCGGCGCCTGGCGTCGTCCCGGAAGCCGTCGCCCTTCGGAACCCAACCTTGGTCGGAGATAGGAGCTATGGAAAGTAAACTCAGTCCAGTTCCGGTGTCGCCAGACTTGTCTTCTGGCCAACCGCAGGCCCGGCCTGCGGCGTCCATGGACCGTGCCGAACTCTCGGTTCCCGCGTACACGCCAGCGCCCTCTGCGGACCTGCGCCTCGTGATCGAGCCCCACGGGAGTTCATACGTCTACAAGACCATCGATCGCCGCACCGGCGAAATCGTCTCGCAATATCCGGTGGAAGAGATTCTGAAGATGATGAGCGAGCAGAGATACACCGCAGGCGTGGTGATCAGCACCATCGCCTGAACCCGCGCTACGGCGCAGGACGTTACGACCCTGACCGCACCGGTTCGCCGGTCGCGGCCGCTCGAGTTTGTGCGTTAACCATTTGCAAACCACGTTCCAGAGATAAGGAGGTGTCTAGAAGGGCTCAGCCTGCCCGAGTCGGAACAAGACTCAGGCGGCCGACACGTCGAGGAGGGCGAAATGTCGCTGACGATCAATACCAACAAGTCGGCCATGGTCGCCTTGCAGAACCTGAACGCAACCAGCGACAAGCTCGGGGCCACGCAAAACAAAATCGGCACCGGCCTGCGGATTTCCACTTCTAAGGACAATTCGGCGATCTGGGCGATCGCCCAGAACCAGCGCGCAGATATTGGCGGCCTGGCTTCGGTCAAGATGGGGCTCAATCGTGCGCAGTCGATCGGCGACGTCGCCCTGACCGCCGGCCAGTCGATCTCGGAACTCCTGGTCCAGATGAAGGAAAAGGTGGTCGCCGCCCAGGACGCTTCTCTCACCACGGTTTCCCGAAAGGCCCTCGACGCAGACTTCAAGTCCTTGCTGTCCCAGATCTCCCAGGTCATCCGCAACGCCTCCTTCGACGGGGCGGATCTGCTGGATAACTCCCTGCCGGGCGGGCTGAAGTTCCTGGCGGACGCGGGTGCCACGTCCTACGTGACCATCGCGAACCAGGATCTCAGTCTCGGTGCCACCAACATCACCCTGGCGTCGACCTCGTCCATCACCAGCACAACCCTGGCCTCTACCGCGCTGAGCCAACTGCAGGCTTCGATCGGTAATGTCAGCCTGGCGCTGGCCAAGATGGGCGCCCAGGTGAGGCAGATCGAGAACCACAACACCTTTGTGGGAAAGCTCTCGGACTCCATCGAGGCCGGCATTGGCAACCTGGTGGACGCCGACCTGGCCAAGGAAAGCGCCCGGCTACAGGCCCTGCAGGTGCAGCAGCAACTCGGCGCCCAGGCCCTATCCATCGCCAACCAGTCGCCGAACATCATCCTGTCCCTCTTCCGCGGGGGTGGATGACGGGTGAGGACTCCTTAAGGCTTGGGTCTTAAGGATGTTTACTGGGGCGCTCTCCATGCGCCGGTGAGGCGGGTTCGGTGACCTCGATCCGGAATTTCTCGGCCAACTCCGTCGGGCTGCTGTTCCCTTCGGCACAGGCGGATGCGTCTAGCCTCACTTCCGGGGTGGGGCAGGGCATTTCCGCCGATACGCTTTCAAATGCCTATGGCGCGCAGTCTGGCGCCACCGCGACACGGAAGTATGCGCCGACGGCACCCTGGTCGTCTTCGGCCCAGGCCAATCCCGCAAACGACGCCTCGCGCCTCTCCGAGGCGGCCAAGCAGGTCCTCAAGGGGGGCTCCAGCTTCATCAATGAGGATGCGGCACTCCTGGACATGCCGAACGCCAGTTCGGACTACAAGAAGCTGTTTGCCCTCTACAACGGCCTGAACACCCTCTCCCAGCTCGTCGACAACGCCAAGGCCAAGTCGATTTCGACCGCGGACAAGGCCCAGCTCCAGAAGTCGTTCCGCGCCGGCGTCGCTGAGGTCGTGAACTATGTCGGCTCCGCCCGCTTCGACCGGTTGCGCCTGGCCCTCGGTGAGGTGAACGCCTCGGCGCGGTCAACCTCGGCCTCAAAGGTCGCGCCGACCTCCTACGCCTCTCCTGCGCTCGTGGCCTCGGATCCGACCCAGACCCTCGACGCCCTCCAGGGCGATGTCCGCTTTACGATGCAGGTCACCCGCCTCGGGCAGGTCCGCAACATCGACATCGACCTGTCCTCCCTCTCGCCCTCGGACCGGACCCTTCCCAAGTTCATCGCCTTCGTGAACGACAAGCTGTCGGCCGAGGGCCTCGTCACCCGCTTCGAGACCCGCCGGATCGCCGGACAGGAGCGGACCTCCACGGTGGGGGGCAAGACCATCTCCCTGGGCAAGACCCCGGATACCTGGGGCCTCAACCTCAAGCTCGACAGTTCGGAAGCGGTCAGCCTGACCCCTGCAACGACCGTTCCGGCCATCTACCTGGCCCAGAAGGCGGGGAATCCGGACCCGGACGGCAAGCCAGCGACCAAGGACGCCGTCCTGTCCAACCAGCTCCTGAAGTTCCAGACGGGCGCAGACACCCTGGCGCCGCCGAGCCCCACCGGTACGGAGGCGGCCCTTGCGAGTGGCCAGGTCTGGTCCAAGACCATCGATCCTGGTCTTTCCGGCGTGCGGTCCATGCAGACCCTGCCGGACGGTTCAGTCCTGGTCCTGTCGGATGTCGCCGGGGCGCTGGGCGGCCAGAACATTCGCGGCGATCGCGACGTTGTCCTGCAGAAGTTTGATTCCGCCGGAAAGCTGCTCTTCTCCCGGGATCTGGGGGCGTCGGACGAAGCCTCAGGCCTGTCCATGTCCGTCGCCGATGACGGCCGGATCGCCATCGCCGGCAAGGTCAAGGGCCAGATCATCGGTGCCGGGACTGGCCCCATCAACGAGGCTAAGGGAACCACCACCGACAGCTTCGTCACCGTCTACAATGCTGCCGGCGAGGAACTCTGGACCCAGAAACGCGGGTCAATCGGCGATGATGAGGCCACGCACTTGGCCTGGGACTCCGCCGGCAAGCTCTATGTCGCGGGCAATAGCAGTGGCGGCCGGGGTGGGCAGGCGGGTCTTGGGCTGTCGGACGTCTACCTTGAGACCTACGCGCAGGGCGCCGACAACAAGGTGACCTATTCCGCCGCGGCCATCGCCGGGACTGCCGGCAAGGATGTGGCTCGGGGCCTCTACATTGACGGGACAGACCTCTATCTTGCCTCGAACGATGGCGGATCTGGCGTGGTCCGGCGGTTTGACCTCTCCGGCGGCGACCCCGTCCTCGCTGCGACCCGCGACCTCGGGAGCCTGAAGGGCGGCGACCTGACCGGGATCGGCATGGCCGGCGGTCGCATTGTCGTGGCCGGCAACACCTCTTCAGGCGACCTCGACGCCGGAAGCGTGACCCGTGCCTATTCCGGAGGCCAGGACGCCTTCATTGCGCGGCTTTCGACTTCGCTCAATGCCTCCGGCCAGGACCGCCTGACCTTCTTTGGCGGGCAGGGCGACGACACCGCCACGGGCATGGCCATCGCCAATGACCGGGTTTTCCTGACCGGGACCACAAAGACCGATCTGCCGTCCCTGCCGGCGGTTGGAAAGGTCGATGGCTTCCTGGCGCAGATCAACCCGACCAATGGCGACATCGAGTGGTCCCGGCGGTTTTCGGGCAAGGACGGTTATGTCGCGCCGTCTGCCATTACCGTCGATGCGGGGGGGGCAAGTGTCCTCGATCGCCTCGGCCTGCCGACAGGCGCGATCAACGCCGGCGACTCCCTCCGTCTCGACGCCATCAGCTCGGTGCGGGTCGGGGACCAGTTCCAGGTTCGGACCCGCCTGAACGGGCCCATGACCACGCTCACGGTGCTGGAGGGTGACACCCTGGCGACCTTTGCCGACCGCATGAAGCGGGTGCTGGGCGGCCAGGCGGACGTCAGGGTCATGGCCGTCGACGGTGGCAAGCGGCTGCAGGTCCGCCCGCTCACCACCCGGAACCTGGTTGAGCTTGTCTCCGGGCCTGACGGCAAGGACGCCCTGAAGGCGCTGGGTCTTCCCGAGGGCGTGATCCGGGGCACCACGGTCGCCAAGGGCGGTAAGCTGGCACCTGGCGACGGCGGCTATCCGATCTACGGCCTGAAGATGAACGGCAAGATCAACCTCGACGACACGGGTGAGATCAACCACGCCGCGGCGGAGCTGGCGGGGGCGATCACCGTCCTGCGGTCCGCCTACCGCGAGCTCAAGGATGCGGCGACACCGGGGACGGTCAAGGCGGCGCAGGCCGCGGGCGGAGGAACCGTCCCGGCCTACCTCAAGAAGCAGATCTCCAACTACCAGGATGCACTCTCCAAGCTCACGGGTTCGGGGTGAACCGCCTTGCTTCGGGGCCCGTCAACCTCTAGCCAGACCTAATGGACACGCCTCCAGAAGCCGGAGACAAGCCCGGCGCCCTTCGCAGGGTCCTGCTGGTTGGTGGCCTCTTTGCCGTCATCGCTGGGATTGGTTCGGGGCTGGTCCTGTTGACGTTCGGCCGATCCGGCGATGGGCCCCCACCTGCCATGGTGGGCGGACTGGTGGTGGAGTCCGGGCCTCGGGCGGACTCCCGCCTCGGTGCCGGAACCCAGCTCCGCTGCTATGTTGAGGGCCAGTTTGTCGGCGACCTGACCCTGGAGGTCTGCGCCCGCCGCAACGGCGTTGCCTCGGGGGCCCTCGATGTAGGGATCGATCCCTCGGGCGCCCTGGGCGCCGGCGCAGGCGTCTTGACGCCGCTTTCGCAGGCCCCGCCGAGCCCTCCGGACTCCGTGCCTGTCGAAGTCATCAGGCCGGCCGAGCCCGAGATTCCGAAGTCGCTGCCAACGCCCTCCGCGCCCCAGGCCGCCTGCTGGCGGCATACGGGTTCGGAATGGCGCCGGCTGCCGGGCGAGATGACCCAGTCGTCCTGCGTCCAGACCCTCTTCGCCGGCAAATGCGAGCGCCCTGGCGAGGCCGCCTATGGTCGGTGGGGCGGGCAGACCCTCAGGCGGGTTCCCGGCCGCGTTGAGGTGTCGGGGGACAACCAGACCTTCCGCACCCTTGTTGAGCAGGGATCCAACTGCAGCTTCCCCGGTGATCCGTGACGTCGTGAGACAACAGGGCTCGCGTGAAGTTGCCTCGGGCGTTAGGCTCGCGCCATGAGACTGACCTCGACCCTTATCGCCCTCACCATAGCCTCCACCCTTGGAGCCTGTTCCAAGCGGACAGAGCCGCTCGGCGGTGCCGGGGTCTGCTATCATGTCCAGGTCACCAAGCAGGGACTGAAGTACAATCCTCTTCCGTCCAAGCAGCCCGACCTGGAGCACTGCGCTGCGGCGCTCGAGGCCATGCGCATCCGCTTCCTGAACCTGGGCGGGAACCAGACCGAGATCGCCGGTGCCTATCAGGCCAGCTTCATTTTCCTGCAGTCGACCGGCATCTACGTTTCGACCTCCTGGGAGGGGAATCGCTTCCCGGCCCTCCTCAGGTCCGGCGATGGTCGGCTTGTCGTCCCCGGCGCCATGCCGATGTCGCCCGGGAACTGAAAATCCCCTGTGGATGAAGCTTGGGGATCAGAACAAATGCAGAACAAACGTATTGCCCGGGGTCCGGGCCTCGTCTAGGCTCCTGTTCGGGCTCGCGCCCACACCTACGGAAGCTGATGGAGAGTCACATGGCGGGCAGCGTCAACAAGGTCATCCTGGTCGGAAATCTCGGCGCTGATCCCGAGATCCGCAGCCTGAATTCCGGCGACAAGGTCGTCAACCTGCGGGTGGCCACCTCCGAGACCTGGCGCGACCGCGGGACGGGCGAGCGCAAGGAAAAGACCGAATGGCACCGGGTCGTCATCTTCAATGAAAACCTGGTCAAGGTGGCCGAGAGCTACCTTCGCAAGGGTTCCAAGGTCTATATCGAGGGCGCGATCCAGACGCGGAAATGGACGGACCAGTCCGGTCTGGAGAAGTTCTCCACCGAGATCGTCCTGCAGAAGTTCCGGGGTGAACTGACCATGCTCGATGGGCGCGGCGACGATGCCGGCGGCCGCGAGGGCGGCGGGGATTCGGGCGGCGGTTTCCAGTCCGGCGCCCGCACCCAGCCCTCCGGACCGCGAGAGGATTTCTCTGCAGACCTGGACGACGAAATCCCCTTCTAGAGCCATCAGCCCGCCGCTCTGGGAGCCCTTCGTCACACCGCGTTTCCAGCCCGTGTCCGGTTGGCCAGCAGCGCTGGGAATGCTAATGAAGATCAGGCTATTTCCTGCCTGATTCTAAGGGCAAAATTCCTCCTTGAGCACCATCGGCTCCCCCCCGTCCGAAGACGGACGCGCGCCCGGTATTATGCCGATCACCATCGAGGACGAGCTTCGCCGCTCGTACCTCGATTACGCCATGAGCGTGATCGTCAGCCGTGCCCTTCCGGACGTCCGTGACGGCCTCAAGCCGGTCCACAGGCGGATCCTGTTCTCGATGAACGACCTGGGCATGAGCCCGGATCGTCCCTATTCCAAGTCCGCCCGGGTGGTGGGCGACGTGCTGGCGCGCCTGCACCCGCACGGCGACCAGTCGGTTTATGACGCCCTTGTCCGCATGGCCCAGCCCTTCTCGATGGGCCTGCTGCTTGTGGACGGCCAGGGCAACTTCGGGTCCGTTGACGGCGATCCCCCGGCCCAGATGCGGTACACCGAATGCCGGATGACCCGGGCCGCGTCCGCCCTGCTGGCGGACCTCGACCTCGACACTGTCGACTTCAAGGACAACTATGACGGCAAGGAGAAGGAGCCGGTCGTCCTGCCGGCGCGGATTCCCAATCTCCTGGTCAATGGCGCCAGCGGCATCGCCGTGGGCATGGCCACCAATATTCCTCCGCACAATCTTGGCGAAATCACCGACGCCGCCCTGGCCCTGATCGATCGGCCGGACATTCCGCTGGATGACCTTCTCGACATGGTCCCGGGTCCCGACTTCCCGACGGGCGGAGAGATCATGGGTCGGTCCGGTGCCCGCACTGCCCTGATGACCGGTCGGGGATCCGTGGTCATGCGCGGGGTGGCGACCATCGAACAGGTCCGCAAGGAACGCGAAGCCATCATCATCACCGCCATTCCCTACCAGGTGAACAAGGCGGTTCTGGTCGAGCGGATCGCCGAACTTGTCCGGGACAAGCGGGTAGAAGGCATTGCAGACCTTCGTGACGAGAGCGATCGTCAGGGCATGCGGGTGGTGGTCGAGCTCAAGCGCGACGCCTCGGCGGACGTGGTCCTGAACCAACTCTTCCGCTTCACCCAGCTTCAGTCGTCGTTTGGCGTCAACATGCTGGCCCTGAACCGAGGTCGCCCTGAACTGATGGGCCTGCGCGAGATGCTGCAGGCCTTCGTGGATTTCCGCGAGGAGGTCGTCTTCCGGCGCACACGGCATGAGCTCACCCGCTCCCGCGACCGGGGGCATGTGCTGGTGGGCCTGGCGATCGCGGTCGCCAATATCGACGAATTCATCCGGATCATCCGGTCCTCCAAGGACCCCACCGAGGCCCGGGAGCGCCTTGTGGCCCGCGACTGGCCGGCGGGGGACATGCTGCCCCTGGTGGAACTGATTGCGGACCCGCGGACCCTGGTGGTTGGTGGCGACCGCATTCGCCTCACAGAGGACCAGGCCCGGGCCATCCTGGCCCTGACCCTGTCCCGGCTGACCGGCCTGGGCCGTGATGAGATCTTCGAAGAAGCCGGCGAACTCAAAGGCGGGATTTCACACCTGCTCGGCATATTGGAGTCCCGGGAACTCCTCATGGGCATCGTCCGTGACGAACTCCTGGAGGTGAAAACCAACTTCGCTATTCCCCGGCGTACCCAGATCGTGGATGGCGGCGGCGACCTCGAGGATGAAGACCTCATTGCCCGCGAGGACATGGTCATCACCGTGACGCATGGCGGGTACGTCAAACGTACGCCCCTTGTGACCTATCGCACCCAGCATCGCGGCGGCCGCGGTCGTTCCGGCATGGCGACCAAGGCAGAAGACGCCGTGACCCGGGTGATCTCGGCCTCGACCCATGCCCCCATGCTGTTCTTTTCCTCCGGCGGGAAGGTCTACAGGCTCAAGGTCTGGCGCCTGCCGATCGGCGCCCCGACGGCCCGCGGCAAGGCCTTCGTCAACCTCTTCCCGATCGAACCGGGCGAGACCATGACCTCGATCGTCACCCTTCCGGAGGACGAGGCCGAATGGCAGGGTTTCGACGTGATGTTCGCCACCCGATCGGGGCATGTCCGGCGTAACCGCTTGAGCGACTTCGCCCAGATCAACCGTAACGGCAAGATCGCCATGAAGCTCGACGAGGGCGACTCCATCGTTGGGGTCTCCCTGTGCCGGGCCGAAGAGAACGACATCCTCCTGACCACCGCCCTGGGCCGCTGCATCCGCTTCGCGGTGGATGAGGTGCGCGTCTTTGCAGGCCGGGACTCCACGGGCGTCCGAGGTATCCGCCTTGCCGCTGGCGACGCGGTGATCTCCATGGCGATCCTGAGGGCCGTGGGCGCCACGGCTGAGGAACGCGCCGCCTACATCCGACACGCCAATGCCATGCGCCGCGCGGTGGCCGGCGAGGGTGTCGAGGTCGAAGATGCGCCCGTCGTTGAAGATGAGGTCGAAGACGAGGCCGTTTCCGCCCTGGCCGCCCTCAGCCCAGAGCGCATTGCCGAACTCGGCGCCGCCGAGGAACAGATCCTGACCGTCTCGACCGAGGGCTTTGGCAAGCGCACCTCGGCCTATGAGTTCCGCCGCACCGGACGGGGAGGGCAGGGCCTCCTGGCCCAGGACCTCTCGCGCCGTGGCGGACGGCTGGCCGCCTCCTTCCCCGTGGAGGAGCACGACGAGATCCTCCTGGTGACGAACCAGGGCCAGTTGATCCGCACGCCGGTGACGCAGATCCGCGTGGTCGGACGTAACAGCCAGGGGGTGATCATCTTCCGGACCACGGAGGAAGAGCACGTGGTGTCCGTCGAACGACTGGCCGATCCGGGCGGTGAGGTCGAGATCCAGGACCCTGAAGCCGGGGTCTGACGGCTTCAGGTTCAGGCCGCTGGCAGATTTATTTCTTGCAAGAGCCTCGCAACCCGGCGAAAGGCGATTACCGGTTCAAGTTGGGGAAACCTTGATGGCCAAGCGCGTAGGCCTGTATCCAGGCACCTTCGATCCAATCCACAACGGCCACACCGATATCATCGGTCGGGTCGTGAAGCTGGTGGACCGTCTTGTCCTGGGCGTCGCTATCAATACCGGCAAAAGCCCGATGTTCACCCTCGAGGAGAGGGTCGCCATCGTCGAGGCTGAGGCCGCGTCGCTCAAGGGCTCTACTGAGATCGTCGTCCAGCCCTTTGAGGGACTGACCATGCACTTCGCGCGCGAGGTCGGTGCCAATGTGATTGTGCGCGGCCTCAGGGCTGTGTCGGACTTCGAGTTTGAGTTCCAGATGACCGCCATGAACCAGCAACTCGACCGTGAGATCGAGACGGTCTTCCTGATGGCCGATCCGCGCCACCAGGCGATCGCCTCCAAGCTGGTCAAGGAGATCGCGACCCTGGGTGGTGACGTGAGCAAGTTCGTCAGCCCCCGGGTCATGGAAGCGCTCCTTTCCAAGGTTGGCCGTTGACCCGCGTCACTTTTGCCGCGCTCGCCGCCCTTCTGACCTTGGCTGCCACTTCTGCCCCGGCGGCGCCGGTCCAGAAGCCGGCCACAGCTGCGCCCGTAGCGGCTGCCCTGCCTGTGGCCTCGGACTGGCGTTCGCCGGATCCGCAGGACATCCTCGTGATCGACACCAACAAGGGCCGCATCCTGGTCGAGCTGGTCCCCCTGGTGGCGCCAAACCATGTCACCCGGGTCCGGGAACTCGCCCGCAAGGGACTTTACAATGGTCGAAGCTTCTTCCGGGTGATCGACCAGTTCATGGCCCAGACCGGCGATCCGCAGGACAATGGCATGGGGGGCAGCGACCTGCCTGACCTGACCGCAGAGTTCACCTTCCGGCGGGGGTCGGACACCCCCTTCGTCCAGGTCGCGGACCAGGCCGTGGCGGAGATCGGATTCGTGGGGCCCCTGCCGGTCATGACCCAAAGCTCCCAGCTCATGCCCATGACTGCGGACGGGCGGATTTCGGGCTGGGCCCTCTTCTGCCCCGGCGTGGCCGGCATGGCGCGGGGCGAGTCGCCCGACAGCGGCAACAGCCAGTTCTTCCTCATGCGCCAGGCCTACCCCTCGCTGGAGAAGCGCTACACGGCCTTTGGGCGTGTGGTTTCCGGCCTTGAGGTCGTGCGCGCCATAAAGGCCGGGGAGCCCGTGGTGGCGCCCCAGGACCTGATGACCCGGGTGCAGGTGCTGGCGGACATGCCCGCCGGCTCCCGCCCGAAGGTTCGGGTCATCGATCCCCGCAGCCCCTGGTTCGCCGATGAGGTCGCCCGGGTCCGGGCTAGCCGCGGCGCCGATTTCACGGCCTGTGCCATCAGCATTCCCTCGGAGGTGAAGTAATGGATCCTGAAAACACCCTTCTGCTCGAAACCGAGACCGGTCAGGTCACCATCCAGCTCCGTCCGGACCTTGCACCCCAGCATGTCGCCCGGATCAAGGAATTGACCCGGGAAGGCTTCTACGACGGCGTCGTCTTCCACCGCGTCATTCCCGGCTTCATGGCCCAGGGGGGCTGCCCGAACGGCACGGGCATGGGCGGGTCCTCCAAGCCCGACCTCCCGGCCGAGTTCTCCCGCGAGCCGCACGTTCGCGGGGCCTGCTCCATGGCCCGGACCAACAACCCGAATTCGGCCAACAGCCAGTTCTTCATCTGCTTCGAAAATGCGAACTTCCTGGACGGCCAGTACACGGTCTGGGGCGTGGTCACCGAGGGCATGGATCACATTGACGCCCTGCCCAAGGGCGAGCCGCCCCGCGCACCCGGAAAGATCGTCTCCATGAAGGTGGCCGCCGACGCCTGAGGCCGGGCTTGACGTCCGCCCCCGGGCGGGGCCATCAGCGCCGCCCATGCAGCTTGCGGACTTCGATTTTGAGCTTCCCGAGGACCGCATCGCCCTGCGGCCTGCGGAACCGCGCGATTCCGCCCGGTTGCTTCAGGTGCAGCCCGGAGGGGTTCTCTCGGACCAGCAGGTCCACGACCTGCCGTCCCTGCTGCGGGCAGGAGACATCCTGGTCGTCAACGAGACCCGGGTGATCCCGGCCCGACTCAGGGGTCGCCGTCTGCGGGCGGGATCGGACGTCGCCGTCGAAGCCACCCTGCACCAGAGGGCCTCGGACACGGCCTGGCGGGCCTTCATGCGTCCGGGAAAGAAGATCAGTCCCGGCGACACCCTGGTCTTTGGCGACCTGTCCGCCGTCGTGGCGCAGAAGGGCGAGGCGGGGGAATTCACCCTGGAGTTCGGCGTCTCGGGCCCTGACCTCGATGCAGCGATCGCCCGGATCGGCGAAATGCCCCTTCCGCCCTACATCGCTTCAAAGCGGAAGCAGGATGCGCGCGACCGCAGCGACTACCAGACGGTATTCGCCCGGCGCGAAGGCTCAGTGGCGGCGCCCACCGCCGGCCTCCACTTCACCCCGGAACTCCTCACCCGACTGGAGGGCGCAGGCGTTGGCCTCGCCCGGGTGACCCTGCATGTGGGCGCCGGCACCTTCCTGCCGGTCAAGACCGAAGACATCTCGCGACATCGCATGCACGCCGAGTGGGGGGAGATCAACGCGGACACCGCCGCCAGGATCGGGGCGGCCCGCCAGGCGGGAGGGCGGGTGATCTGCGTCGGCACGACCTCCCTACGCCTCCTGGAGAGCGCCGCGGATGCGGATGGCGGGCTTGCCGCCTGGACGGGCGAGACCGATATCTTCATCACTCCCGGCTACCGGTTCCGGATTGCCGACGGGCTGATGACCAACTTCCACCTGCCGAAGTCTACGCTATTCATGCTGGTTAGCGCCCTGGCGGGCTTGGAAGCCATGCAGTCGGCCTATGCGCATGCCATCGCCGAGGACTACCGCTTCTATTCCTATGGCGACGCGAGCCTGCTCTGGAGGGCTGGATGAGCGCCTTTGCCTTTGACATCTCCGCCCGGGACGGCGCGGCGCGCACGGGGGTCTTGCACACCGCCCGGGGCGAGATCCGCACCCCCGCCTTCATGCCGGTAGGGACGGCAGCCACGGTCAAGGCCCTGACCGTCGACCAAGTGAAGTCCACCGGGGCGGACATCATCCTGGGCAATACCTATCACCTGATGCTGAGGCCCGGACCCGAGCGGCTGGAGCGCCTGGGCGGCCTGCACCGTTTCATGCGTTGGGATGGCCCCATCCTGACGGACTCCGGGGGCTTCCAGGTCATGTCCCTCTCAGGGATCTCGAAGGTGACGGAAGAGTCCGTGACCTTTCGCAGCCATATCGACGGCTCCCGGCACGTCCTGACACCTGAGCGGTCCATAGAGATCCAGGCCGACCGGTTGGGTGCCGACATCGTCATGCAGTTGGACCAGTGCGTTTCCTGGCCTGCGGAAGAGGCGGAGGCGGCTGCGGCCATGCGCCTGTCGGACCGCTGGGGTCGGCGCTCGAAGGCCGCCTTTGGCCAGCGCGACCGCCAGGCCCTGTTCGGAATCCAGCAGGGATCGACCTTCGAGGCCCTCCGGCGGGAGTCCGCGGAGCGTCTGGTCGAGGCGGGTTTCGACGGCTACGCCATCGGTGGCCTCGCCGTCGGCGAGGGGCATGCGGCCATGTGCGATGTGCTCGACTATGCGCCAGGGTTCCTGCCGGCCGACCGCCCCCGCTACCTCATGGGGGTGGGCAAGCCCGTCGATCTCGTCGAGGCCGTGGCCCGGGGCGTCGACATGTTCGACTGTGTCCTGCCGACCCGCTCCGGGCGTCACGGGCAGGCCTGGACCTGGGAGGGCTCGGTCAACCTGAAGAACGCCCGCTTTGCCGAAGACGACAGTCCTCTCGATGAGAACCTGGATTGCCCAGCCTCCAGGGACTACGCAAAGGCTTATCTCCATCACCTTGTGAAAGCGGAAGAAATCCTCGGTCAGGTCTTGTTGTCATGGCACAATATCACCTTCTTCCAGGTCCTGATGGCGGCCATGCGGGGGGCGATCGCTGAGGGCCGGTTCGAGGCCTTCCGGAAGGATTTCCATTCCCGCCTGGCAGGCGGAGCGGAAGGCTCCTGAGGCGGCCCTCGGTGGTCACCTCGGTACCGGCCTTCAGCCCCTTGCTCCCTGGCGACGGAATACGGCCGCAGGCACAGAGGCACACTGCGGGGACGAGCCGCCGTGCGAGGTGCGGCTTCAGGGAGGCCGTCTGACGCTCTTTGGGGGTGCGTGACCAGCACGTCGGTCGCGGTCTTGCCCCGGCCTCGGCCCGGCCCTATGGTCCGCGCCGCTTCGACCGGCGCTCTTCGCGCCGCGCGAGGGCCGGTAGCTCAGTGGTAGAGCCTCCGACTTTTAATCGGATGGTCCTGGGTTCGAGTCCCAGCCGGCCTACCAACGCCTCCCGACCCTGCGCTCAGTAGGTGTGGCTGCTCGGGTCGGGCAGACCCAGGATGCGCTTGGAGATGATGTTGTTCTGCACCTCGGAGGAGCCTCCGGCGATGGTGCTGGACTTGATGCGCAGGTAGATCCGCCCGGCCTCGCGCTCCTCGTCAGTGAAGCCCTCGCCAGACCAGCCGGCACCGGCCAGGCCCATGGCCTCGACCATCATCTCGCAGTGGTCGGTCATGATCTTCGAGTTGGCGTTCTTCATGATCGAGGTGGCCGCCGAGGGCCCGTTGGCGCTCTTCGCCTCCAGGGCGACCCGGCGCAGGGTCAGGGTGTAGGCCCGGGTGTCCATGTCGTGGATAGCGAGGCGGGTCCGGAAGTCTGCATCCGCCAGGCGGCCGTCTTCCTCCTGGCCGTAGTAACGGCGGGCGACGTCGCGAAGGTGGCCGGTCTCGAACCGGGCGCGGCCATCGCCCCCACCGGAGAGGCCGTTGCGCTCGTGCTGAAGAAGACGCTTGCCCACGGTCCACCCGCCGTTCAGCGGTCCGACCAGGTTCGCCTTGGGCGTCTTCACGTCGGTGAAGAAGGTTTCGCAGAAGGGCGAGGAGCCGGAGATCAGGAGGATGGGCCGGGTCTCGACCCCCGGGCTGCGCATGTCGATCAAGACGAAGGAGATGCCCTCGTGCTTGCGGCTGGTATCCGTTCGCACGAGGCAGAAGCACCAGTCGGCGTACTGGGCGCCGGAGGTCCAGATCTTCTGGCCGTTGATCAGGAAGTGGTCGCCCTTGTCCTCGG
>NZ_JBAXIM010000061.1:0-14197 GCF_037138395.1 Phenylobacterium sp.
GTTCTGGGCCCTGATCGCCCTCGGGGCGGTCGCGATCCTTGCCGGCGCCGCCTTCATCCGATTCGGACCTGGCCTGCCCGCACCCCTGGATCCGGGCCGCGGGGCGCCCACCGCCATCCTCCCGGCCCCGTCACCCCGCACCGTCGACCTTCCGGCGCCCGCCACCCCGCCGCCCCAGGCCGGGGACCTTGTCCGCCTGGAGGCCCGGCTCGCTGACATGGAGGCTGGCCGCACCCGCACAGCGGCTTCGGCCCGTTCGGCCCTGGCCGCCGTGGCCCTGTTGTCCGCTGCCCAGACCTCACGGCCCTTTACCGGGGAGCTGGCGGCCGTGGCGGCCCAGGCCCCCGCTGGCATCGACCTGTCTGGCTTCGCCGCCCTCGCCGCTACGGGCGTCCCCAGCCGTGCCGCCCTGGCCCGGGACTTCCCCGACTTCGCCGCCCTGGCTGCCGCCGCTGCCCGCCGCCCGGGCGAGACGGCGGGTCTCGGAGACCGCCTCCTGGCGGGCCTGTCGCGGGTCATCGTCGTGCGCCCGGTGGGCCGCCTGGCGGGAGACGGTGCCGATGCGCGTCTGGCCCGCGCCGAGGCCCAGCTGAACGAAGGCGACCTGGAGGCGGCCCTGGCCAGCCTCGCCGCCCTGCCCCCCGCCGCCCAGGACGCCCTGCGTCCCTGGTGGGACCGCGCCCAGACCCGGGCCCGCCTGGACCGCCAGGCCGCCGCGCTTTCCGAGCACGCCCTGCGCGACCTCGCCCGGCTTGAGGAGACCGCCCCATGATCCGTACGGGTCTTTTCCTCGTCCTCGTCGCCCTTGCCGCTGCCCTGGCCCTCGGCCTGGCTGGGGAGTCCGGCCGGGTCGCCATCGTCTGGCTGGGCTGGCGGGCGGACTTGAGTGCAACCGCCCTCATCGTCCTGGTCCTGCTGGCGTCCTTCCTCGCCTTCGCCGCCTGGCGGCTCCTTCTCTGGGTCGCCGAGACGCCGCGGCGGGCCGCCGCCGCCCGGGCCGAGGCTCGCCGCCGGCAGGAGATCGAGGTCCTCACCCGGGGCTTCACCGCCGTGGCCGCCGGCGACGGTGCCGAGGCCCTCAGGCTGGCCGCCAAGGCCGCCGATCTCGGCGTCGAGGCGCCCGCCCTGGCGCGCCTGCTCTCGGCCCGCGCCGCCGAGGCCGCGGAAGACCCCGTCGCGGCGGAAACTGCCTGGACCGGCATGCTTGCCTTCCCGGACCTGCGCCTTGCCGCCCGCCGGGGCCTGACCAGCCTGGCCCTCGCCCGGGGCGACCGGGCCGGCGCCGTCCAGCACGCCGAGGCCGCCTTCGCCCTGGCGCGCACGGCCCGCTGGGCCTGGCGCCTGCTGCTGGAGGCCCGCCTCGAGGCCGGCGACTGGGAGGCGGCCCGCGACCTCCTCAAGACTGGCCAGGACCGTCGCATTGTCAGCCCCGACGTGGCCGAGCGCGGCCGGGCGGCCCTGCTCGCCGCCTCCGCCGCCCAGCTCGACCTGACCGGCGATGCCCGGGCCCGCAGTCGCGCCGCCGACTACGCCCTGGAGGCCGCCCGTCTCCAGCCCGGCTTCGCCCCCGGCGTCGTCATGGCCGCCCGGCTCCTGTCCGCCCAGGGCAAGGCTGGCCGCGCCACCCAGGTGATCGAGGCCGCCTGGAAGGCCGCCCCGCACCCCGCCCTCTGGCTGGCCCTGCGGGACCTGAAGACCCAGGAAACGCCGCGCGAGCGGGCCGGGCGCCTGTCCGCCCTGGCTGCCCTCAACCCCGGCGCCCGGGAGTCGCGCATCCTCTCCGTCGAGGCGGCCCTCACCGCCGGCGATGCTTCCCGGGCGGCGGAGCTGGGCCGGGGCCTGGAAGCCGAGCCCCTGACCGCCCGGATCGCCGGCCTCCTGGCCCGCGCCGCCTTCGCCGCGGGACGGCCCGACGAGGCCCGGCTCTGGCGGGCCCGGGGCCTGACCGCGCCGGGCGAGGCGGACTGGTCGGACCTCGACCCCGAGGGCCGGGCCTTCGCCTACCAGCCCGCCGACTGGGCCCGCCTGGCCGTCAGCTTCGCTGAGACGGGCGACCTTATTCATCCCCGGCATGAGCGACGCGAGCCGGGCCTTTCGGACCTGCCGGACCTGCCCATGTCTTATGCCGAGCAGGATCTCTCCGGCTTCGACGCCCCTGTGCCCTTCCCCATTGGCGAGGGCCTGCAGGGCGAGGAGGACGACGGTCCGGAGTCCGCCGCGCCCTCGCCCGTCCCGCCCCCTGCGCGTCGCCGCTTGGCGAGACCGCCGCGAGACGCTAAGTAGGCCCCGTCCGCGGGCCTAAGTGCCCGACAGGCCCTTGGGCCGCCTTAGCTCAGCCGGTAGAGCGGCGCATTCGTAATGCGTAGGTCAGGTGTTCGAGTCACCTAGGCGGCACCACATCTGCTCTGTGAATTTCTAGATTGCGGAAAGCCCAGGTCATGTTCCGATAGGCGGGCACTGGCTTAAATAGCCGATTAGAGCGCGCGCATCCGGTTGCCCCGGGGCTTGTGTTCAACCTCAGCCAGGCCGAGGCGTTCCATTAGGGGCGGGATATACATACCGAACCGTCCCCGCAGTCCCTTCTTCAGTCCGTACCAGCCACCGACTGGATTGTCGGGCGCCCTGCCCCAGGCCTCGACCGTCCCCGCCTTGGCTGGCTTTTGCTCATCCGCAGCGCCGAGCTCGACCCAGTCGCCGCGCGCCTTCAGCATGTCGTGCAGGTCTTTAAGACACTTGGCGTCGTAGAATAGGACAGTCTTTCCCACGGTGCAGACCAATACGTCTCGTCCGTCGCGAATTTCACGGTGCATGGCCAATTCAGACGTCAGGGGCGGAGTTTGAAGTCGCCAGGGATCACTTTCCGTTCCGGACCCGAGCGAGTCTATCATTTTCAAATCTCCGAAAGTGATCCCGTTTTTACCCCAGGATCGATACTGAAAATGTCGCACGGAAACGGAATGTACACAAACAGTCCAGCCCCTTCAGGTGCGTGGGCCACCCACACGGCACCCTCTCTTTCTGAACCGCAGCTGGCTCTTCACCATGTTTCCGCTGACGACCTGTGTCGTAATGATGTCATCACAAGCTGGCACTTCGCTTTCAGCCATGGGAGATCAATCATGCTGAAGGGTAAAGCCGCCGTCGTTACCGGATCCACCTCGGGGATCGGTCTCGCCATCGCCCGCGGGCTGGGCGCCGCTGGCGCCGATGTAATGATCAACGGCTTTGGCGAGGTGGAGGCGATCGAGGCCGAACGCGCCAGCATAGAGAGTGATTATGGGGTCCGCGCCGTTTACAGCGGAGCCGACATGTCGAAAGGCGATGAAATCGCCGGGATGATCGCCGCTGCCGAAGCCGAATTCGGCAAGGTCGATATCCTCATCAACAACGCCGGGATCCAGTTCGTCTCGCCGATCGAAGAATTTCCATTGGCAAAATGGGACGCGATCATCGCGATCAACCTCAGTGCCGCATTCCACGCCACCCGTGCCGTCGTGCCGGGGATGAAGGCGCGCAAGTGGGGCCGGATCATCAGCACGGCGAGCGCCCATTCGATCATCGCCTCGCCGTATAAATCGGCCTATGTCGCCGCCAAACACGGCGTCAACGGCCTGATGAAGACGGTCGCCCTTGAGCTTGCCACACATGGCGTCACCGCCAACTGCATTTCACCGGGCTATGTCTGGACGCCGCTGGTTGAAAAGCAGATCCCCGAGACGATGAAGGCTCGCGGGATGACCAAGGAACAGGTCATTCACGACGTGCTGCTCGAGGCCCAGCCCACCAAGCAGTTCGTTACTAGCGAACAGATGGCAGCCCTTGCGGTGTTCCTCTGCTCGGATGCTGCAGCGCAGTTGACCGGTGCCAACATACCTGTCGACGGTGGCTGGACGGCCCATTAAATCCGCTGGCGCACTGAGCAAGGAAGCAGACATGGCGACCAAGAAGAAACGGCAGATAAACCTGGCATTGCAGGGCGGCGGTAGCCACGGCGCCTTCACCTGGGGTGTTCTCGACCGCCTGCTCGAGGAAGACGATATCGAAATCGCTGCCATCAGCGGCACCAGCGCCGGCGCGATGAATGCCGTGGTCTGCGGCGAAGGCCTGATGGAGGGCGATGCCGCGCATGCCCGGGCCCAGCTCGATCATTTCTGGCTCGGCATTGGCGATGCAGCTGCGCAGATGTCTCCATTCCGGCGCACCCAATGGCAGCAGCAGACCGACGATTATTCGCTCACTTACTCGCCAATGTACCAAATGAGCCTGGCGATCTCGCGGATGATTTCGCCCTATGTCGCCAATCCGTTCGACATCAACCCGCTGCGCGATGCGTTGAACGCGCTGATCGATTTCGAACGCGTCCGCAAGAGCCGCAAGGTCAAGCTGTTCATCAACACTACCCATGTCGCCACCGGCGGGCTTCGGTGCTTTCGCGAGCACGAACTGACCGTCGACATGGTGCTGGCATCAGGGTGCCTGCCGTATCTGTTCCAAACGCCGATCATCGACGGCGAAGGCTATTGGGACGGCGGCTATATCGCCAACCCGGCTTTGGAGCCGATGAGCCGGGCCACCGGGTGCAGTGATGCCCTGATCGTCCAGTTGAACCCCATTGTGCGCAACGAGATGCCGCGGACGGCGCACGAGATCGCGGACCGGTTGAACGAAATCACCTTCAACGCCAGCCTGGTCAGCGAATTGCGCTTCATCGGCGAACGCAACCGGCTGATCGACAAGGGTGAACTTTCCCGCGACCGCCATCCGCGCCTCAACCTCCACATGATACATGGTGATGAGGAGCTTGGTCGCTTTCCGCCCTCCTCGAAGCTGCTCGCCGAAAAGGCGTTCCTGATCAAGTTGAAGGCGCTCGGGCGTGCGGCGGCCGACGAATGGCTCGGTAAGCACGGTGACAACATCGGCAGTCGATCGACATTCAACTATGCCCGGCTTGTCGCGGCGATGACCCAGGACAGCGATGATCCGCCGACGGCGGCCGGGGTCGGCGAGCGCGATTAGCGCGGGTTGCGTCGGGTTAGATTCGGAGATCTGCGCAGGCTGAGCTTGGCGAAGCCGGGCAAGGCCCCGCCCCGCCCCAGGCCTCCCCAGCAACAGAACACCGCGCCAGGACAGTTATCAAGGAACGACAACGGGCTGTCATAAACGGGCTGTAACACAACCAAATAATTTTCGCAGTCTGGAGATCAAGTCATGTCAACTGCAGATATAAACCTTAAGAATCCCGACCCCGGAATGGCTGAGGGTCGGCCCGATCTCGATCAGGGGATGGGCCGAGTCGGTACGTTTGCCTTCCTAGGGCTTCTGCTAGCCGGGCTTGGTTTCGTCGCCTGGAGTGTCTCGCAAGACCTCGCTGGCGCTGGCGTCAGCGGGCTTGCATCGGGCGCGGTACTGCTCCTGGGCGTCGCCCTGCTGGTCGCGCTCGGCTTTGAATTCGTCAATGGCTTTCACGATACCGCCAACGCTGTTGCGACGGTGATTTATACCCATGCCCTGCCACCGACGGTTGCCGTGGTCTACGCGGGGGTCTGGAATTTTCTTGGGGTGTTGTTTGCATCGGGCGCGGTCGCGTTCGGCATCATTTCGCTATTGCCGGTCGAACTCATCCTTCAGGCCGACTCGGGTGCGGGTTTTGCCATGGTCTTTGCCCTCCTGATTGCCGCGGTGATCTGGAATGTCGGCACCTGGTGGCTCGGCCTGCCCGCCTCGTCGTCCCATACCCTGATCGGCTCGATCATCGGGGTGGGCGTCGCCAACCAGCTGATGAACTATGGACAGGGTACGTCGGGCGTCGATTGGGGAAAGGCTAAGGAAATCGGCATGTCCCTGCTCATTTCGCCCATCATGGGGTTCGTTCTCGCCGCTGTCTTGCTGCTGATCTTGAAGGCGGTCGTCAAAGCGCCGTCCCTATACCAGGCCCCGGTTGGTAAGGCGCCGCCGCCGCTGTGGATCCGCGCCCTGCTGATCGTCACCTGCACGCTGGTGTCCTTCTTTCACGGCTCCAACGATGGCCAGAAGGGTATGGGGCTGATTATGCTGATCCTGATCGGTGTGGCCCCCGCGGCCTATGCCATCAACCGGAATATCACACCCGCGGCGATGGCCAGTTTCGAAGCGACTGCGACCAAGGCATCGACGGCAGTCCGAGCCCAGGGCAAGGGCGTTGTCCTGGTGGACCCGGCGCTGGAAACCGTGAAAACATACTTGCAAACCCGCAAGCTCACCCCGCAAACCCTCCCTGCGTTGGCGACGCTGATGGATACGATCGGACAAGAAGCGTCCCACTTCGGCACCGTTGAAGCCATTCCGGACGATAAGATCAAAGACCTGCGTGGCACGATGTACCTCACCTCTGAGGCGCTGCGAGTGCTGAAGAAATCTGGCAACCTCAAACTCGACGCCGATGGCGAAACGGCTGTGAAGACTTTCAAATCCGGTATCGATGGAGCAACCCGCTTCATCCCCACCTGGGTGAAAATTGCCATCGCCATCGCGCTTGGGCTTGGCACGATGGTCGGCTGGAAGCGGATCGTTGTCACCGTCGGCGAGAAGATCGGTAAGACCCACCTGACATATGCGCAGGGTGCCTCGGCGGAAATTGTCGCTGCCGGCATGATTGGCGTCGCCGATGGCTTGGGGCTGCCAGTTTCGACCACCCACGTCCTCTCATCAGGTATCGCCGGTACCATGGCGGCCAACGGGTCGGGGCTACAAATGGCAACACTTCGCAACCTGGCTTTGGCGTGGGTCCTGACGCTGCCGGCGGCGATGCTGCTGTCAGGAACGCTCTACTGGCTGTTCTCGCTCATCTCTTGAGGCAAAACGTCGTGTCCCGGAGGCCACTCGGTGTGCAGGATCTAACCCGGGCCCAAGGCCCGGACGATCGCGCCACTACAAGGCAAGACAGTGAAATGCTCGGTGCCGACACAACGGTAATCGATCGTGGCTCTCCGGGACCAATGACGGGAATGGTCTGGGCATTTGATTTCTGTGATGGGAAGTCCGCTCCGGTAACCCTCGCCGACCTTGATTGCCCAGCCGAACCCGGCGCTTTCCGCTGGGTTCATCTGGACCTTTTGGATCCATCAGCGCGGCGTTGGATCGACGACCTGCCGGCCGTCGACGGCGAGATAGCCGACATGCTCCTTGATGGCGACGGACATCAACATGTGCGGCGGGTCGGCGAGACCCTGGCATTCGCCGTTCATGATTTCGAGCGCGAGATCGGTGAAGGTCGGACGACGCGAACGGGCATTTTGATTTTTCTCCTCGCCCCTCAGTTGATGGTCACCGCGGGGCGAAATTCGCTTCTTTGCCCCGACGTGATCCTGCGCCGCATCCAGGCTGGCGCCGTGCCTGCTGGCGCGCCTGCGGCTCTGGACCTCATGTTCAGCGCGCTAATCGAGGTTTCAAAAACCGTTGCGCGTGATCTGGCGACTATTGTCCGGGTGGCCGAAGACGCCTTGATCGATTTTGGAACCATGCCCGACCCCCGCGTCGTTGCAGACGATCGGCGACGCGCGGCCACGCTGCACCGCCAACTCCTTGGCCTGCGATCCATCTTGCTCAGGCTCGAGCTTGATGACCACTTGCCCGAAGCCATTCGGCCAGTCGTGAATAAAACAGCTCAAAAAATTGCCGCTCTTGATGGCGACGCAGCAGAAGTTCACCAAAATCTACAGCAGGTACGCGAAGAAATCGATATGCAGACCGCACGCCGTACTGACCAGAACTTGTACGTTCTGTCGATCATGAATGTCGTATTGCTGCCACCTACGCTCGTTACCAGCTTCTTTGGAATGAATACAGGTGGATTGGCATGGGTTGACGACAACGTTGGTACCATTTGGGTCACTGGCGTGATGATCCTGGCGACCGTTGCCGCCGTCGCTTGGCTTTTTCGACGTGGCTATTTTCGCAACGGTCGTTGAGCGCCAATCTTGGGACGTTGAGCCCCAATCTGCCCCGAATTTCTTAAACTTGTGAGGATGCCATGACCGAGGATGATGCCGAACACGCAGCTATGCTGGCACGCGTAAAAGCCGAGGTTGCCGATAGTTTCGACGAGGAACTTGAGCTTGAGTTCGACGACGAACGCATGTCGGGGTTGCTTGATGACATGGCAGCCGACCCCGAGGCCCAGGCGAAAGCTCGGCAGGGCTATTTCAAGGAACTGTTTCGGCTACAACACGAACTGGTACGCTTGCAGAGCTGGGTACAGTCCAAAGGACTGAAGGTCCTGGTCCTGTTCGAAGGTCGGGATTCGGCAGGTAAGGGTGGGTCGATCAAGCGTATCACCCAACGCCTCAACCCGCGCGTGGCGCGGGTCGTCGCCCTCCCGGCACCCAGTGAACGCGAGCGAACCCAATGGTACTTCCAGCGCTACGTCGCGCACCTGCCTTCAGCGGGTGAAATCGTGCTGTTCGACCGCAGTTGGTACAACCGTGCCGGTGTGGAGCGGGTCATGGGCTTTGCATCGCCGGCCCAGGTTGAAGACTTTTTCAACGATGTGACTGAATTCGAAAGGATGCTGGTCCGATCGGGGATTGTGCTGATCAAGTACTGGTTTTCCATCAGTGACGAAGAGCAGGAATTCCGATTCAACATGCGCATCCACGATCCGCTCAAGCAGTGGAAGCTGTCGCCGATGGATCTGGAGTCCCGCCGCCGCTGGGAAGACTATACCGCCGCCAAGGAGGAGATGTTCCAGCGCACACACATCCCCGAAGCCCGCTGGTGGGTGGTGGATGGTGATGACAAGAAGCGCGCGCGGTTGAACTGCATCTCGCATCTGCTTGAACAGATCCCCTACGAGGATATCGAACAGCCCGAGATTATCTTGCCGGAGCGCGAACGCCACGAAGGCTATGTCCGCCATCCTGTGCCCCCCGATCTTTATGTTCCGCAACGCTACTGAAAACCTGGAGTACGGTTTCATGACTCATCCTCCCATCACCACCCTGGTGCTTGGTGCTGGCCGCAACGCCTCGGTGCGGCATGGCCCGGTGGCCCGAAGCCGGACAGCAGGCTCCAGCATGAGGCTCGAGACTTGGCTGTTGGCCAGCGCAGCCCTCACACTGGGCCTGGCTATGGTGCCTGCCTCGGCCACCGCGGCTCCGAAAGACGCCGCCGCTCAGCAGGCCGAAGAAATTCGGCTGCTCAAGGAACAGGTCAAGGCCCTTACGGCGCGTCTCGACTCCCAGGAAGCGGCTTCGCGTGCTGCGACCGCGCCCGACGCTGCAACGGCAAAGGCGCCGGCTGTCCTCGCGGTGGCCCCAGCTGCGGTCGTTGCGCCGGGCGTCCCATCGCCAGAAAAGATCGAAGTCGCTGCAGCGAATGCGCCGAAAGCCCCCGCCAAATGGTATGATGAAACGAAAGTAACTGGCCGAATTTACTATAATATGAGCGAAATTAGGCGCGAGGTTAATGGCTTAAGAACCGAAGAAGGCACTGGTTTTGCTATAAAACGCGTCTACATCGGCATCGACCATAAATTCAACGATGTATACTCGGCGAATATTACAACGGACGTGGCGCCTGTAATCGGACCAAACGACGGCAATATCGTTGGTAATGGCCTCTACATCAAAAAGGCTTATCTCGAAGCCAAGCTGGATCCTGCCTTTATCGTCCGCCTTGGCGCGGCCGATACGCCCTGGGTGCCCTTCGTCGAAAACATCTACGGCTATCGGCATATCGAAAACACGATCGCCGATCGCACCTCCTTCGCGACATCGTCTGACTGGGGCCTGCATATGTTGGGCACCCTTGCTGGCGGCATCGTCAGTTATCAGGCATCGGTCATCAACGGCGGTGGCTACCGCCAACCCAAGTTCTCTCAATCTGTCGATTACGAGGGGCGGGTCTCAGCCCAGTACAAGGGTTTCACCCTAGGGTTGGGCGGCTATTCAGGAAATCTCGCCAAGGACACGTATGGGAGCGAGACCTATCACACCGCCAACCGGGTATCGGCTCTCGCTGCCTATCAAAACCCCATGTTTACGGTCGGCGGCGAATATTTTCAGGCCAGGAACTTTAAGCAAGTCACTGTCCCCAGCCCCGACAAGGCCAGCGGCTATTCGCTCTTCGGTTCGGTTCGCCCGGCACCGAAGTGGAGCGTTTTTGCGCGGTATGATCATATGAGGCCGAGCCGGGAAGGCCTGCCATCCCAGACGGGTGATTACGGTAATTTTGGCGTGCAATTCAGCCCGACACAGATTGTCGATCTCGCCCTGGTCTACAAACATGAAAAGGTTGACGGCGGCACGCTCTCGACCAGCAATGGCACTATCGGTGGATCGATTGACGGCACATACGACGAAGTGGGCCTGTTTGGACAAGTCCGCTGGTAGGACTCCGATGGTTGACAGTGGCGTTGCTCAGAGTGCGGCCACGTATCAACAACTGGCAACTTCCCGTGTCATGTAGCTGTGAACGCCTCAGTGGACTGGGTAGGCCAGGGGTCCGAGTCCCCTAGGCGGCACCGACCCTCCCGGTTACTGGCGGAAGTGGAGAGGCGGAGTGGTTCGGGCTGGGCCACATCTCGGTGGAGCCGGCGCTGCGGCGACAGGGTGCCTGTGGCACCTTCATCGCCGACGCCAAGCAGTGGCTGTCGGACCAGGACGCGCGAGGCCCATTCCCTGGAGGCGATCCCCTATTGGAACCGGTAGCCGACTGACACTCCGTAGGTCGCCGGGCGGCCGGTGAACCGCACAGTGGTATCGAGGTTGCGGTTGGCGGCGGTCCAATAATACGCATCCCCGACATTGCGGCCCCAGGCCCACAGGCGCCAGTTACCGGTCTGGCTTTCGACGCCGGCACGTAGATCAATAAGTGTATAGGCCTTCACATTGAGTGACGGCAGTTCGCCCAACTGGCTATTGGTCTCGCCCTGGTAGTTCACCCCGCCCCCGACAAAGCCATTGAGGCCTTCTCCGACCGGCCAGACATAGTTGGCATCGGCAACCATGTGCCATTTTGGCGTGTTAGGAAACGCTTCCCCCCCCAGATTGGTCAGGACCCCATTCGGATTGTAGTTCACGAAGTCATCCAGCACCTCGGAGTCGACATAGGAAAGGCCCGTAGTGAGGCTCAGTCCGTCGAGGGGCAACCAGCTGGCCTGCAGCTCAGCGCCGGTGACCCGGGACTTCGGCACATTGATCATCTGCAAGAGGGGACCAAACAGGGGGTCCAGCACGCGCCCCAGGATCTGCTTGTCCTGATAGTCATAATAGAAAAGGGCACCGTCGACGTGCAGCCTGCGGTTGGTGGTGGTGGTCTTGAAGCCCGCCTCATAGGCCAGCACGGACTCCTGGGTTGCCGGCAGATACTGGCTTGCCGACGTCCCCCCCAGCGACGGGAAGCCACCGGCCTTATAGCCCTTGCTGACATTGGCATAGAGCAGGGTCCGCTCGCGCGGCGTCCATTCCGTACCGACCCGCCAGGCGACATTGGTCTCATTCAGACTGTCCACCACCAGTCCGGGGACGATCTCAGCATTGGCCGTTATGCACCCTCCCTTCGCGATCGGCGGGTTTGGGGGCTTTCCCATCTGGGCCCGGAACGAGTTCCAGAAGGGACCGAAGACCGCCGAACTGCTGCCATCTCCCGGATCCGACGTGCACCCCTCAAAATCATTGTTCGACCGTGTGTAGCGCAGTCCGCCGGTTAGCTTGACGTCTTCGTTTACCGCGTAATCGACGCTGGCGAATATCGCCTGCGTGTCCGTCTTCTGACTATTGGAATCCCCAAATCCCTTCAGGGCGGGGAACCCAAAACCCGTAAACAGAAGCGCCTGGCTGCTTTGAGAAAAATCATTCAGACTGAATTCCTTGACGTCATCAGTCGAGTAATTTGCTCCCAGCGTGTATTTCAAATTCCCGTTCAGATCCCCGGCGATCCGCAGTTCTTCAGAGAAGGACTCAATTTTACCTTTTGTGTCCCGACTGAAGTTGGACAGCGTCGTCCCGTCGATATCCAACAACTGGTCCTGATCAAAGCGACTACCGCTGGTGATCGAGGTCAGGACAATTCCGTTTGCGAACTGATAATCCGCACGCGCCGATATCTGACGAAAGCGGTTGTTTTTGCCGTAGTCCAAGCCGGGATTGAAATCTGCCGCCCGGGCTGTGGCCGGAGCCAGTGGATAGGTCAGGAGCCCCGGAACAAAGGGCGCCGCGCCCGGCAGGGCTGGGCTTATGCCGATCAGTTGGCCGGCTTGACCCTCGGACTTGTCGATTGCACCGTTGAGGCTCACCTGAACCTTCAACTGGGCCGTGGGCTCCCAGGCCACCGTCAGGCGGGCGCTTTGAACATCGTCGGCCCCGTTTTCCGCGGTCTTGGTGTAGCTCCTCTGCCAAGGATCCGACCGGATGGCCTGGACGGCCAGGCGCACGCCTACCGTCTCGGATAGCGGGCCGCTGATGAAACCTGTCAGGTCCAACGCATTGAAGGTGCCGTAGCTGGCATCAATGCCGGCCGCGAAGCCCGGGGTTGGCTTTGCCGCAATGAAGTTGATCGCGCCGCCCGTGGCGTTCTGACCGAAGAGTGTGCCTTGGGGCCCCTTCAGGACTTCGACGCGCTCGAGGTCGAGGATGACCCCACGGCCCTCAATCGCGAAAGGGATGGGGGCCTGATCGAGATAGAGGCTGACGGTGGATCGGCCGCCAAGGCTGATGTCGCTGAAGCCGATGCCGCGAAGGGTATAGATCGGCGAGCCCACATAGGAGTCGGTATAGCTGAAGCCCGGCGCGATCTTGGTCAGGTCGCGAACCTCTTTGACTCCGCTGCGCACAAGCTGTTCGCCGGTCACCGCCGTGATCGACATGGGCACGGTGTTGGCGTTTTCTTCCCGCTTTTGGGCGGTGACAATGATCTCGGGGACCAGAAAAGCCGTATCTGGTGCGCGCTCCTGGGCCTGGGCTGCTGCGCCCATCAAAGTCACGACGGAAACACTGGCCATGACCACCGCCTTCAGGGCGATGGGGCTGGATTTCCGGTTTGCACGAACGGGCTGAAGCAACATGGGTAGTCCTCATTCAAGAGACGGGTCCGCACGGTCCCGGGAGTCCTGCAGTTCGGGAGCTGCCCGGGCGGCGAGTGGGTGTGTTGCGCCGGGGGTAGCGGAGTGTTTTGTCGGGACTGGTCAGGGGCCTTGGACGGCCATCCTTAAGCTCTCACGCCGCTCGATTTCGGGCCAGTGACCCAACCGGGGGCTGGCAAGAAGGCTGGCGTGGAATTCTTTTGCCGACAAGCGTCCTGCGACGCCCAACCTTAAGTCAATATCTGGGTCCCGCCACGAAGGCGGGACCCAAACTTTTGATCGGGCGGGTTTTGAGGGACGGCGCTTTCGAACCGCGCCTTCAAACGCCTTGCCCGAGGAGACCTACTTCGCAGAAGCGCGGTCTGTTTCGGAGGTCGCAACCGTCCAGATGATCAGACCGAAGGCGATCTTGTTCACGACGTCAGCGAGGTTGTAGATCAGGTTGAGCGCTGCGGAGCTGTTGGACGGGTCTTGACCCATCAGATAGCCCACAAAGTAGCCGATCGGATAGATCGCCCACCCGAAAGTCACGATCAGTCGCATCAGCTTGAAGGCGGATTGAACCGACTCCGGCGCTTCATTTGCACTGATCTTACTGGCCTGCCCCATGAACACTTCATAGAGGATGTAGGCCCATCCGAGCATGCCCACGATAAAGGCGGGCCACACGTGGGCATAACCGGCTTCACCGACGTAGCCGCCAACGAGCATGACAAAGGTACCGACCAGCAGGCGCCAGAAAACGCCACCGGGGACCTTCGTGATCGCGGCCAGGATCAGGTAGAACTCGATCATGAGCAGCGGAACGGTGATCAACCAGTCGATATAGCGATAGACGGTTGGCGTCGAGCCGGTCGAAACCCAGATGTCCCGCATGTAGAAGTAGTGAACCGCAGCCACCAGGGTCACGAGACCCGACACGGTAAGCGAGGTTCTCCACTTCCTGGAAACCCCCTGGCTCTCCAGGAAGAAGAATGCGGTGGACGCGACAAGCGCCATAGAGATCAGCCAGAATGATATGCCGACATAGTCATTTGGCTGCAGGTTTTGCGTGGATGCATGCGCAAGCGCAGGCAGGAAAGCGACGCTTACCCCCAGAGATAGCCACTTCAGGCGAAACTTAGACACTTCAGCCTCCCA
>NZ_JBAXIM010000062.1:0-14026 GCF_037138395.1 Phenylobacterium sp.
AGGTCCACTCCGTGGCGGTCAGCAGCGAGGGCCGCTACGGCTTCGCCCCCGGCATCTGGGCTGGCATGCCGGTGCGCACCACGGCGACCGGTTACGAGGTCATTGACACCTTCGCTATGGACGACTTCGCCAAGTCGAAGATCGCCCTGACCAACGATGAGCTGGTCGGTGAGCGCGAGACCATCAAGGACCTCCTGGCCTGATCCTCAGATCCACCCGCGCCGCCGCAGTTCGGCGGCGTAGGTGCGGCTGACCGGCGCCTCGGCGCCGTCCATCAGGGTCAGGGTGGCGCGCCCGTCGCCCCGGCGGGCGTCGACGATGGCCGCCCGGGCGACCCACCAGGACCGGTGTACCTGCATGCCTTCCTGGCCCTCCAGTTCGGCGATGGCGTCGGCCATGCGCAGCAGGATCAGGTCCTGTCCCGCGCTGGTGTGCACGCGCAGGTAATGGTCCTCGGCCTCCACGGCCCAGATCTCGGCACTGCGCATCCGCACGGGTAGCCGCTCCAGGAAGCGGGCAGGGCCGGCGTCCAGGTCGGGCAGGGTCCTGTCCTGGCGGGCCAGGTTCACCGTGACCGAGAGCAGCGACATGGCCACGGACACCACCAGGGACGTACCGATGAAGGCGGGCAGGGCC
The DNA here is from genome assembly GCF_037138395.1 of Phenylobacterium sp. GTDB lineage: Bacteria > Pseudomonadota > Alphaproteobacteria > Caulobacterales > Caulobacteraceae > Phenylobacterium. Next base: position 637 of record NZ_JBAXIM010000062.1, read on the forward strand.
GAGGGGCCGATGTGCGCACCCGGGATCAGGCTCGCGGTGAGCCAGACGATCACGCCGATCGGAGCAAAGATCAGGAGGCCGCCAAGGACAGCGCGGAGCCAGGGATTCAACCGGGGCGCAAGCCGGCCGGCCAGAAGGTATCCTCCCAGGCCGATCATGCCGGTCAGGATCGACACCGGGACCATGTAGGCGATCCGCAGGACCAGGGGATAGGCCGTCAGGCCGAAGGCGCCCACGAAGGCGAGGAAGGCGCCGACGGCGGCGGCGACGCCAGCCGTCACGATGACCGTCCGCCGCAGGTCCGCCGCCATCCACGCTTCGCGAACGGCGTCGGGCAGCCATCTGCGAACCGGCGACGTCATCTGGCGTATCCCCGATTGCCGACAGGTCCGCCGCTCCCGAAGACCCGGATCGAAGACAGGGCGCCGACCTGGGCCGCCCGGTTTCCGCCTGATGGAGATTCCCACATGACCTTCTTTTCGCAGCTTCCCCGCCCGTCCCGCAAGCGGGTGCTCGGCCTGGCCTTCCTTGCTGGCCCCCTGGTCCTGGCCAGTACCCTTCTGCCCGCCTACCTCGCCGATCCCGAAGGCGTCCGGGCCCTATTTGCCGTCCGCCTGCACGGCCCCGACCTTGAGCTCCTCGGCCGGACCTCCCCGGTCATCCTTGTCCATCTCGCCTTCGGGGTGCTGGCCCTGGCCGTGGGTGCCATTCTCCTGGCGGGCCGCAAGGGGGCCTGGATGCACCGGGTCCTGGGCTGGGCCTGGGTCCTGGCGGTCGGGACCGTCGCCCTCACCTCCCTGTTCATCAAGACGCTGAACCCGGGGCACTTCTCGATGATCCACCTCCTCAGCGGCTACGTGATCATCGCCCTTCCCCTCGCGGTCGCCTCGGCCCGTCGCCATGACGTCCAGCGGCACCGCAGATACATGACTGGCATGTATCTGGGCGGCTTCGCCGTGAACCTCTTTTTCGTACTGCTGCCGGGGCGTCTGGTTTGGAACCTGTTCCTCGGCTGATCCCCGCCGTCTGTTCGCCATCTTTGGGGCCTAGCGCCGGAGGTCTCTGATATCTGGCGGTGCGGCGACATGGCGGACTATGTGTTTCACGATCCGTCCGGTCGCCGGGCTCGCCGGGCGGGCAGGGTCGCGGGGGGGCTCGGCGCTCTCCTGATCCTGCTCGGAGCGGGCTTCTTCGCGACCCTCGCCATCGCCCCCAAGCTTCCCCGCCTTGACCTGCGCGATCCCCGGGCGCTGACCTCCCTTCATCAGGAGACCTCCACCCGCGTCAGCCGCCTGCCGCCGGCTTGGACGCGCATTCCCCGTGCCCAAACTGCGGTTCCCGGGAGCCAGGAGCCCAGACCACTGCGGGTCGGCTTCTACGTGTCCTGGGACCCTACGGCGCGCGAGTCGCTCGCTCGCCATGTCCAGGACCTCGACGTGATCGCGCCGCAGTGGATTGCCCTGAAGGGGGACCTCGGCGAGGTGTCGGTTACGGCGGACCCCCAGGCGGACGCGATTATCACGGCCGCCGCGCGGCGACCCGCGGTCATGCCTGTCGTCTTCAACGCCGAGGACGGCAAATGGGACGGCACCCGGGCGGGACGGCTCATCGAAAGTCCGGCAGCGCGTCGGCGTCTGGTCGATGGGCTTGCCGCTCTGGCGCGCGCCCGCGGGTACGCCGGCTTTGTCTTCGACCTCGAGAACCTGTCTCCGCGCGCGGCGGAGACCTACCCTCTGCTGCTGGCGGAAGCGAAGCAGACCCTCTCCGCCCAGGGTTGCGAAGTCTGGGTCACCGCCCCGGCGGATGACCCTGCCTGGCCACTCCGCAGGCTACAGGACGCCGCGGGGGTCCTGGTCCTCATGCTCTATGACCAGCATTACGTCACCGGAGACCCGGGCCCGCCTGCGGGACAAGCCTGGTTCCAGCAGCAGCTTGCCTCAGCAATGTCCCGGCTGTCGGCTTCCCGAACCGTCCTGGCCCTCGGTGCCTACGGCTACGACTGGGCCCTGCCCTCTCGCGGGCAGAAGACCCCTGAAGCCGGGGCCGTGACCTTCGCCGAAGCCACCCAGGCCGCCTATGACTCCGGAGCCCAGGCGACGATGGATTCCGCCACCCTCAATCCCACCTTCGGATATGAGGACGAAACCGGCCGCAGGCATCAGGTCTGGTTCCTCGACGCCCCGACCCTATTCAACGAAATCCGCGTGGCGGATCCCTTCCGCCCCCTTGGCTATGGCCTTTGGCGCATGGGATCCGAGGATCCGGACATCTGGGGCCTGCTCAATCACGGTTGGGACAAGGCGACCCCGGCAGGACTCGAAACCATTCCTCCAGGGCAGGACGTCGACTTCGATGGGCGTGGGGAAGTCCTCAAGGTGACCGCTACCCCGACTGCCGGCGAGCGCACCCTGGCCATCGACCCTGCATCGGGCCTCGTTGCCGGCGAGACCTATGTCCGCATGCCGACCTCCTACGTGATCCAGCGCTACGGATTCCATCCGGGGCGTGTGGCGCTGACCTTTGATGACGGTCCCGACCGCAGATGGACTCCCAAGATCCTGGACATCCTGAAGGCGAAGAAGGCACCCGCCACCTTCTTTGTCATCGGCGAGAACATGGAGCGCTACCCGGACCTCGTCCAACGCGAGGTACGTGAAGGCCATACCGTCGGAAACCACACCTGGACCCACCCCAATGTTGGTGAGACACCGCAGGCGCAGACCGAGATTGAACTCAGCGCCACCCAGAGGCTCTTCGAGACGCTGACGACCCGATCCATGCGCCTCTTCCGTCCGCCCTACTTCGGGGATGCCGAGCCCTCTACGGCGCGGGAAGTCGCTCCGCTCCTGCTGGCTCAAAGCCAGGGTTACCTCACGGCGGGCCTCCGGATCGACCCGGATGACTGGAAGAAGCCGGACCCTGACCACATCGTATCCGAGACCCTCAACCGCCTCTCCCAGTCTGGTCCAAGGGCGGGGCAGGTCGTCCTGCTGCACGACTCGGGCGGCGACCGCAGCCGGACCGTGATGGCCCTGCCCCGCCTGATCGACGCCCTGAGGGCTCAGGGTTACACCCTTGTTAGCCTGGACCACCTGGCGGACATGACCCGCGACCAGGCCATGCCCGCTGCCAGCCGTGGATCCCTGGACCTGTGGCTGGACCGGCTGGGGTTCGGTTTCGTCCATGGGGCCGAGGTCGTACTGGAGACACTCTTCCTGACCGCCATCGTGCTTGGCGTTGCCCGGCTGGCCTTCCTCGGCGGACTTGCCCTGGTCCACAGGCTCCGCGACGTTCCTCGCGCGCCGCCACCGGTAAGCCCCGAGGCGGGCCCCCGAGTCACCGTCCTGATTCCCTGCTACAACGAGGAGCGGGTCGTCGTCGCTTCCGTGGAGCGGATTCTCAAGTCCGACTGGGTCAACCTGGAGGTGCTCGTCCTTGATGACGGTTCGACGGACGGCACCGTCGCCCGGATCGTCGAGGCCTTCCCCGACCATCCCCGCGTGCGGCTCCTGACCTTCGCCAATGGGGGAAAGGCGCGAGCGCTCAACCGCGGGCTGGTGCTCGCATCGGGGGAGATCGTCGTCGCCCTGGACGCCGACACCCAGTTTGCACCGGATGCCGTCTCCAAGCTGGTCCGGTGGTTCGCGGACCCTAAGGTCGGAGCTGTCGCGGGTAACGCGATTGTGGGTAATCGGGTGAACCTCGTCACGCGGTGGCAGGCCCTCGAATACGTGACGGCGCAAAACCTCGAGCGCCGCGCCCTTGCCGCCCTTGGCGCCGTCACAGTGGTCCCCGGGGCCGTGGGTGCCTGGCGCAGACAGGCCCTGGAAGCGCTCGGCGGATACCCCGCCGACACCCTGGCTGAGGACCAGGACCTGACCCTCGCCGTCCAGCGGGCAGGCTGGAAGGTGGCGTTTGATCCTGACGCGCGGGCTTATACCGAGGCTCCCGATACAGTGCAGGGTCTCATGCGGCAGAGGTACCGGTGGTCCTTTGGCACCCTCCAGTGCCTGTGGAAGCACCGGGCTGGCCTGTTCGATGTCCGCCGCCCAGTCCTCGGTTTCGTCGCCCTCCCACAGATCTGGGTATTCCAAATTCTGCTAACCGTGATCGCGCCCCTGGTCGACCTCGCACTTATCTGGAGCCTGGTTGCAGCTGCCTACGGCCGGGTCTCGCATCCCGCCGAATGGTCTCCAGACGATATTCTGCGACCGATCTTCTACTGGACGGCGTTTGTCCTGCTCGATCTGTCCGCCGGCGTCCTCGCCATGGCGCTGGAGGACGAAGCGCCCTGGCGGGACCTGCCGCTTCTCCCACTCCAGCGCTTCGGCTACCGTCAGCTTATGTACGCCGGCGTTCTCAGGTCGCTCTCGTCGGCCATCCGAGGTGCCCGGGTAGCCTGGGGCCGCCTGGAGCGGCGGGGATCTGTCCGGGCGCGCAGCGCCTGAGGGCGGTTGCCTGATCTCCGGGGGGTGCCTATAAACCGGCCACTCGCCAATCGGGCGAGCCCGCAGAACAGCATCTCTGGGCCCCATGAACATCCACGAACATCAAGCCAAGACCGTCCTGTCCGAGTTCGGCGTGGCGGTCCCGCGCGGGTTTCCCGCCTTTTCCGTCGAAGAGGCCGTAAAGGCCGCCGAACAGCTGGGCGGCCCGGTCTTCGTGGTGAAGTCCCAGATCCACGCCGGCGGGCGCGGCAAGGGCCGCTTCGAGGGCCTTGGGGCCGACGCCAAGGGCGGCGTCCGGGTGGTCAAGAGCGTTGACGAGGTGCGGACCAACGCCCAGGAAATGCTCGGCCGGGTCCTGGTGACGCACCAGACCGGGCCCAAGGGCAAGCAGGTCAACCGTCTCTACATCGAAGAAGGCGCGGCCATCGCCAAGGAATTCTACGTCTCCCTCCTGGTCGACCGCGAAACCAGCTGGGTCTCGGTGGTCGCCTCGACGGAGGGCGGCATGGACATTGAAACTGTCGCCCACGACACACCGGAAAAGATCATAACCTTCGGGATCGACCCGGCGACCGGCGTCTGGCCGTTCCACGGGCGCACCCTGTCCAAGGCCCTGGGCCTCAGCGGCGACCTCGCCAAGCAGGCGACCAAGCTTCTGGGTCAGCTCTACACGGCCTTCGTCGCCAAGGACATGGCGATGCTCGAGATCAACCCGCTGATCGTGACCGCCGATGACCAGTTGCGGGTCCTGGACGCCAAGGTGTCCTTCGACTCCAACGCCCTCTACCGGCATCCGGAAGTGGTGGTTCTGCGCGACGAGAGCGAAGAAGACCCCAAGGAGATCGAAGCTTCCAAGTTTGACCTCTCCTACATCGCCCTCGAGGGTGAAATCGGCTGCATGGTCAACGGCGCCGGCCTGGCCATGGCAACCATGGACATCATTAAGCTTTACGGTGCCGAGCCCGCCAATTTCCTGGACGTCGGCGGCGGCGCGGACGAAGCCAAGGTGACGGCCGCCTTCAAGATCATCATGGCGGATCCCAATGTGAAGGGCATTCTGGTCAACATCTTCGGCGGGATCGCCCGGTGCGATATCCTGGCCAACGGCGTGGTCAACGCCGTCAAGCAGGTTGGACTGACTGTGCCCCTGGTGGTCCGCCTGGAAGGCACCAACGCCGAGCTGGGCAAGAAGATCATCAATGAGAGCGGCCTTAACGTCATTGCGGCCAACGACCTCAGCGATGGCGCCGAGAAGATTGTGAAAGCCGTGCGGGGGCTCGCCTAATGTCCATTCTGATCGGCAAGGAAACCCGGGTCATCTGCCAGGGCATTACCGGTGCCCAGGGCACCTTCCACTCCGAGCAGGCCATCGCCTACGGGACCAAAATGGTCGGCGGCGTGACCCCCGGCAAGGGCGGGACCACCCATGTGGGTCTGCCCGTGTTCAATACGGTGGATGAAGCCGTGCGGCAAACGGGCGCAGACGCCAGCGTGATCTATGTGCCGCCGCCCTTCGCCGCGGATTCGATCCTCGAAGCGATCGACGCCGGAATTCCGCTGATCATCTGCATCACTGAAGGCATTCCTGTCGCCGACATGATCAAGGTCAAGCGCGCCCTGTCGGGCTCGAAGTCCCGGCTGATCGGCCCCAACTGCCCGGGCGTCCTGACGCCGGAAGCCTGCAAGATCGGGATCATGCCCGGAAATATCTTCAGAAAAGGCTCGGTCGGGGTGGTTTCGCGCTCGGGTACCCTTACCTATGAGGCGGTCTTCCAGACCACCCAGGTGGGCCTGGGACAGACCACAGCTGTGGGTATTGGCGGCGACCCCGTGAAGGGCACGGAGTTTATCGACATGCTCGACTTGTTCCTGAAGGACCCCGAGACCGAGTCGATCATCATGATCGGCGAAATCGGCGGTTCGGCCGAAGAAGATGCTGCGGAATTCATAAAGAATTCAGCGATTCGGAAGCCTATGGTCGGGTTCATTGCGGGCCGCACGGCCCCGCCCGGACGAAGGATGGGCCATGCCGGTGCCATCATCTCGGGCGGCAAGGGCGGCGCGGAGGACAAGATTTTGGCGATGGAGTCGGCGGGCATCCGCGTGGCACCGTCTCCGGCGAAGCTGGGAGAAACCCTGCTCGAGGTGCTGAAGGGTACCTGAGGGAGCCACAATTCAACCTTGAGCGGTCCAGCTCGTCTCTCCTCCAGAAGGCGTCGCGGGCCGCCGGCGACAGGCGGGCGACATGGCGGATGACGCTGGACGGATCAACGAGCTCCTGGCGGAGACTTCCTTCCTCTATGGCGGCAACGCCGCCTTCATCGAGGACCTCTACGCGCGTTGGCTGAAGGTGCCCGACTCGGTCGAGGCATCCTGGCGCAGCTTCTTCGCCTCGGTTCATGACCGTGCCGGAGCGGGTCAACCCCTTTCCCCCCCGGCCTGGACTGCCCGCACGGCGCCGGCCGCCCGTCCGGACTGGCTTTCCGCCATCGACGGACTCTGGCCTGCCGTCGAAGCCAAGCTGACCTCGACGATCTCCGAGCGGACCCCCGCCGTGGCGTCGCAGGACGTCCGTGCGGCCACCCTCGATTCCCTGCGCGCCATCATGATGATCCGGGCCTACCGGGTGCGGGGGCATCTGCGGGCCAACCTGGACCCTCTTGGCATCGCCGTTCCCGAGGGCGACGCCACCGAGCTCGATCCCGCCTCCTACGGCTTCTCCGAGGCGGACTACGACCGTCCCATCTTCCTGGACTACGTCCTGGGCCTGGAGACCGGTACGCTCCGCGAGATCCTCGCCATCCTCAAGCGCACCTACTGCTCCGACATCGGCGTGCAGTACATGCACATCTCCGACCCGACGCAAAAGGCCTGGCTCCAGGAGCGGATCGAGGGGCGGGACAAGGAGATCGTCTTCACCCGCGAGGGCAAGATCGCCATCCTCAAGAAGCTGATCGAGGCCGAGGGCTTCGAGCGCTTCCTGCACAAGCGCTTCCCCGGCACCAAGCGCTTCGGCCTGGACGGCGGCGAGGCCATGGTCCCGGCCCTCGAGCAGATCATCAAGCGCGGCGGCGCCCTGGGCGTCCGCGACATCGTCATCGGCATGCCCCACCGGGGCCGGCTGAATGTCCTGGCCGCCGTGATGGGCAAGCCCTACCGGGTCATCTTCCACGAGTTCCAGGGCGGCTCGACCCTGCCTTCGGACGTGCAGGGGTCCGGAGACGTGAAGTACCACATGGGTGCTTCCTCCGACCGCGCCTTCGACGGTAACAACGTCCACCTGTCCCTGACGGCCAACCCGTCGCACCTGGAGATCGTGAATCCCGTCGTCCTCGGGAAGGCCCGCGCCAAGCAGGCCTATGTGCTGCGCGAGACCTCCGACGCCGGCCGCGGCCACGTCCTGCCCCTTCTGATGCACGGCGACGCCGCCTTCGCGGGACAGGGCGTGGTGGCCGAGTGCTTCGCCATCTCCGGCACCCGGGGTTACAGGACCGGCGGCTGCATCCACTTCATCGTCAATAACCAGATCGGCTTCACCACGGCACCCAAGTACAGCCGGTCCTCGCCCTATCCCTCGGATGTGGCGCTGATGGTCGAGGCGCCGATCTTCCACGTCAACGGCGACGATCCCGAGGCGACGGTCTATGCCGTCAAGGTGGCCACGGAGTTCCGCCAGAAGTTCGGCCGGGATGTTGTCATCGACATGTTCTGCTACCGGCGGTTCGGTCACAACGAGGGCGATGACCCGACCATGACCTCGCCGCTGATGTACGCCCGGATCAAGGATCACCCGAGCACGCGGGAGATCTACGCCCGCCAGCTGATCGGTGAGGGCGTGGTCACCGGGGATGATGTCACCCAGTGGGTGACGGAGTTCGAGGCCCTGCTCGACGTGGAGTTGGATGCGGCCAAGACCTACGAGGCCGACAAGGCGGACTGGCTGGACGGCAAGTGGGCGGGGCTGGCCCTGCCCGAAGGTGAGGATCGCCGGGGCGACACCTCCGTGCCTCTCGCCCGGCTGCGGGGGCTCGGTGACCTTATCACCGCCCTCCCGGAGGACATCGACGTCCACAAGAACGTCCGACGGGTGATCGAGGGCCGAAGGTCGGCCATCGAGTCCGGCGACGGCATAGACTGGGCCACCGCCGAGCATCTCGCCTTCGGCAGCCTTCTGCAGGATGGGTTCCCCGTCCGACTGGCGGGCCAGGACAGCGTGAGGGGCACCTTCACCCAGCGGCACTGCGACATCGTCGACCAGACCACCGAGGCGCATTACATCCCCCTCAATAACCTCGGCCCTGGCCAGGCGCATTTCGAGGTCATCGACTCCCCCCTGTCGGAAGAGGCGGTCCTCGGCTTTGAGTACGGATTCTCCCTCGCCGACCCCAAGACCCTGGTACTCTGGGAAGGCCAGTTCGGCGACTTCGCCAACGGTGCCCAGGTGGTGATCGACCAGTTCATCTCCTCCGGCGAGCGCAAGTGGCTTCGGATGAGCGGCCTCGTCCTTCTCCTGCCCCATGGCTACGAAGGCCAGGGTCCTGAGCACTCCTCCGCCCGGCTCGAGCGCTTTCTCCAGCTCTGCGCGGAGGACAACCTCCAGGTCGTCAACTGCTCGACCCCGGCCAACTACTTCCATGCCCTGCGGCGGCAGATGAAGCGCGAGTTCCGCAAGCCGCTGGTGGTCATGACCCCCAAGTCGCTCCTGCGGCACAAGAAGGCGGTGTCCCTGCTGCCGGAGATGGGCGAGGGCTCGTCCTTCCACAGGGTGCTGCACGATGACGCCGAGCGTGGACGTCACACGGCCCTCACCCTCGACCCGCCGGAGAAGATCCGCCGGGTCGTCCTCTGCTCGGGCAAGGTCTATTATGACCTCCTGGAGGCCCGGGAGGCGCGCGGCCTGACTGACATCTACCTGATGCGGCTCGAACAGTTCTATCCCTGGCCCATGAAGTCCCTGTCCACCGAGCTGTCCCGGTTTCCCAACGCCGAGCTCGTCTGGTGCCAGGAAGAGCCCAAGAACATGGGCGGCTGGACCTTCGTCGATCCCTGGCTGGAGCTGACGCTCGAACGCCTCAAGGTAAAGGCCAGGCGCGCCCGCTATGTGGGCCGCCCAGCTACCGCCTCCACCGCCGCCGGCCAGATGAGCCGGCACAACCGCGAACTCCAGGCCTTCCTGGCCGAAGCCCTCGCCTGAACCAGAGGACACGACCATGGCTGACATCATGACCCCCGCCCTCGGAGAGTCCGTCTCCGAGGCCACTGTTGCGCGCTGGGCCAAGAAGCCCGGGGAGGCGGTCCGCAAGGACGAGATCCTCGTCGAGCTTGAGACCGACAAGGTCAGCCTAGAGGTGGCCGCGCCCGCCGATGGCGTCCTGGAGTCCATCTCCGCCGAGGAAGGCGCCACGGTCGAGCCGGGCGCGGTCCTTGGACACCTGAAGGTGGGGGCGTCTGCCGCCGCCGCCGCGCCCGCCGCTGCGCCCGCTCCGGCTGTCGCGCCCGCAGCCCCCAAGGCGGCCCAGCCGGCGCCCGCCGCCCCGGTCCTGGCTCCTTCGGCACAGCGCATCGCTACGGAGGGCGGGCTTGATCCCGCCGCCATCCCCGGCACGGGCAAGGACGGCCGCGTGACCAAGGCCGACGCCCTGGCCGCCCTGGAAGCCCGGGCTGCCGCCCCGCCGCCGGCACCCGTCCCCGCCGCCCCGCGCGAAGCCCATGCCCGTGAAGAGCGCGTGCGCATGACCCGGCTGCGGCAGACCATCGCCCGTCGCCTCAAGGAGGCCCAGCAGACGGCCGCCATGCTCACGACCTTTAACGAGGTCGACATGAGCGCCATCATGGCCCTGCGTAACACCTACAAGGACGCCTTCGAGAAGACCCACGGCGTCAAGATGGGCTTTATGGGCTTCTTCGTCCGGGCCTGTATCCACGCCCTCAAGGCCGTGCCCGAGGTCAATGCCGAGATCGACGGCCAGGACCTGATCTACAAGAACCACTACGACATCGGCGTGGCCGTCGGCACCGACCGTGGCCTGGTGGTGCCCGTGGTCCGGGACGCCGACGTCCTGTCCCTGGCGGGGGTCGAGAAGGCCATTGGCGCCCTTGGCAAGAAGGCCCGGGACGGCGCCCTGGCCCTGGATGACCTGCAGGGCGGCACCTTCACCATCTCGAACGGCGGGGTCTATGGCTCGCTCATGTCGACGCCGATCCTGAATGCGCCCCAGTCGGGCATTCTGGGCATGCACAAGATCCAGGAGCGCCCAGTGGCCGTGAACGGCCAGGTGGTCATCCGGCCGATGATGTACCTGGCCCTGTCCTATGATCACCGGGTCGTCGATGGCCAGGGCGCCGTGACCTTCCTGGTCCGCGTCAAGGAAGCCATCGAGGATCCGCAGCGGCTGCTGCTCGACATCTAATCCGGTTCAGGCCCCAGGCGGGCGAGGAAATCCCATGTCCCAGTACGACGTCGTCATCATCGGGGGTGGCCCCGGGGGCTACAACGCCGCCATCCGCGCCGGCCAGCTTGGCCTGAAGGCCGCCATCGTCGAGATGCGCGATACCCTTGGTGGCACCTGCCTCAACGTTGGCTGCATGCCCTCCAAGGCCCTCCTGCACGCCTCCGAACTCTATGAGGCCGCCAACCGGGAGTTCGAGCACCTGGGGATCGAGGTCACTCCCCGCCTGAACCTGTCGAAGATGATGGCCCAGAAGGACGAGTCGGTGACCGCCCTCACCAAGGGCGTCGACTTCCTCATGAAGAAGAACAAGGTCGAGCGCCTGCTCGGCAGGGGACGGATCGCTGGCCCCGGCCGGGTCGATGTGGACGGGGCGGATGGCAAGACCCTGACCCTCGAGGCCCGGAACATCGTCATCGCCACCGGTTCCGAGCCCTCTGGCCTTCCGGGCCTCAAGGTCGACGGTGACCGCATCGTCGACTCCACAGGCGCCCTGGCCCTTTCGGAGGTTCCCAAGACCCTGGTGGTCATTGGAGCCGGCATCATCGGCCTCGAGCTGGGCTCGGTCTGGCGCCGGCTGGGCGCCGAGGTGACGGTGGTCGAGTACCTGGATCGCATCTGCCCGGGCATGGACGCCGAGGTTGCCAAGGCCTTCCAGAGGATCCTGGCCAAGCAGGGCATCAACTTCCGTCTCGGTTCCAAGGTGACCGGTGCCAAGGCCGGCAAGTCCCGGGTGGACCTCACGGTCGAGCCCGCTGCGGGCGGCACCGCCGAGACCCTGACCGCTGACCGGGTCCTCCTGGCCGTCGGCCGACGTCCCTATACGTCGGGCCTTGGGCTGGAGACTGTGGGCCTGGTCCCCGACGCCCGGGGCTTCCTGGAGACCGAACACTTCCGCACGGCGGCGGCGGGCGTCTGGGCCATCGGCGACGTGATCCACGGCCCCATGCTGGCCCACAAGGCCGAGGAGGACGCCGTCGCCTGCATCGAGCTGATCGCCGGCAAGGCCGGTCACGTGGACTACAACCTGGTGCCCAGCGTGGTCTACACCACCCCCGAAGTCGCCTGGGTCGGCCGCAGCGAAGAGCAGCTCAAGGCCGAGGGCCGCGCCTACAAGGCCGGCAAGTTCCCCTTTGCCGCCAACAGCCGGGCCAAGATCAACCACGAGACCGACGGCCTCGTGAAGGTCCTGGCCGACGCCGCCACGGATGAGATCCTGGGCGTGCACATCCTGGGCCCCCAGGCGGGCGAGATGATTGGCGAGTACTGTGTGGCCATGGCCTTCCGGGCCGCCAGCGAGGACATCGCCCGCGTCTGCCATCCGCACCCGACGCGCTCCGAGGCCGGCCGGCAGGCCGCCATGGGCGTCGAGGGCTGGACCATGCAGGCCTAGAAGCCGAGCACCTTGTAGCCAACCTCCAGGCCCCAATCCCCGGGGCGGCCGTCGCCGGCAAAAACCTGGGGCTTGATCGTCACGATGCCCGTGCCGCCAAAGGCGGGACCGACCACCCGGCCGTAGGTCACCGCCAGGCCCAGGAAGGTCCTGTCGTTCTCCCAGTCCTGGTTGATCGAGGGGTCTACCGTGATGAGGTTCCGCGAATCCTTCAGCTTGGGCACGTAGTAGAAGTCCATGGTGGTGGTCCGGACATCCCGCCTGCGGTCGTCGCCCCAGAGCGACTCCGAATGGACAAGGGCCGGGGCGAAGATCGCGCCGTCCTTGAGGAACCAGGCCTTGATGAGCGTCCCCTTGAGGACGTTCTTGCCCGTACCGAGCTCGTCCCGGGAGGCGGTGTCGAAGATCATTTCCCCCTGGGCGACCCAGCCGCCCTGGCGGCTCAGGCCAAAGACATGGGTCACCCGCACGGAGGCGTCGCCCAGGCCGTAGCTGTCGTCCCCGAGGACGTCGACGGAGGCAATGGGGACGCGGTAGCGGAGGCTCCAGTCCCGCCTTTCTCCTAGCGGAACCGTGTAGTTCAGCTTCAGGGTATCGCTCCGGAAGCCGCCTGTCAGGTCCAGGCGCTCCCAGTACACCTCTGCCACGGTGGTGAGCTTGGTCGGGTTCGTGCCGTTGTTGGCGGCCTCCTCCCCATGGGCGCCTGAAGCGGCGGCGAGGAGGAAGGCCGAGGTGGCGGCCAGGATAATGGGTTTCATCTTCAGTTCTCCTGAACTGGGCGGAAGTCTGCAATTCTAGGGCGTTCGCCCCGTCACATTATCAGAATTCAGGCTCTTGGGTGGGCGCTCGCATAAGCCCGGAGCAGGGCGGCGGAATCCACCTGGGTGTAGCGCTGGGTGGTGGACAGGGAGGCGTGGCCCAGCAGTTCCTGGATCGACCTGAGGTCAGCGCCGGCCCCCAGCAGATGGGTGGCGAAGGCGTGTCGCAGGGCGTGGGGCGTGGCGCTGTCGGGCAGGCCCAGCCGTCCCCGCATCCCCTGCACCGTCGCCTGGACATGCCGGGGGGAAAGGGGCCCGCCCCGCCGGGCTCGGAACAGGGGC
>NZ_JBAXIM010000063.1:0-13980 GCF_037138395.1 Phenylobacterium sp.
CGGGGTAGAGCCCACATCCAATGCCTGCAAAGAGGGCGGCGCCAAGGGCCGTGGTCTCCTCGTAAGCGGCGCGGCCCACAGGCACGCGGGTCAGGTCGGCAAGCTTCTGGCAGAACCAGGCCGACCGCGACATGCCGCCATCGACCCTGAGCTCGGCTTCCGGACCGAAGGCCGAGGCGGCATCGAGGCGCATGGCCTCGATGAGATCCCGGGTCTGGAAGGCCGCGGCCTCGAAGGCCGCATCGGCGATCTCGGCAAGTCCTGTATCCCGGGTCATGCCCAACAGGGCGCCCCGGGCGTCAGGATCCCACCATGGAGCGCCCAGGCCCGTGAAGGCTGGAACCAGGGTCACGCCGTGACCCGGACGGGCCTGGCGGGCCAGGGCCTCGACCTCGGCCCCGCCGCCAGGAACCGCGAGCCCCTCGTTGATCCACTGCAAGGCGGCACCGGCCACAAAGATAGAGCCCTCCAGCGCATAGGTCGCCCTCCCCCCCAATCGGGCCGCCACCGTGGTCAGGAGACGCGTCGAGGACACGGGTGCCGTCTCTCCGGTGTTCAGCAGCAGGAAGCAGCCCGTGCCGAAGGTCGCCTTCATCTCCCCGGGGTGGATACAGCCCTGACCCATGAGCGCCGCCTGCTGGTCCCCCGCGACGCCGCGGATCGCGACCGGTGCCCCCAGGATTTCCGGCAGGGTCGACCCGTAGTCGGCTGCGCAGTCCAGGACCCTTGGCAACAGGGGCCGGGGTACGCGGAACAGGTCAAGGAGTTCATCCGACCAGTCCTGGGCATGGATGTCGAAGAGCAGGGTGCGGGAGGCGTTCGTGGCGTCGGTCGCATGGACTGCGCCGCCGGTCAGGTTCCAGATCACCCAGCAATCCATGGTGCCCGCGAGCAGATCACCGGCCTCCGCACGCGCCCGAAGGCCGGGTTGGCTGTCGAGGATCCAGGCGAGCTTGGTGCCCGAGAAATAGGGGTCGAGCAAAAGCCCGGTCAGGGCCGTCACCCTCGGTTCAACCCCCCGTTGCCGGAGCGCATCGCAGGCGGGTACCGTGCGACGGTCCTGCCAGACAAGGGCCCGGCTGACGGGCTCTCCGGTGCGGCGGTCCCAGACCACGACGGTTTCCCGCTGATTGGTGACCCCGATGGCCGCGACATCGCCGGCCTTGCAGCCTGCGCGTTCTAAAGCCTCGCGCAGGACGGCCTTCGACGCCGTGATAATCTCCCTGGCGTCATGCTCGACGCACCCGTCGCCCGGATAGTGCTGCTCAAGGCTTTGTGAAGCCGAGGCGATTTCGGTACCCGCTGTGTCAAAGAGGATGGCTCGGGTCGAAGTGGTTCCCTGATCAAGGGAAAGAATTACCGGTGCGCTCATGACAGGCCTCAACTTTTGGTTTAGCTTTTCGTGCGTGTTACTCAGGACGGTTAAGCGGGTTCATCGGTGCGTGCGTTCTGGAGTGACTCGCGAGCCAAACCGTTTAGCAGGCTCTGACTCGGGGTGTAGGTCTTGCGGGGCAAATTGCTGTTGCGCGGCAGGTTGGACGACGTCATGCGGCTCGCGAAGAGCCGTGATAAGGGAGATCGTGAGCGCCTACTCCTGGAACTCGTCGATCTCTGCAATGACAATAGAGAAGACCTAGACAATCCCAGGATCCAGGCCCTTCTTTCCCAGGTCTTCTTCGATCTCGTATTCCAGGCGGAGCATGACATCCGGCTGCGGCTTGCCGACAAGATCTGTATGTCGGACTGGGCACCGGCCGCCATGATCAACATCCTGTCCTTCGACGATATCGAGATCGCGCGCCCGATCATCGCGAAGAGCCCTATCCTCCAGGATCCGGACCTCATCCGCATCCTCGTCGAGGCCACCCTTGAGCACCAGGTCGAGGTGGCGCGGCGGCCAGATATCAGCGCGCTCATCGTCGATGCGATCGTCAAGGGCTCTGTTGCAGAGGTGATGACCGCACTGGTCAACAATCCGTCCGCTGACGTGACCCTTGATCACCTCTATGAACTTATCCAGAAAGCCGAAAAGGTGGAATCCCTGCGCACCCCCCTGGCAGGGCATGTCGGCCTCAACGACGAACTGGCTGGCTATCTCTACGCCTGGGTCGGCGACACTCTGCGGAAGTCCCTCGGGGAAAAGTTCAAACTAGACGTCCAGGCCCTGGACCGGGCCCTCAACCAGTCCGTCCGCGAAGCCCGAGCCGGAATCCCAGGGGGGCAGACGCAGACAATTCCTTTGGGGGAGACCGAAGAAGAGCGGCGGGAACGGAAGCTCATCGCCAAGCTCGACATGGCCGGCGAACTCCGGCCGGGTCACCTCATCAAGGCCCTGAGGGAAAAGCGGCTTTCCATGTTCGTGTCTATCCTGGCGACGCTGGGCCGTTTCGATCCCATGGATATCCGCAAGACGATCCAGTCCGGGTCGCCGGAATTACTCGCCATGGCCTGCGCTGCCATCGGCCTCGATAAGACCGCCTTCCCGGCCATTCTTAGCTTGCTCAGGGACATCAACAAGGGCCGGCCCGGGGGCGACGACGAAGCGGTGCGCAAGGCGACCGCAACTCTGGCCCAGCTTGGCCCGGGCGTGGCGGTATCGGCCTTCCGCAAGGGCGTGGCCGCCCTCTGACCCGGTCAGGTTTGACTTCCCGGGCGATCCTGCGCTCATGCCCTTCCTGTCCTCTGCGATCGTTGGAATGCCCATGCGCCTTGCCTTCCTGAGCAGCGACCGACCTGAAGCGGTGGCCGCCCAGAACAGCCTCGCAAAGCGCTATGGCGGCGTATCTCCGGAAGACGCCGAGGTCATTGTGGCCCTTGGCGGCGACGGCTTCATGCTCGAGGTCTTGCACCTTCCCCTGGCGCGTCGGGTGCCGATCTACGGTATGAACCGGGGGTCGGTCGGCTTCCTCATGAATGACTTCTCGGAGACTGGCCTCACGGACAGGATCGCCGCTGCGGAACACGCAGAAATCCACCCCCTCACCATGACCGCTGTGGACAGCTCGGGACAAAGCTTCACGGCCATGGCGGTGAACGAGGTCTCACTCCTTCGCCAGACCCGGCAGACGGCCAAGCTGCGGATCGTGATCGACGGGACTGTCCGCCTGGAGGAGTTGTCCTGCGATGGTGCGCTTGTGGCCACACCCGCGGGATCGACGGCATACAACCTGTCCGCCCACGGCCCCATCGTTCCCCTGGAGGCCCGTGTCCTGGCTTTGACGCCCATCAGCGCCTTCCGGCCCCGCCGCTGGCGCGGAGCCCTGCTGCCTCACGCGGCCCAGGTCTGCTTCCAGGTTCTCGACCCCGACAAGCGCCCTGTCAGCGCAGTGGCGGACAACTTCGAGGTGCGGGACGTGGTTAAAGTCAGTGTCGCCGAGGACACGGCAGCCTCGATGACCATGCTTTTCGACGCTGGCAGAGGCCTGCAGGAGCGGGTGCTTGCCGAGCAGTTTTCCGTCTAATCCTTCCACCGGTCGTTAACCGGACTGTGTCACGGTTATGACGTTGTCCGCCCGAGGGTACAGTTACCTCCCATGTCGACCGCCAGCCCAAGACGTCTCCGCATCGACCCCAACGCCGTCGCCCGCGCCGAGGCTGCCCTTGCCGCCATGGCGGTGAACTTCGACGAATGGCTCGGGATCGAGATCACCCGCATGGACGCAGCCATGTCGGCCGTCCAATCCCAGGGGCGGAGTGAGGAAAACATGGAAGCGCTGTATCACTGCGCTCACGACCTGAAGGGACTTGGGGCGACCTACGGGTTTCCGATCATTTCGCAGATCGCAGGAACACTTTGCCGGCTGATCGACAGCGCCGAGAGACGCATGGTAGCTCCGATTTCACTGGTCGGGGTGCACGTCGAAGCGATCAAGGCGGCGGCGCGGAACGGCATACGGACTGACGATGACCCCGTCGGAAAGGCCCTCGTGCTTGAGCTAAAGGGTAAAGTCGCAACCTTTGACCCCGCAGGCTGAGGGCCCGGAACCGGGCCAGCGGGATACCGCCTAAATTAGGCTATCAAGCGGCTCGGCGACATCTCCGTAACCGGCTTCGGGCGGGAGGGTCAGGACCCTCCCTCCAGGACGATCCTCGATCTTGGGCAGGACGGTCACGAGGGTGCGGCGGCTGGCGCGCTCGATGCAATCCGCCGCGCTTGAAGCCTCCGCAAGCAGCTGGACATTCATCCGGGTAGGGAAAATCACCTTCCTCTGACCACTGTCGGCCAGGGACAGTACTTGTTGGGGCGCGATCCATTCGGCGTCCACGGTCTCGCGTCCATCGCAAGCGGCAAGCTGGTCCTCGGGAGCCCTCACGGCATAGAACCAGGTGTCGAACCGCTTTGGAGTGAGGGGCGGTGTGATCCACCGGGCGAACACGGTGAGAGCCGTCAGGTCGAGGCGTACGCCCAGGTCGCGCACGACGTCCAGGAAGTCCAGATCCCCTGAGTCGACGGCCTTGCGGATGTCCATCGGGGCGGCCTCGCCCCGGAACATCTCGCCGTCAGGCGTCCTCGCCAGGAGGATTCCAGCCTCCTCAAAGACCTCACGGATCGCCGCGACCCGCAAGGGCCTCTGGACCTCGTCGAAGGCGTCAAAGCCCAGGGTGAACTGGTCCCAGGTCGCCGCGTGATCCCGCTCGTGGCTCTTGCCACCGGGGAAGACCAGAGCGCCCGACGCAAAGTCAATCTGGTGATGGCGCTTGACCATCAGCACCTCAAACTCGGGTTGATCCCTGAGCAGGAGGATGGTGGCTGCAGGCTTGATGGCGCTGTCGGGGGCGATGTCTGTCATGAAGGTATGTTGATCGCGCACTTGGGCCGGTGGCAAGCCCCTCAGAAACGGGTCCATCAGGCCGACTGGTGTTGCTCAGCGGCTCTCTGGGCAGTCGCATCTGGTCGCGGGTCCAGCCGCTCAAGAAGGTAGACAAGGTCATCCTGCAGGACGTTAAACTCGACAGCGTCACTGCTCAGGAACCGTTCGAGCATCAGGACCTGGAGGCGGGAGCGATCCAGAAAGCCACCCTCCGCCTCCAGCGACTTCCAGGCGTCGAGCCCCGCCCGGAAAGCCGGAAGGAGGCGCATGGGCAAGCCGGCCCGTTCATAGATGGCCCTAAGCCCCAGGGGACCGGCGTCATGCACCATCATACGGGCGCGCCTATGCGGTGCCTGGGCCAGCTCGGCGAGCCCATACTCGAGGAAAGTTATGTGGCCATTCGCCAGGGACCGGAGCAGCAGGGATGCAGTCAGCCGTTGGTGGCGGTTGAGGTGGGAGACGAACTTCCCGGGGTCTCCGGTCAGGCCAGCCTGATCGACCAGATCGATGGTCGCGCGCTCGTAGGCCCCGACTGCGATCGCAACAGCGATATCCGGAGGAATCTCGTGGTGACTGACCAGATGGTCCAGCACGGAGTCGCTGACCAGCTTGACCAGCTTCTCCGTGACGGACAGGGGAAGCCACTTGCGGTAGGCGATGGCGGTCAGAACAGTCTCCGACCTGGGAAACCGCTCAACGACGCGATGCAGGGACGGCTCTGAAATTTCGGCGTTGTCGTTGGCGCAAACCGCCTCGATGGCCCTTTCCACACCATTTTCGATGATGGAGTCCGCCAGGAGGATGGAGACCTTCTTGCGCTTGGCGATCACAACCTGTCGGGCGGCGCCGCCGACCCGAGCGATCTCGATCAGGTCTTC
The DNA here is from genome assembly GCF_037138395.1 of Phenylobacterium sp. Lineage (GTDB taxonomy): Bacteria > Pseudomonadota > Alphaproteobacteria > Caulobacterales > Caulobacteraceae > Phenylobacterium. The sequence continues at coordinate 5,690 of NZ_JBAXIM010000063.1, forward strand.
CTCGGTGAAAACCGGGGATGCGGAAAGGATGGGCAGGCAGACGCTCTCCACATCCTTCGCCAGCTTGATGGCGATGAAGCGGGGAACGATCGGGGACGCCTTCAGGGTAACCGACAGCGCGCGACGCACGAGGTCGCACGCATCGCTGGCAAGGATGGGAAGAATCTCCTCGGCAGCCTGCCGCCCGGGGACCGTCAGGCTCGACCGTTCAATGGTCAGGCACAACTGCTCTGCGTCCTTGGCACGCTCCTCCGGAGTGGCACCTTTCAGAATGCTGCGGATGACCGCCTCCCGGGTAATCAAGGCCTGTCCACACGCACCGGAAGGCCTACACTTCACAACTTCACGATTAATAGCGCATCAAGTTTAACGAGATTTTACCGGGTTTCATCGGCTGTGATTCGACACGAATTTCGGGTCGCCATAGCCTAAGACAAGGATGAATAAATGCTGCTCAAGGGACTGAAAGTCGTCGAGTTTGCTTCCTACATCGCAGCACCGGGTGCGGCAGGTATCCTGGGCGATTGGGGTGCCGATGTCATCAAGGTCGAGCGCCCAGAGGGCGATCCCATGCGCCATGTCTTCGCCGACACGAAGAACGTCGTTGCCGGAAATCCGACCTTTGCCGTCGACAACCGGGGCAAGCGCGCGGTCGTGCTGGATATTTCGAAGCCAGAGGGACGGGACGCCCTGGCGCGGCTTGCGGCGTCGGCGGACGTCTTCCTCACCAATGTCCGCCCGGCGGCCCTGAAGCGCGCGGGCCTGGATGAAGCCGCCCTGCGAAAGGACAATCCCCGTCTCGTCTATGCCATGGTCACCGGCTATGGGCTGGAGGGGCCCGACGCCCATCTCCCAGGCTTTGACGTCACGGCCTTCTGGGCACGCTCGGGCGTGGCGCGGATGCACGCCCCCAAGGGCACGGATCCCTTCATCCTGCGCACCGGCGTGGGCGATCACACCACCTCCATGGCCACGGTCTCAGCCATACTGGCCGCCCTCTACGAGCGCAGCCAGACGGGCCTGGGCCGGGTCGTACAGACCTCCCTGCTGGCCACAGGCGTCTATACGGTCTCCTCCGACATGGCAGTTCAGCTGGCTTTCGGCCGCCTGGCTTCAAACCGACCCCGGACGGACCCCTTCGATCCTCTGGCGAACTTCTACCGCAGTTCCGACGACCACTGGTTCGTGCTCAACCCCCGCGGCGGCGGGGCGGACTGGAAGGCGCTGACCCGGGCCTGCGGCCGGCCGGAACTTGCAGAGGATGAACGGTACGCCAACGGCCGCTCCCGACGCATCCACAGCGCCGCCCTTGTCCAGGAACTTGAGGCGGCCTTTTCCGTATTCCCCTTCGAAGCGATCCGAGCCCGCCTTAATGGGGAGGATCTCGTCTGGGCCCCCGTCCAGACCCCAGCGGAGGTGGTGGCCGACCCTCAGGTCGCGGCAGCCGGCGGCTGGGTCGATGTCGAGGACGGCCAGGGTGGAAGCTTCCGGTCACCGGCGGCCCCGGCCCGCTTCCCAGGCGCTGATGCCACTCTGCGCCCTGCCCCACCCACCTTAGGACAACACACGCGGGAAGTCCTTGGGGAACTGGGATACACCAGCGAAGAGATCGAGGCCCTCTATTCGGCGGGTGCTGCGGCCTGAGCCTCCGGACGCAACAGGCTCACCCGCCTGTCGGGCCGCCGGACCGCTTCTGGCCGGAACTCGGGTCTGCAGCGACGTCCGCCAGGACCCTGAGCATCTCGGTCGAGAACAGGGAGCCGCCCAGGCGCACGCCCGGGCTGTCGGAGTCCGAGTTTCGACCGCCACCCAGGATGAGCGTCATCAGCATTTCCTGCTCGCGCTGGACATCGGCACCCCGGCTGTTGGCGTACTGAATGAAGTCGGCGGGCTGGGGCGTTTTCAGCGGGACCGTGGCGGCTCCGGTCCGGGCGAGGTCGGCGTAGACCTCTTGGACGGTCGCGGGACGCCCCGCCTTGTAGAAGATGGTCGGATTGGCCCGCGCAGCATCCGGGAAGAGCGTGACGGCAGGCGCCATGGGCTGGGACTCGACGGCGTCGATCAGGCGGGCCGATCCCATCGGTCCCAGGAAGTGAGCCATGTAAAGCTCACCTTGGTTCGGCTCTCGTCCGATCCGCCCCTTGAGGTAGGCACCGTTCTGAGAGGTCAGTTCGCCCGCCATAACCGAGGCGGCGTTGGGGTCAAGCCTGAGATCCAGCACCGCCTGACGGGCACCGCCATCGACGACGTACCGGCCTTCGGGGGTTTTGCGTACCTGGTCAGCATAGGCTCCGAGGCCATGTCGTTCGCCGTACTGCTTGACCATGGCCAGCCAGGTCTGCTCGGTGAACTGGAAGAGCCCGGCGGCCGAGGAGGTCGAGGCCCGGGCGGTCGGATTGAAGCTACTCTCCCGCTGGGCCGTCTTCATCAAATAGCCAGAGTCCACCCCCGTCGCAGCGCTGGCGCGCTGGATGATGGTTTGGACGGCGGCCCTGATTCCACTGATCGACATGCCCGGATGGTGCCCCGGTATGGTAAACGGGGGATTAACTATGCCCGTTTACCTTAGTTAAGACTCTATTAATATCAGTAGCTCTTGGGTAGGTCCAGCACCTGTTCAGCAATGAAGTTGCAGATCATTTCCCGGCTGACCGGGGCGATGCGGGCAATCATCGCCTCTCGGAAGTACCGCTCGACATGGTATTCCCTGGCGTAGCCCATGCCCCCGTGGGTCAGGACCGCCGCCTCGCAGGCGGCAAAGCCCGCCTCCCCGCCCAGATACTTGGCCGCATTGGCCTCTGCACCGCAGGGCTTTCCGGCATCGAAAAGGGCAGCGGCGCGGAAGGCCATCAGGCTGGCAGCCTCCAGTCCCATCCAGGCCCGGGCCAGGGGATGGGCTATGCCCTGGTTCTGGCCGATCGGCCGGCCAAAGACGATACGTTCCCGGGCGTAGTCCGCCGCGCGTTTCAGGGCGGCCCGCCCCAGGCCCACGGCCTCCGCGCCAATCAGCACGCGTTCGGGGTTTAGCCCTGAAAGGAGGTAGGCGAACCCCTTGCCCTCCTCCCCGACCAGGTCCTCGCCCGGGACCTCGAGGTTGTCGATGAAGACGCTGTTGGACTCGATGGCCTTGCGACCCATCTTGGGGATCACCGTGGCCGTGATCCGGCTGCGGTCGAAGTCGGTATAGAACAGGCTCAGCCCTTCGGTGGGCCGCTTGACCTCATCCCGCGGTGTCGTCCGGGCGATGATCAGGATCTTGTTCGCCCTCTGGGCCATGGTCGTCCAGACCTTGCGCCCGTTGATCACCCAGCCGTTCCCCCGCCGTTCGGCACGGGTGGTCAGGCTGGCCGTATCCAGGCCGGAGTCCGGCTCGGTGACGGCAAAGCACATCCGGTCGCGGCCATCGATCAGCCGCGGGATCGTGCTGGCCTTCTGGGCCTCCGATCCGAACTTCACGATCGGCATGGGACCGAAGATGTTCAGGTGCACCGCGCTGGCGCCGGAAAAGCCCGCCCCGGACTCTGCCACGGCCTGCATGACCAGGGCCGCCTCGGTCAGTCCCAGGCCGGCCCCACCCAGGGCCTCGGGCATGGCCGCGCCGAGCCAGCCCCCGGAAGCCATGGCGGACACGAAGGCTTCGGGAAAGTCGCCGGTCTCGTCGACCTGGCGCCAGTAGTCGGCGTCAAAGTCCTCGCAGAGCCGCCGGACGCCCTCGCGCAGCTCCAGCTGGGCCTCGGTAAAGTCGAACCCGCTCAAGTTATTTCTCCCCATTTCCGTGTCGCGCAAACCGCAAGGGATCGAGTCGTACGGCCCAACGGCCGGCATCCTCGCTGGTGATCGCTGCAGTGACAATCTTCGCGACGAGAGGCGCCAGTAGCCAGCCATTTCGCCGGGCCCCCACGGCAAGGAAGACGCCGGGGCGCGAGGCGGCGCCCGCCAGGGGCAGGCCGTCCGGGCTCGCTGCCCGCACGCCGACCCGCGTGACCCAACCCTCCGTCGCCAGAGCAGGAAAGATATCTGACAGGGTTCCGCGCAGCTCCGCCTGGGCCTCCAGGTCCGCCGCCAGGTCCGATCGCCCCACCTCCATGGTCGCCCCGGCCAGCAACCCGCCGCCCGATCCCAGGAGATAGGCCCCCGGCGTACGGATCACGCCCACGGGCGGCGAGACTCCCCTCGGTCGCCAAAGGATCTGACCCTTGATCGGTGACAGGCCGGCGAGTTCCGGCACCAGGCCCTCCAGTCGCCGGTCTGCACCCGTGGCCAGCACGACGGGGCTTGCGGCATGCTCCAGGTCCCGGAGGGTAAAGGTCCCGATCTCCAGGTTCCCGCCCAGGTCCTGAAGCCGCCTGGCCATCGCCTGCAGGGCGGCCCGCGGTTCGATCCGCCAGTCCTGTGGCGTGACGAAGGCGCGGGGGAACCGGGACCCCAGACCCGACGACATTGCCTCCATCTCCGCCCGCCCGGCGGGCCGGCCCTTAAGCCCGAGGGCGGCGAGGCGCGCCTCAAGCCCGTCCAGCCAGGCCTCGGGGCCGATCGCCGCCGCGCCGGTACGGTCGAGCGAAACGCCCAGCCGTCCGGCCAGGTCCGGCCAAAGGTCGCGGCTCGCAAGAAGCAGGTCCAGGGCATCGGGCGCTGGGGGGTCGAGGGCCATCTCGAAGGCCGGCGCCAGCATCCCCGCCGCCACGCCGGAGGCGGTAAGATCCGGGGGGGGCGCGGCCACAAGCCGGACCTTGATCCCTGCCTCGGCAAGGGCAAGCCCCGTCGCCAGACCGAACACCCCGGCCCCGACCACGATCACGGAAACTGTGCCCGACCTGCCCATCCCCTCAGGCGCCGGATTCCGGCGTGGAAATCAAGGGCGGCGGCTGCCGACGCCGAGCTCACAATCGCGGCGGGTCATCCTCCGATGGGCATGGGAAACCGGCGCGATCCGAAATCCAGCCCGGGTCTTAGCCGGCCGAAAGTCTTAAACCACCAGGCCTGACCCGGATCCAGGTCTTGGAGGCGGCGAGTCTTGGGCGTAGGAGGCGCAATGCCTGTCCTTGATCTCGACGATCTGCCGTCCGCCCTCCCCCGGAAGGGGGCCCTGACGGGGGTGGATGCGGGTGAGAAGACCCTGGGCGTCGCCTTCTGCGATGCCCTCTGGACGGTGGCCACCCCCCATTCGGTGATCCGCCGGACGAAGTTCACTGACGACGCGAACGCCCTTTTTGCGCTGATGGATGAACGCGGCTCCACCGCCCTGGTGATCGGCCTGCCCCTGAACATGGACGGCACGGAGGGGCCACGCTGCCAGTCCTGCCGGGCCCTTGGGCGGAACCTCCTGCGCCTGCGCCCAGACCTCCTGGTCGCCTTCCAGGACGAACGGCTCTCCACCGCCGCCGTCCAGCGCACGATGATCCAGGAAGCCGACCTGTCCCGGGGCAAACGCGCGGCCGTCGTCGACCGCGCGGCGGCGGCCTGGATCCTGGATTCCGCCCTCGATCGGCTGCGCGGCGCCTGATCCCGGCGCTTTTCCTTGGCTTGGACCGGAAAGCCCCCTAAGACCGCGCTTTAATGAATGGCTCCGTGCAAGGTCTGAGCGAGGTCCTGGGTCGGACCTTCCCCTTCCCCCGCCGGCATTTTCTTTCCGTCCTGGAACTGAACCCCGTCGAGGTGGCGGGACTGCTCGACCTGGCCGAGGGCTTCGTCGAGCTGAACCGGCAGACGTCAAAGAAGCTCGACCTGCTCAAGGGTCGCACCCTCATCAACCTGTTCTTCGAGAACTCGACCCGGACGCAGAGCTCCTTCGAGCTGGCGGCCAAACGCCTGGGCGCCGATACGATCAACATGAGCCCCCGCTCGTCCTCCATCGCCAAGGGCGAGACCCTGATCGATACGGCGGTGACCCTGAACGCCATGCGTCCGGACATACTGGTTGTGCGGCATGGCGCCTCCGGAGCGGCCTCCCTGCTGGCTCAGAAGGTGTCCTGTTCGGTAATCAACGCCGGCGACGGCCAGCACGAGCATCCGACCCAGGCGCTCCTGGACGCCCTGTCCATGCGGCGAGCCTTTGGATACATCGCCGGCCTCAGGGTCGCGATCTGTGGCGACATCCTGCACTCGCGGGTGGCCCGCTCGAACGTCGGCCTCCTGCAGATGATGGGCGCCGAGGTCCGGCTGGTAGGCCCGCCCACCCTGATTCCGGCCAAGGCCGATCGCTGGGGAGTCGAGGTCTTCAACGACCTGCGCCAGGGCATAGCCGGCTGTGACGTCGTGATGATGCTGCGCCTGCAGCTGGAGCGCATGGATGGCGCTTTTGCGCCCTCCCCCCGGGAATACTTCCGCTTCTGGGGCCTGGACCGCGAAAAGCTGGGCGCCGCCGCCGACCATGTGAAGGTCATGCATCCCGGCCCCATGAACCGAGGTGTCGAGATTGACTCCGACGTCGCCGATGATCTCACCGTCTCCCTGATCCAGGATCAGGTGGAGATGGGCGTCGCGGCGCGAATGGCGGTGCTGGCCGCGCTGGCCGCCCGGCTGGAGACTGCCTGATGCGCAGCGTCTGCATCTTCTGCGGCTCCAGCCCCGGCTACCGGCCGGTCTATGCCGAAGCTGCAGCCCGTACCGGCCGGATCCTGGCCGAGGCCGGACTCGCCATGGTCTACGGAGGCTCCAAGGTGGGCCTCATGGGTGCAGCGGCCGATGCTGCCCTGGCGGCTGGGGGCGAGGTCTTCGGCGTCCTGCCCCGTCCCCTCGCCCGCAAGGAGCTGGAACACACCGGCCTGACGCGACTGGAAATCGTCGAGACCATGCACCAGCGAAAGGCGCGCATGGCCGAGCTCTCGGACGCCTTCATCGCCCTGCCCGGCGGCGCGGGCACCCTGGAGGAGGTCTTCGAGATCTGGACCTGGGGCCAGCTGGCCCTGCACGCCAAGCCGGCGGCCTTCCTCAATGTCGAGGGCTACTATGACCCGCTCCGGACCTTCCTTGACCACGCCGTGGGCGAAGGCTTCCTGCGGGAGTCGCACCGCGACATGCTGATCTTCGGCGAGGATCCCCAGGCGCTCATCGCTGGCCTGGCCGCCTACCAGCCGCCCGCCGAAGAGAAGTGGCTCGAGAGGTTCCAGCTGTGAGCCCTGCCCCCGACCGTCCCCTGGCCATCCTGAACGCCAGGATCGTCGACCCGGCTTCGCGCCTGGACGCCCGTGGGGCCCTCTTCGTCAGGGACGGCGTCATCGAGACGATCGTCACAGGCTCAGACCCCGGTGCCGTGGGCGCCGATTACGAGACCCTCGATGCCCGGGGGGCCCTCCTGATCCCCGGCCTCGTCGACCTCAGGGTCAAGACCGGCGAACCCGGGTTCGAGACCCGCGAGACCCTGCGTTCTGCGGCGGAGGCTGCGGCGGCGGGCGGGGTGACCACCTTCGTCGTCCAGCCCGACACCGACCCCGTGATCGACGAAGCCTCGGTCGTCGACTTCATCCGCCGCAGGGCCCGGGACTCCAGCCTGGTCAACGTCCTGCCTGCCGGGGCGGCGACCCAGGGCTGCCTGGGCGAGCGGATGGCCGAGATCGGCCTCATGGCCGAGGCTGGCTGCGTCTACATCACCGACGCTGACCGGCCGATCCTGAATTCCAAGGTCATGCGCCGGGTCCTGGACTACGCCCGGAGCTTCGGCATGCTGGTCGCCCACCGGCCCGCTGATCCCTGGCTGAGCGAAGGGGCTGCTGCGACGTCGGGGGAGTTCGCCGGCCGGATGGGCCTGCCCAGCGCCCCACCCGAGGCCGAGAAGATCATGCTCGAGCGCGACCTGGCGCTCGTCGAGCTGACCGGCGCGCGCCTGCTTGCCGACCAGGTCACCACCGCCTGCGCCCTGGAGTCCCTGGACCGCGGCAAGCGACGCGGCCTGCCGGTCTTCGCCTCGACCTCGATCAACCACCTGACCTTCAACGAGATCGATATCGGCGACTATCGCACCTTCCTGAAACTTGACCCGCCTGTCCGCGGCGAGGACGACCGCCAGGCGGTGATCGAGGCCCTGGCGACCGGGCTGATCGACATTGTGGTCTCGGCCCATGCCCCCGCGCCGCCTGAGGACAAGCGCCTGCCATATGCCGAGGCCGCACCGGGCGCGGTCGGCCTCCAGACCCTCCTGCCGGCCCTGCTGGCCTTCCACCATGAAGGCCGGATTCCCCTGATCGACCTGATCGCAGCGGTCACCGTCCGGCCCGCCGACCTCCTGGGACTGAAATCCGGTCGCCTCGCCCGGGGCGCTCCGGCGGACCTCGTGCTCTGCGACCTCGAAGCCC
>NZ_JBAXIM010000064.1:0-13612 GCF_037138395.1 Phenylobacterium sp.
CGGATGGAATTTCATCTTTGATCACAGCAAAAGCCCACTCCGGCACATCAAAGACGTGTCTCTCAGGCATTATATTTTTCAGGCCCTGGGCTTTATGTGGGCGATAAGCTTCTCAATCGCGATTGGGAGTTATACGACAGCTTTTGCTAACATTATCGGCCACTCGGTGTTGATCGGCGCCGCGGGCATTACTGTCGCGACCTATACGGCTGCGAAGGTCAAGCCGTCCTTGTTCAACGGTGCCGGGCGCCGACCGGACGGCGAGCACGAGTGAACGGCTCGACCCGGATAGGGCTAAACCCGAGCGCCACCGGCCGGCCTAAAATGAACCTGAACCGACCTTGACCCGGCTGCGACTGGATAGACCTGACACAGGGTGCAAGATGAACGTCCGCGATCGGGCCCTGCAGGTCTCAGAATAGCCCCTCCTGCGAGGGCGCTTGGCCTGCGCTTGCAGGGAAGACACTGTTCTCGAGGGCGGCTCGACCGACGCCCAGGTGGTCGCGCAGGACCGCTTTAAACACCGAGCGCACGTCAGCTGTCGGTGCCAGATCGCGGGCTTCGAACAGTCGGTTGTCGTTGAGGGTGGGCCAATCGCCGATCATGCCACCCGGCTTCAGGGCCCCACCGGCCATCAGCATGGCTGACCCGGTGCCGTGGTCCGTACCGCCGGTGCCATTGGCGCGCGCCGTTCGGCCGAACTCGGTGGCAATGACCACGACCGTCCGGCTCCAGTCTTCGCCGAGGCCGGTGCGCAAGCCCGAAACCACCTGATCCAGCCCTGTCAGGCGCGCCTGCAACTGGCTGACCTGCCGTGCGTGGGTATCCCAGCCATCGACCGACAGGGCGACCACGTCCGCCCCGTCAGGTCCCGCCATCAACCGGGCGATCGCCTGACCCAGGCCCGCGATGTCGTTCCGGGCCAGGCGGGCATCGCCGCCCATCGCCATGGCCTGGGCCTCCGTCTGCAAGCCCGCCGCCAGGTTCTCGGCCAGCAGGCGATCCTCGACATAGAGGTCCTGCAGCAGAGACGCGATACGGCCCTCAGACCCTGTCTTCCCGCCCGGAGCCCAACTGGAAGTGGCCGTTGACCCTCGCAGGATCAGTGGTGTCTGCGCCCCGATCGACAGACCCTTCAATCCGCCGGTGGCAGCCAGCGCCCGGTTTAGCCAGCCGTCAGTCTGCTGCCTGAGACCCTCGCCGCCGTTCTCAAGGACATCCTGTGCATCGAAATGCGAACGAACCCGAACAGGGATGGCGACAGCCGCGGCGAACCGCATCTGGCCCTGTCCATGGAGGGCGTGTAGCCCCGCCAGGGAGGGATGCAGACCGAAGCCGTCAGACAATGGAAGGCTGTCCTCGATCGCCAGCGCGCCGCGCAGGGGGCGGTAATTGGCGTCCTCGTGGGGCACGATCACGGACAGGCCGTCCATGGCCCCTCGAGCGATGACGACGACCAGCTTGTTCCGGGGCCCGGCGGCGCTCTGGGCTCCGGTCTGTCCGGCGAAGGCCAGACTGACGCCGGCGGCAGAGGCCCCCAGCAGGAAGCGACGGGTGAGATCGAGGGAACGGGTCATCGGCGCTGAAACTCCGGCGACATGAGGAACAGGGTGAAGGCCTCGGGTCGGCTCTCGGCGCGCAACACAGCCTGGCGGGTGCGCTCGCCCAGCCGGGATCCCAGGGCGGCGGCGGCGGTGGCATTCGGGTCGGCGGCCTGCACCAGACTGGCCGTGGTGCGCGACCAGTCCAGCCGTTTGACCAGGGCGTCGGGCCCGGCCCAGTCGGCGGCCGTATCTGGCCAGCCTTCCGGCGAAGGGGCGCTCTGTGGCGGCTGACCCATGGCGAGCATGGCCTGTCGCAGCGGCAGCACCTGCCGGGGCTCCGTGCCGAACGCGCGATGCGCCGAGACGATGAACTCATAGGGTGTCTTGAACTTGGCGGGGGCGGGCTCCCAGGCCTGGGGCGCGGCGATCAGGGCGCGCGCCACGACGGACAGGTCGCCACCCGACGTCGTCCAGGCTCTCTCAAGCGCAGCGACAAGCGCCGCAGGCGGCACGTCCGCCACGAAATGCGCGGCGATCTTCCGGGCCAGTCTCCGAGCGGTCTCGGGCCGATTGGCGAGGTCCTTCAGGACGGACTCGCCCTGTTGCCGCCCGCTGTCGGCATAGCGACGGCCCAGGACCCTTCGCTCGCCGGGCTCATGCACCACAGGGCGATAGACGAAGCCGTTCTGGCCCGTTTCGCCCGCGAGCGCCTGGGCCATGGCCCGGCCCCTGCGACCGCCGCCGCGACCCCCTCCGCCGCCGCCGCCGTCCCTTTCGGCCGGGATTGACCAGCCGGTCAGGGCGCGCGCGAACTCAGTGACGTCGGCCTGGCTGTAGCCAGCATCTGAGCCGACGGTGTGCAGTTCCAGGATCTCCCGGGCCAGGTTCTCGTTCAGACCGACGTTTCGTCGCTTGCCCGCAATGCTGTTGGGTCCCACCGACTGAGCCTGATCAAGATAGAGCAGCATGGCCGGATGCTGTTCGGCGGCCAGCGCCAGGGTCTCGAACCGGCCGAAAACATGAGGCCGGATCGCCTCGCGTTCGTAGGCGTCCACGAAGATCGCCGACTGGAACTTGGTCGCCGATGCCGTGAAGTGGTTCGCCCAGAACAGGGCCCAGCGCTCGGCGAACCCGTCGGGCGTCGTGGTGGCCAGCTGAGCCCGCGCCAGGAAGGCTTCGGCGGCGACACGGGTCAAGGCCTGGCGACTTTCCCGGCGCGCATCGAAGGCGGCTTGACCGGCGGGGTCTGTCGGGCGGTTGCCTCCCACCGCCGCGGAATTTTTCATCGCGGCCTCCGGGCCGGCCCCGGCTTCCCGTCGGCTCGTGGGGCGATCCGGGACGTCCTGGCGATAGGCAAGGAGGGCCTGCACCTGGTCGGTGGACGACGGAAACTCGCCCCTTGGCACCGCAGCGCCAGAAACTCGCACCTGGGCCTCCAGCCATTCGCGGGGATTGGCGGCGACGCGGTCTATCTCTCCCGGCCGCGCTCCCATCCCGAAACGGGTCAGGGCGATGGCCGCGTTCAGGCGGTTCGCGTCTTGCGGCAGGGTGCGCATCCGATCCAATCCTGTTCGATACAGAGAAAACGAGAACGGGCCCGCATTCCGTCGAAACGCGCGTGAGGCCCCACTGCAATTGAACCTGCAGCCCGCGCTGGCCGCTAAGCCCCAGGGCCAGACCCCCGGACGGGCTCCCAGGCAAGTCCGCCAGGGGTCTTTCTCCCCGTTTGGGCCCAGGCCTGGAAGCGGACCTTAGACCGATAGGGCAGTCAGCAGACTGCCGGACTCAAGCGTCTGAATGCATCCCACAGGTGGCTGGAGGCTCCCCTGCGGACCGTTCCGGGTTGTCCCCGGCGGCCTCATCACGGGCTCAGGGAGATTTGTGGCGGAGGGGGGGGCGGAGAGGGTGCTCCGCTAAAGATTGTTGCTTTTTCGCGTATAAAATCAATTCTGGATTTATGCCCACCAACATATCCAACACTATGGGCAGCCTTACCGCCAGCAGCAGCGCCTTCGCATCGTATGCGCGGCCCCTGCCCCCTGGCGGCAAATAGGCCACCCCCGCGAAGTCGCGGAGGCCGCCCTCGCCCACAGTATCGGCGACGCCGCCGAGCAGGCCTACCGGCGTGGTGACGCCCTAGAGAAGCGGAGGCGGCTCATGGCGGTCGGACGCGTCTTGTATGGTTGGGTTAGCTGAAGTTAGCGCGAGGCGAGCGGCCCGCCGCTCGGCCGCTACTGGATAGATCTGGCACTTGGCGCCAGATGAACGCCCGCAAGCGGACTCTCCCAACGTCAGAGAAGGGTGGGAAGCGGACGTTGGCTCGCACGTGAACGACGGCCGCTATGGCCAGAAGCGGACATTACCAAGACGCGCGGAGGCCTCGTCCAGTTCGTCCATTGGTGGGCACTATGGCTCTTGTAGCCCGGCCTTCTCGGACATCATGGGGCGCTGGCTACGGCGGCCCAGTCAGACCTGTAGGAGCCCTGCGATGGCCTGACGGCAGGCGAGCATGGACTGACCCACGACCATGCCCTTCCAGTCATCATGATCACAGTAAAACGCCGCGCGGATCTGGGCCTTGATCAACCGCCCAAGGGGGGATCCGACATCGCCCCGGGCGCGGAGCCAGTTGTCGGCGATCACGGCCTGCAGCACCTGGTCGCTCCTGAGCGTTCCGACCTCCAGCGCCATGGCGGTCACCTGGGCATGGGGAAGAAGGGCCGCTGCGGCGCTGAGGCCGTCTCCCTCGATCGGCACGGAGGCGGCGCTGCCGTCACAGGTCGATGTGACCGCCGCGCCGTACCAGGACCGCGCCCTCGAAAAGGCGGCGGCATCCCGCGGTTGGGTGACGATCTGCTCGGCAAAGCCCCTCGGGCCAAGCCCTGTGTGGTAGTCGATGATGGCGATCCGACCAGCCTGGCGCAGATAGGTGCTGAAGATCTCCGTCTGCGCCTTGCGCGACCAGGTCGGCGCCGTCCCGCCGTAGTAGATGCCCCTGGGGTGATCATATTGGCCGCGGGTCAGCGACAGCTCCATCTCCGATGCGCCCACCCGACCGGCCAGCCGCTTCATGGCGGCGTCCAGTTCGGCGCGCGTCCCGTCAGACCAGGTGTCAGGACAGATGCTGGCGCTTAATTCGTCGTAGCCGGCGTTGACAGGCAGCGGCCCAGCGAAATCGACCCAGTTGCGGTTGAGATCGACGTTCTCGTGAGTGACCCTGCTGAGCCAGGCAAAGCCGTAGGGATTGATGGCGTGGATCATGAGAACGGCGACGCCGTCCGGCAACCGGGCCGGCTGTCGCCGCCGCAGGAGATCGACCTGGGCGCCGGAGCCACAGAATCCTTCGACTCCGTGGGTGCCCGAGATCAGAACCAGCACCCGTTCGGCGCTGCGGGGGCCAAACCAGGCGGTATCGCAGTACAGCCTTGCGCCGTCCGGCCCCGGCTCAGGGTGTTCAATCGCTTCGAGCAGCCCGCCGCACTCCCGCGCGAAGGTCTGGAACCGCGTTCTGCCTTGGCCATAATCGACCGAAAAGCTGTCCGCGACATTGTATCCGCCGCCGGCGGAAGCCGCCGAGGCCAGACCGGGTTGCTGAGACTCGGCAAGGGTCATCGGGCGTCCGTCGGCCCGGATGCGACGTCGACGCCCAGGGCAAACTGCAGACCGCGACTGATAGCGGCCGGAAGCACCGAGACATGCCCCTCATCCGTGAAGACGACGGTCTCGGCGACATATCCGTGGCCGCTCTTTAAGGATCCCAGCCGCTGCCCCAGCGCCCGCGCGTTTTCGACCATGCCGCAGAAGTCCGCCGAGGCCTGAGCTTCCGCCATAGTCTTGAAATGGCGCAGTGCGCCGGAGTCGGGTGTCTGCTCGCGGCCGCCGACGTCGATGAGAAGTCTTGGAGACACCTCCCCAGCTTCGACCTTTTCCCGGAACGCCTGTTCGCCGGCCAGGATTGCCTGATCCGACCACCAGATGGACGGACTGGACGCCACGAACGTGCGGAACATGGCCGGCCGGGTGAACAGTATGCGAAGGACTGCAAGCCCTCCGAGCGAGTGACCCATAACGGTCTGATCGGAAGGGTTGGTCGGCGCAAGACGCGCAATCGCAGGGCGGATCTCCTCCTCAACCACCCGGATGAAGTCATCAAGGCCGCCGGTCAAATCGGCCGTCAATCCCGGGATCGCGAATGGCAACGCCGCGAGCCATTCCGGCGTCGCCGGTGTCGACAGGTCCTTCATTCGAAGGGCCATCGCAGTCATCAGGTCATCGGTCGCATAGCCGATCGCCACCACGACCGCTGGTCGCAGACCGTCGGCGGGCGCGCGGCTCCGCATGATCTCTGCGACGGTCGCAAAGCAGCCGTTGCCGTCGAAGATGTAGAACGCCGGAAACCCTTCCGGAGGAGGGTCTCCGGCCGGAACCGAGATGAACAGCCGGTGCTCCCGGCCCGTGATCCGGGAGGTGAAATCAAAATACTCGGCGCCTGGCACGGTCACCGCACGTCCCTGCCCAAGCTTGGGCCCGTGCTCGCTGGAGGTCGTGGTCGGGTCAGACACGTGGGAGCTCATTTTCAGTCTCGGGTTCGGTGACGGCTAGGCCGGCGATGTTGGCCAGGTGGCGCTCATGGTCCTGTCGGGTGATTGAGAAGAGCGAAATCACAGCGATCGAAAGCAGGCTCGTCGAGGCGTTGATCGGCAGGTAGATCGTCGCCAGATGCGTCAGGATCTCCTGTGGAACCTGGCCCGGCACCGCCTTCTCCGGGAAATGCACGAACTGGAGGATCAGGCCCGTCCCCATTGCGCCGACGCCGGTGACGATCTGCTTGAGCATGGTGTCGGCGGAGAACAGCAATCCCTCTGACCGTCTCCCGGTCTGGGTCTGAACCTGCTCGACAATGTCGGCCATCATCGAGGTGAGGATAATCAACCCGACGATGACCAGCGTGCAGGCGAAGAAAGCGTCGGCGACCAGGAGCGGAAGAATGACCGGGCTCCCGTTGGGGGGGAGAAGTCCCAGCAATCGCAGACTGACCGGCAGGATTCCCGCGATGAGCGACAGGGTGAAGGTCCCAAGCAGCGCGGGCTTCTTGCCAAAGCGCTTAGCGAATAGGGGCCCGATCGCCACGGCGGCGAAGGGCGAGAGGCCAACCGCGCCCGTGAGGGCCGAGATCTGGCGGGCGCTGAGCTCCCAGAAGAAAGTGTTGAAGTAGTCGGTCAGTCCACCGACCAGGCCAGTCCCGACGCCTGCGATGACGCCCGAAATGGTGAGCACAAGAAAATTCCGGTTGAGCAGCGTTGTGGCGATGGTCGCAAACAAGGCCGCCACCGACGGATGGCGTTCGGGCTGGCTGAGATGTCGGATCTCACGATGCGTTCCGAGCGATGACACCATGATCGACAGGAAGATCATGATCGCCAGCGCCAGGCCGTATCTGGCATAGCCCGCCGGATTGAGCTGGCCCGGCATGTGCTGGCCATGGTCATTGACGAAAGGCGTGAGAAACAGGATCAGCGCCGTGACGATCATGATGACCGGAACCACGATCAAGAGCAGGTTCCTGTAACCGGACAGGACCGTGCGGTCGTCGTAGCCCGGCGCAAGCTCGGGGAGCAGCGACGCGTTAGGGATCTCGAAGAGGGCGATCGAGACCCTGGCGGCGACAATGCAGCTGGTCATGTGCGCGGCCAGCGCCGTGCCGGTCCAACCCTGCGGCGGGTTCAGCAACGCCCAGACGGCCAGCGAAGCCGGCAAGGCCGCGGCATACATGAACGGATGTCGCCGCCCCAATCTGGACCGCCACATGTCGGACACCTGGCCGATGACCGGACTGGCGATGGCGTCGACGATCAGGGCCGCGCCGATGGCCATGGAAACCCAGAGCGCAGGCAGTCCGAGCACCTGATTGTAGAACAGCATGACGACGCCGATCGCCACAGCCTTGAGACCGAAGGCGATTGAGCCGATCGCGTAGGAGACTTTCGTCAGAAGCGGCAGGCGCCGGCCCGACGAGGGCGCTGGATCACTCATCGATGTCTTTCTGCCCACTCAAGGGTCGATACGATCGGGCGGCGTGAAGCGCGGTCGGGCGCGCCTGACCGGTTCCTGGCGCGCCGCACGCATAAAGGCTCAGAAGTCTGCGGTGACTGTCAGGCCATAGGTCCGCGGTTGATAGATGTTGGCCATCTGCGGGCCGAACTCGCCGGCCAGGGTGCTGCTGGAGACCGAGCTGATCGCCAGTTCATCGCCGACATTCTTCACAAACGCCGTCAACTTCCACCGTTCCGCGGCGACCCCGACACGGAGGTCCAGCATGTCATAGCTGGACATCCGCTGACGCGGCCCCGTCGCCGTGAATTCACCCTCGCGGTCACCGGCATAGCGCCAGTCCAGCCCGACAAAGCCGCTCAATGCGCTGGTCAGCGGGCGTTCGTAGTTGGCGCTGAACGACGTGCTCCAGCGGGGGGAACCGGGCAGTCGATCGCCGTCGAGGCCGTTGACGCTGGCGGGCAGATTCTCGGTCAGTCGGGCGTCGGTGTAGGCCCCGTTCAAATTCAGGCTCAGACCGGCCAGAGGCGTGGCGCCAATATTCCATTCGACACCCGAACTACGGGCCGCACCGCCGTTGAGCGTCGTCGACACGCCCCCGAACGAGGCCGCGATCTGGATATCCTGCCACGCAATACTGAAGGCGGACACTTCCAACGTCATACGGCCATCAAGGAGGCGGGCCTTTATCCCGCCTTCCAGGTTGGTGGTGGTCGAAGAGGTGTAGCTGCGCGGCAGGGTCGACGGAGCGAGGATCGGCACGTTGTTGCCGCCGCCCGGAACAAAGCCCGTCGCGATACGTCCGTAGATCATCAGATCCGGCGTCGGGCGCCAGCGCGCATCCGCCGAATAGGTGAACACGCCTTCCGAGCTGGGGTGGTTGAGCACGATCCCGCCGCCGAGCAGGCCAAAGCCGTTCTCGTGGAATTCCTGGCTGTTGTCGCTGTAGCGGCCGCCCAGGGAAACATCGAAGGTCGGAGCGATCTGGTAGTCGAGATTGGCGTAGACCGCATACTCCCGATAGCTTTGGGTGTTGTAGAAGCCGCCCGTGTCCAGAGGGGCATAGGGTGACTTGAACAGGATGGTCTTCTTGGCCAGGTCCACCAGATACGTGTCCTGGTTCACGTAGCCGTCCTGTTTGGCGTAGTAGCCGCCGACCTGCCACTGGAGCGATCCATCGCCGTTCGAGGAAAGCCGCAGCTCCTGGATGGTCGCTTCCATCCCGGAATTCTGCTGGATCGTCAGGCCGTAGGGCGGAATGCCGAACAGGGGGAACACCACGGCCGACAGATAGGCGCCGTAGGACTGGCTCACGTCGGAGCCGAGGTAGCTCTGGTACTTCACGTAGCTCGTCGACGAGAGAAGTTTGGCGAAGCCCAGGTCCCAGTTGGCGGTGATGTTGTAGAGCTGGTTGGTGACGTCACCTGGATCGCCCACGAGTGACGTGTAGGTCCGCGCTCCGGTCTTCAGTGACAGGCTGCCCGGATTAACATCCACGACATTCGCTTCGTCCCACGTGCGCTTCTGGTAGGCGGCGTTCAGGCGGATCGAGAATGTGTCGCTGGGCTCGTACAGGAAGGACGCCCGCCCTCCTTTGACGGAGGCTTCGTTGATTTCGGACAGGCCCCGCGTGGGGTCATCTATGAACCCGGGATAGTTGTTGTCATAGGCAACCAGTCGCAGCGCGGAATTCTTGGACACTGGCAGGTTCAGCATGCCGTGGAGGTTGTAGCCGCTCCCACCGCCATCAACCGATGTCAGCGTTGCGTCGATGCCTGCCGCGAACCCGGTCGGATCGGGCGCGTTTGTGACATATTTGATCAGCCCCCCCAGGGCGTTTGCCCCGTAGAGCGTGCCCTGCGGCCCCTTGAGAACTTCGACGCGCTGCATGTCGAAGCTGTCGAGATTGGGCGCGATGAAGGCCGATAGCCCGGTGCTTCCGTTCGACGAATAGGGCGTCTCATCAACGTAGGCGGCCGTTGAGCTGTTGACCGAATAGGTGCCCGTCGTCAGGCCGCGCATCACGAGTTGGGTGCCGAACCCGCCGACGCCGATGATGTTCAGGCCCGGGATCTTTCCCGCGAAGTCTTCGATGCGGAAAGACTGGGTCGCCTGAAGGGTCTCACCGCTGATCGCCGTGATCGCCATCGGGACGTCGAGGCTTTTTTCCTCACGCTTCTGGGCGGTGACAATGAGTTCGTCGACCTGGGCCGACGGCTGAGCCGGCGCCGTTTGCGACCAGGCTGGAGCCGCCGCCAACATCGCGATCGCGCTTACGCTACAGAGAATTCCCCTACGCATTTCCGTCCCCTCCGGCTGTCGTTTACGACTGTTGTCGGAGACGCTACATGCAATATGTATTACTTGTAAATGGGCTTCATCGGGACTGTTCGTTGCGCCCCTGTGTAGGGTATGCGCTGTTCAAAGACCGTCACAGCATCGCAATAGGCCAAACCGATAGGGAGGCGCTCAATGACATCAGACACGCGCTCCATCAGGGCGACAGCGGGGAAAGGCAAGGCCGTCCGCGAGCGTCGATCGCAAGCGGATCGCAGTGCTGAGACCCGCGACAAGGTGCTCGCCGCCGCGATCCGCCTTCTGCATGAGGGGGGCTACTCGGCGGCCAACATAAAGGCCATCGCCAGCGCAGCCGGCGTGAGCCTCGGGTCTCTGCAGCATCAATTTCCCACCAAGGCGAAGTTAATGGCCGCGGTTGTCGACCAGCTGGCGCGGAAGCGGATCGAGGCCTACCGCGCCGCGGCCGATCACATTGACGACCCATGGAAGAAGTATGGAAGCGTCTTCGATACGACCTGGTCCGTCGTCAAGGAGCCGGAGTTCGCGGCGGTCCTTGAAATCATGCTCGCCCGGCGCAGCGACCAGGAACTGCGAGACGAGACGGGGCCGTCCTTCGCGACGAACGAAGCCACTGTAAAGGAGTGGGTCCTCCACCTCGGGGAACAAGCCGGCGACGAGGTTCGCGCCGCAGAATTCAGTCGCACCCTGTCGAACACCTTGATGTACGGACTGGCGATGCAGCTCGCGATCGGATTTGACCGCGAGGAGGCGGAGGAGCTCGTTAGCTACTGGAAATCACTCATTCGCCTTGCCGGCCGACATCCGGAACTGCTGCCGGAACGCCTGCGGATGGGCGCCAAGGGCGCCGCCTGACCGGATCCTCTACCATACTCTCTGGCCGAAGTTCGTTTCATCGCAACGTGCATGTCGAGACCGGACTATCGCCAGACCTAGGGCTGAAGTCCCAGATGTCTGCTTAGAGTCAGGACGCGACGTTACCCCGCTTCGCTTTCAAGGTCCGCAAAGGGTCGATTCTCCCCGTTGCAGTCGCGCCCCATAGCGGACCTTTCGAGAGAACCGCTCGTAAACAGCCCCACTGAAAGGTGCCTATGGTTCGTTCTGGGTTTGTCTCGGATGGCGTCGCGTTGGCAAACCCGCCGGCCTGACGACTTAGAATCCTACTGAAATAACTGATGTTTTCAGAGCCGCACCAAATCGCCACGGTGCGGAGGTCTGGAGAGTATCAGCTCCATCAGAGAGAAATCCGCCCGTTTCCCCGGAAGTGCAGTCCGGAGCCAGTCCGGAGAAACCCTGTAATACAACGGGATTTTCTGGCACCGCCCGGCCCACAGAGAGATTTGTGGCTAGGGGCGATGGCGGAGAGGGTGGGATTCGAACCCACGGTACCGGTAAAGGTACGCCGCATTTCGAGTGCGGTGCTTTCGACCACTCAGCCACCTCTCCGACGAGGAATGGCACCTGAAAAGGCACCAGTGAGTGCGAGGCGCGGAAACTAGCGACGGCGCCGGGCGGAGGCAAGCCTGCGCGCGCGAAGGGCGGGGTCTAGGCCTCTTCCTCGTCCACCGGCAGCACGGCCAGGCCGTCGGGGTCGGCATGGAGGATGTCGCCGGGCACGAAGACCACGCCGCCGAAGGCGACGGGGGCGTCGCGCAGGCCCTCGCCGCGCTTAAGCGTGCGCATGGGGCAGGTGCCCAGGGCCTTGATGCCGAGGTCCATATCGGCCAGCTCTGCGGTGTCGCGCACGGCGCCGAACACCACCACCCCGGACCAGCCGTTCTTCACGGCGTCGGCGGCCAGGTTGTCGCCCAAAAGGGACCGGCGCAGGGAGCCGCCGCCGTCCACCACCAGCACCGCGCCCTCGCCGGGCTCGGACAGGGCCTGTTTGACGAGGGCGTTGTCCTCGAAGCAGCGGACGGTGCGGATCGGGCCGGAAAAGGCCACACGTCCGCCAAAGTCGCGGAAGGTGACGTGGCAGACCTCGATCACGTCCTCGTAGGCGTCGCAGAGATCGGCGAGGGTCGTCATGGGGCGTCTCCAGTTCGGCCGGGTCGGACCGGGCGACGGAACTATGCTCCGCCTCCCGGCCCGCAGCCAGTCGTTTGCGCCCAACCTTCGCCCGGCGCGTCCCGCCTACTTCGGCGGGGGGTTGACCACCTGATAGCCGGTACCGCCGCCGGTCTGGACCGGCTGGTAGTACTTGCCGTTGCAGTACAGGTAGACCTGTCCACCCGACATCTGCTCCTGGCAGTCGCTGCCGTTGCTCTCGGTGGGCTTGTCGGTGACGATGGAGCCGACGATGGCGGCTCCGGCAGTCACCACGGCGGCCTTGCCGAAGAACTCCAGGAACTCGTTGTCGTCGTCGTCATAGTAGTAGCCGCCGCCGTAATAGTAGCCGCCGGAGCGGTAACCCGGAGGCGGGGCGCCATAGCGGCGCTGGTTCGCGGGCCGGCCATTGTTGACCACCACATTGTTGCCGCCGCTGCCGATATTGACGTTGCTGCCGTTCACATTGCCGCGACCCTGGGGGTTGACGCTTCTCTGGGCCGACGACCGGACGTCCCGGGGGCCTTGGGCGCGTTGAGCTGGCCCGGGGCCGACGGCGGCCCGGGCGACGGGTGCACCGCCGCGGGCGGCGCCCGCCCGTGCCTGGGACAGGGCTTCGGCCGGGATCAGGATCGCCAGGGCCAGGGCCGGCGCCAGCAGGTGGAGGGATCGGATGCGCATGTTGGGTCTCCTCACTTCGCGGCCGGTTCGTCGCGGAACCGGATCTGCTTCGCGCCGGGCGCGGGCTTGAAGGTGAACTGGCCGTCCGTGCGGCGGGGCGAAAGGTCCCACCGGATCAGGGCCGTATACTGGGGCTGGGCCGCGTCGGTCAGGGACGTGATGACCATCTTGCGGGGCAGGGGCTTGTCGCCCTGCTCGATCCAGATCTGGAAGTCGACGCCCGGCTGGCGGAAGGCGTAGTGGTCGGTCAGGACGCCGCCCACCTTGGCCGAACCCACCTTGAAGCCCTCGGTCGGCTTTTCCGTCACCGAAGAGGCGTCGCCCCAGCGGAACAGGTCCTGCAGGGGGAAGTCGATGCCGTAGGCGGTGTAGGCCTTGCTCAGCAGGTTGCCGATCGAGCCGGTCAGGGGCGCCTGGGCGTAGTAGCCATCCTGGCCGGCCACCGTGAAGGCGGCACCGTCGTAGGTGGCGTTGACCACGCCCTGCGGGCCCTCGAGCCGGGCCGTGAGGCGGTTCGGCATCTGGACGGCGTAGTCGACCATCCGGTCCAGCTGGATGCGCTGGCCGTTGTTCAGGATGCTGTCGATGCTGCTTTCGACATGGATGTCGAAATTCTTCAGGGTGCGCAGGTAGGCGCCCATGCGGTCGAGGGCTGCGGCGGCGTCGGGATCCAGCGCCGGTGCTGCAGCCGGTGCGGGAGCCGCTGCGGCCTTGGCCGGTTTCGCGGGCGTAGCCGCCTGGGCGGCCAGGGGGGCCGCCGCGCTGGCGACCGCAGCCGCCAGTATCAGGTTTCGGAGGAGAGCCATCGGATGTCCTGTTGTGGTTGCAAAACCAGCCTGCACCCTGCGCCCGCCGAGCGCTGTCCGATATTGGTCAATTGGCAAGAGCCCTATCCGCGTCGGTTATGGCCGCGCCGCAATTCCGCCCCCCAGGGGGAGGTGGACCGCGCAGCGGGCCGGAGGGGGTCAGCTGAG
>NZ_JBAXIM010000065.1:0-13555 GCF_037138395.1 Phenylobacterium sp.
ATCGAGTACCGGGCGGCCAGCCCGGGCCCGATCGAAGAGGTGCTCTTCTACGATCACCCCTCCGTCGGGTCCCGCGTGCGCCGGGCGATGAACTGGAAGGCCGCGCATCCGGCGGGCGTCGTCCCGGTGACGGTGGTCCCGCCATCCGCCAGGCCAGGCTAGCTCAGCGACGGCGGACGAAGACCGTCCCCGCGGAATAGCCGGCGCCAAACGAGCAGATCAGCCCGGTCTCGCCGGAAGCGAAGTCGCCGCTGGCCCGGTGGAAGGCGATGATCGAGCCTGCCGACGAGGTGTTGGCGAACTCGTCGAGGATGATGACGTTTTCCTGCGGGGTCGGATCGCGTCCCAGGACCCGCCGGCCGATCAGGTCATTCATGTTGATGTTCGCCTGGTGCAACCACAGCCGCTTGAGGGCCGCAGGATCGATCCCGAGGTCGGCGGCGTGGGCCACGATCATCTCTGCGACCATGGGCACCACTTCCCGGAAGACCTTCCGGCCCTCCTGGACAAAGAGCTTGTCCACGGCGCCTTCGCTTCCGGGTGCCGTGCGGTTCAGGAATCCGAAGTTGTTGCGGATATTGTTCGAGAAGACGGTCTTCAGGCGGGTTCCGAGAATGTCCCAGCCCCCGGCCGCATCGTCCGCCCGCTCGACGATCACCGCCGTGGCGACGTCGCCGAAGATGAAGTGGCTGTCCCGATCACAGAAGTTGAGGTGGCCCGAGGTGATCTCGGGATTCACCACCAGCACGGCCCGGGCCGATCCGGTGGCGATGTAATCCGCGGCAGTCTTGATGCCAAAGGTGGCCGAGGAACATGCCACGTTCATGTCGAAGCCGAAGCCCTCGATCCCCAGGGCCTGCTGGATCTCGACGGCCATGGCCGGATAGGCGCGCTGCATGTTGGAGGCGGCGCAGATCACGGCGTCGATCTGCGAGGCGTCCTTGCCCCAGCGGGCGATGGCGTCCTTCGCCGCCGCCACGCCAATCTCGGCCATGATCGACAGCTCGTCGTTCGAGCGCTCCGGGATCAGGGGGTGCATGACCTCAGGATCGACCACGCCCGACCGGTTCATCACGTAGCGGGACTTGATTCCCGAGGCCTTCTCGATGAACTCGACAGACGAGGGGGCGAGGGCCTGGACAGAGCCCGCCTCGATCTCCCCGGCATGACGGGCGTTGAACAGTTCAACATAGGCGTTGAAGGCTTCAACCAGCTCTGCATTGGTGACCCGCTCGGCGGGGGTGAAGAGGCCGGTGGCCGCGATGACCGCTGCGTGCAAGATGTCTCTCCGCTCCGATCCGGTTCCATCCGGACCGAGGGCCTTTGAATAGCACGCCGGGACGGGGCGGGAAGAGTAGGGGATCGACCATGACGCCGGAACTGGGCCTGATCGAGGGGTATTACGGCCTGCCCTGGGACTGGGCGGCGCGGGAGCGGGTCATGCGCCGGCTGGCCGGGTCGGGCTACCGCTTCTTCATGTATGCGCCCAAGGCCGACGCCTTTCTGCGTCGCCGGTGGCAGGAGGCGCATCCAGAGGCGGACCTGAAGGCCCTCTCGAACTTCTCGGCGGCCTGCCGGGACGCCGGCGTCCGGTTTGGCGTCGGCCTCAGTCCCTTCGAGGTCTGGAAAGACTTCGGCGCAGGGACAAGGGCCGCCCTGGCTGACAAGCTTTCCCTCCTCGATGACCTTGGGGTCGAGGACCTGGGCATCCTCTTCGACGATATGCGCGGCGACCTGCCGGGCCTGGCCGAAGCTCAGGCCGAGATCGTCCACTTTATCGCAGGGCGGACCCGGGCCAGCCGGATCGTCTTCTGCCCCACCTACTATTCAGACGACCCGGCCCTGGACATGGCCTTTGGCCAGCGTCCCGAAGGCTATCTCGAAGCCCTTGGCCGCGCGCTTGACCCCCGGATCGAGGTCTTCTGGACAGGCGAGGAGGTCTGTAGCCGCGCCTACGGGGTGCGCCATCTCGAGCGGGTGGGCGAGCAGCTGGGCCGGCGGCCCTTCCTCTGGGACAACTATCCGGTCAATGACGGCCCCCGGATGTCGCCCTTCCTCTACCTGCGCGCCTTCACGGGGCGCCCGGCGCAGATCGGCTCCCGGCTGGCGGCCCACGCCGTGAACCCCGCCCTCCAGCCGGAGCTGACCCTGCTGCCCGCCCTGACCCTGCCGGAGAGTTACCGCCTGGGCGAGGCCTACGACTATGGCGCGGCCCTGGCGACTGCGGCCGGAGAGGTCCTGGGCCCGGGACTGTCCGACCTGGTCCGGCGGCACCTGATGCTGCTGAACGACACCGGGCGCGACAGGATGGAGCCGGACGTACGAGACCGCCTACGCGGGCGCTATGCCGCCTTCGATCACCCAGCAGCCCGCGAGATCGTCGACTGGCTCGACGGCAAGTGGGTCATGACCCGGGACATGATGGCCGGCGATCACTGACCGGCGGCGAGGGCGTCCAGGCGGTCGAGGTGGGGCCGGCGCTCGGCCTCTGACCAGAAGGCACCTTCCAGGCTGTTCCGGGCCAGGGTGACGAGGTGATCGCGCTCCAGGCCCACGGCCCGGGCGGTCTGCACCCAGTTGTCCAGGAGATAGCCGCCGAAATAGGCCGGATCGTCTGAATTCACGGTGGCCTTCAGGCCCAGTTGTAGCATCCGCTTCAAGGGGTGCATCTCCAGCGAGGGAACCCCGCAGAGCTTGAGGTTCGAGAGCGGGCAGACAGTCAGCACCCGCCCTTCCCGCACCAGCCGGGCAGTCAGGGCCTCATCCTCCAGGGCCCGGTTGCCATGGTCGATCCGGTCCACGCGGAGCAGGTCCAGGGCCTCGGCGACATAGGCGGGAGGCCCCTCCTCGCCGGCGTGGGCGACCCGCTTCAGGCCTCGCTCGCCGGCCGCGCGGAACACCGCCTGGAAGCCGGACGGCGGAAAGCCTGCCTCGGAGGAATCCAGGCCGACGCCCAGCAGCCTATCCAGCCAGGGCTCGGCGGCCTTGAGGGTCTCCAGGGCCGCCGATTCCGGCAGGTGACGCAGGAAGCAGAGGATCAGACCGGTCGACAGGCCCAACTCCGCCTCGGCCGTCGCCATGCCGGAGAGGAGGCCCTCCATGGCGACGCGGAAGGGCAGGCCCCGGTCCGTGTGGGTCTGGGGATCGAAGAAGATCTCGCACCGGACGGCACCGTCCGCCGCAGCCCGGCGGAAATAGGCCAGAGCCAAGTCGTGGAAATCCGCCTCGGTCAGGAGGACCGCGGCGCCCTGGTAATAGATGTCCAGGAAGTCCTGCAGGCGGCTGAAGCTGTAGGCGGCCCGTACCGCCTCGATGCTGGCGAAGGGCAGGGTGACCCGGTTCCGGCGGGCCATCTCGAACATCATCTCGGGCTCGAGGGAGCCTTCGACATGCATATGAAGCTCGGCCTTCGGCAGGCGGCGGATGAAGTCGGTCAGGGCGTCCATGCCGGCAGGACAGCGCGTGCCGGGCGCCGCCGTCAAGCCAGAGGTTCAGCCGGCTTGACGCTTCGGTCGGCTTGCCCGAATCTCGATGTTGGAGGACCGCTGCCATTTCCATTCCCGCCATCCTGACCGGCCTGATCCCCTCGGGCATCGCCGTCCTTGTCCTGGTCGGACTTGCGGCCTTGGCCCGCCTGGCCCGTCCGACCCCGCCCCTGGACGAGGCGGTGGCACGTAGCCTGCTGGGAGACGACTTCCCCGAGGCGCCGATCGATCGGATCTGGCTGGCCGGCGATGGCTCCGCAGCCCTGGCCCGTTCCGGCGCGCGGGCCCTCTACCTGTTTCGCCTCGGCGACGCCTGGGTGGCCCGGGATCTCGCCTGGACCGACGCCGCCGACGCCCCGGTCCGTGACGGCCGCCTGCACCTGCGCCTGGCTGGCGTCAGCCCTCGACTTGCCCGTCCCGTCCTGGCGGGATGGCCCCCGGAGCCTGCCTGATGCTGGAAGCCCCCTTCGACCCGGTCAAGCTGGCCGTCCCCTTCTTCATTCTCGCCATCCTGCTGGAGATCGGCCTCGGGCGCCTGCGGCTGGCCAAGGCCGAGTACGAGGCCCGGGACACCCTGGCCTCCCTGGCCATGGGGCTTTTGCGCGGCGTCCCCGCCCTGCTGACCGCTGCTCTGGTCTTCGCCGCGACGGTCTGGGCCTGGGAGCACCGGGTCTTCACCGTGCCCTTCACCGCCTGGTGGGGCTGGGTGGCGATCTTCTTCCTCGAGGACCTGACCTATTATGGCTTCCACCGGCTGAGCCACGAGCGGCGGCTCTGGTGGGCGGCCCACGTGAACCACCACTCCTCCCAGCACTACAACCTGTCCACGGCCCTGCGGCAGACCTGGACCGGCGGGCTGGTGGGGACCTGGATCCTCTGGCTGCCCCTGGCCTTCCTCGGCTTCTCGCCTGCGCAGATCTTCATCCAGCAGGGGATCAGCCTCGTCTACCAGTTCTGGATTCACACCGAGGCTGTGGGGCGCATGCCCGCCTGGTTCGAGGCGGTGTTCAACACGCCCTCTCACCACCGGGTGCATCATGCTCGCAACCCCCGGTACCTCGACCGAAACTACGCCGGCATCCTGATCATCTGGGACAAGCTGTTCGGCACCTTCCAGGCCGAGCTGGACGCCGAAAAGCCCCGCTATGGCCTGATCCGGAACCTGGGCAGCTTCAACATCCTGACCGTGGCCTTCCACGAGTGGATCGCCATCGTCCGGGACCTAGCTTCTGCCCGCTCCCTGTGGGAGATTGGTGGCTACCTCTTCGGCCCTCCGGGCTGGAGCCCCGACGGCAGCCGGGACACCAGCAAGAGCCTGCGGGCCCGCTGGGCCGCCCGCCAGGCCGCCGCCTCCACCCCCGCCGAGTAGACTAGAGCCGCACCAGCATCTTGCCGGCGTTGCGGCCCTCGAACAGGCCGATCAGGGCCTCGGGTGCACGCTCGAAACCCTCAAGCACGGTCTCCTGGTAGCGCATCTGGCCGGACTTCAACCAGCCGGTCATGTCGGACTGGAACTGCTCCTGGAGGTGCGGGAAGTCGGAGGCCACGAATCCCTCCATCCGAATTCGCGCGTAGATCAGGACCGACAGGTTCCGGACGCCCTCGCGGTCGCCATTGTAGGTCGAGATCATTCCGCAGACGGCGATCCGGCCGCGCAGGTTCATGCAGGCGAGGGCGGCGTCGAGGTGCGCCCCACCGACATTCTCGAAATAGACGTCGATCCCCTTGGGCGCGGCGGTCTTCAGGGCGGTGCGCAGGTTCTCGGACCGGTAGTTGATGGCGGCGTCGAGGCCGGCCTCGTCGAGGAGCCAGCGCTTCTTCTCGTCCGATCCTGTGGAGCCGATCACGTAGCAGCCCTTGATCTTCGCGATCTGGGCGACGACGGAGCCCACGGCTCCCCCTGCGGTGGACACGAAGACCTGCTCGCCGTCCTTCAGGGCACCGGTCTCCAGGAGGCCGCCATAGGCGGTGATCCCGGTCCCGCCCAGGGCGTGCATGTAGACGCTGAGGGGCAGGTCCGGGTCCGGGGTGAGGACGGAAACGCCCCGGCCGTCGCTGTTGAAGCGCTCGGAGAAGCCCTGGCCATGCCGGACGATGTCGCCTTCGCGGAACTTCGCGTTACGCGACTGGACGACCCGGCCGATGCCGCCGCCAGCCATGGCCTCGCCCAGCTGCTGGTCGGCGTCCAGGCGCGGGCGCATATAGGGGTCCACCGAGAGGATCAGGCCCTCGACCTGGATATCCCCTTCGCCGGCGTCGGGAAGCTGGGCCTCGACGACCGCGAAATCCTCGGGGACGGGAACCCCCTTGGGGCGGCGGACAAGATGCACCTGGCGGGCGATGGTCATGGACGTTTCCTCCGTTTGGAACCTCGATAGGCGAGCGGCGGCCCGGGGCCAAGCGCGAACCGGATCAGTCCGCCAATGGCCCGTCGATCCGGCGCAGGAATTGCAGCTGGCCCCCGGCGAGGACCTCGATCTCGAACCAGGCGCTTTCGCCCTCGAAGTCTGGGACGTCAGCGGGGTCCACGAACCGGTGCGGCCGGTCCCGGCTGGCCGCCCGGATCATACCGTAGAGCAGGCGCCCATCCAGGTCATGGCGGCGGTGCAGCAGGCGTCGGATGCGGCGCATGTCTTCCTCCAAAAGGGGAAGAACAAAAACAGAACATTTGTCCCAGCGCCAGAGGTGTGTCAGTCCCGCAGGAGTGGCAGGGACAGGCCCGAGACCGGTCGGGCGGCGAGAACCTCCCGGCGGAACCGGAAGAGCTCGGCCGGCCGCCCGCCCGTGTCCTGGTCCAGGTGGCCCAGGCCCTCCACCAGGCCGGACCTTTCAAGGGCCCGCCGGAAGTTCTGCTTGTGGAGGGGCACCCCCGCCACCCCTTCCACCGCCTTCTGGAGGACCGAGAGGGTAAAGGCCTCCGGCATCATCTCGAAGATGACCGGGCGGTATTTGAGCTTGCCCCTCAGGCGGGAGAGGGCGGTCGCCAGGATTCGGCGGTGATCGGAGATCATTGGCTCTCCGAGGAACAGGCCGAGGCGGGCAACGTCCGGCAGGGGTGTCTCGCCCCGGTCGCGCGAGGCCTCGGGCGCCAGGCCGGCCTCGTAGAGCAGTTCATATCGCTCCAGCGCCCGTTCCTCGTTCCAGGGGGCCCCGTCCAGGGCAAAGAGCAGCCGGGCCCTCGACAGTGCCGCGGCTGAGCCGTCAGCCCACCGGCGCAGCACTGGCTCGATACCCTCCAGAGCGTCCGGCCGCCCCTCCCGCCAGTCCTCCCAGGGAAAGAAGCTCGTAAAGGCCGACCAGGCGGCACCCTTCTGGGCGGTAGTCTCCATCCTTGCGGTGAGACCGAGATACCCGACGGAAATCACCCGGCCGGCCTCGGAGCCGTCTACCGCGGCCAGGGGCGCATCCCGCCCCTTGTCCCCGAAGGTGTAGAGCTGCTCGACATAGCCGGGATCAAAGCCTGTCTGGGCCGAGACGAAGGCCCGCAGGGCCAGTTCGAAGGTCCGGTCGGCCCCAGGGTCAAAGGGTCCGAAGGGAAGGGCGGCTGGCGCCTGCGGCGTCCTCACCGTCAGGACCCTGGCCTCGCCCTCGGAGACGGCGGCGACCACTGCCGACAGGCCGATGACGATCCGCTGTGGGGTCACCCTAATCTGCCCTCGGGATCCGTCCTCAGGGTGGGTGGTCCGAAGCCGGCGGCCTCCGAAAGGAGGTGGAAGCGCCGGACATAGTCCCTCTGCGCCGGACTGGGTGCCAGGGGATCGATCTCGACGTGATAGCCGGCGGGCGGGGCGCCGAAGAGGGCGAGGGACTCCTCGCGCCCGAACCCCGCCAGCTGGACAGCCTCGAAGTAGGCGCAAGCCCGGTCCGCGGCCTTGATGAGCTTGCGGATGTCGGTGGGCGTCCGGGCGGGCAGGCCGAAGCGGATATGGATCGCCTGTTCCAGCCGGTGCTCGAAGGCCTTGTAGTCGTAGCCGAGGGCCGCCTTGAACGGGCTGATCATGTCCCCGATGACATATTCCGAGGCGTCGTGCAGCAGGGCCGCGAGTCGCCAGCGGGGGTCGAGGTCGGGCCTCAGGTGAGCGCAGATCTCCTCGACCACCAGGGAATGTTGGGCCACGGAAAAGGCGTGCTCGCCGGTGGTCTGCCCGTTCCAGCGTGCGACCCGGGCGAGGCCGTGGGCGATGTCCTCGATCTCGATATCGAGGGGGGAGGGGTCCAAAAGGTCCAGGCGCCGGCCCGACAGCATGCGTTGCCAGGCCCGAGGAGGACTTGGGGCGGCGCGCTTCACTTCAGGTCTCCGCGGACAGACATGGCCGTCAGGTGCACCGGGCCTTGAGAAAGATCAATGACGGTGCGCAGGCTGTCAGCCTAGGGTCCACAGGAACCAGGGAGAAACCGCATGAGCTGGGCGAGGGTGATGGTGCCGCTGGCTGGCACCGCAGGCGACGCCGCCGTACTGTCTGCCGCCGTGCGCGCAGCGGCCCCCTTTGACGCGGAGGTATCGGTCGTCTTCGCCCCTGCAGATGTCGCCGACATCATGCCCTGGCTTGGAGAGGGCTATCTGGGCGGGGTTCAGACCACGGCGATCGAGACCCTCCGCCAGGCAGCGGCGACCGGAGAGGCCC
The DNA here is from genome assembly GCF_037138395.1 of Phenylobacterium sp. Lineage (GTDB taxonomy): Bacteria > Pseudomonadota > Alphaproteobacteria > Caulobacterales > Caulobacteraceae > Phenylobacterium. Next base: position 8,111 of record NZ_JBAXIM010000065.1, read on the forward strand.
GCTCCCGCGCGACCTTCGAGGCCTGCGACTACGCCAAGAAGACTTTTGTCCCCCTGCAGAGCCCGGTCTGGGCGGCCCTGTCCGCCGAGGCCCGCCTCTCCGACCTGGTGGTCTTCGGTGATGACCCGGCGCGGGGTCGGGGCCCCCTGGCCGAGTGTTTCCAGCAGATCGTCGCCGATGAGCAGAGGCCCGTCCTGATCGCCCGCGAGGGCTTTGAGGCCGCCGGCGTCGTCGCCGTCGCCTGGGATGGCGGCAAGGAGGCGAGCCGGGCCGCCCGACTGGCCCTGCCTCTCCTCGAAAAAGCCGCCCGGGTGGTTCTCCTCGCAGCCCCCAAGGCGAGCTCCCGCCATTTCGAACCCGAGCGCCTGAAGGCCTATTATGCAGCGCGGGGCGTGGAGGCTGACATCGAGATCCTTGGCGAAAAGGGCGAGGCGGGAGGCCTTCTCCTGAACGCCGTCCAACGGGTTGGCGCCAACCTGCTGGTGGCGGGTGCCTTCGGCCATCCCCGGCTCCAGGAGTTCATCTTCGGCGGGACCACCCGCACCCTGTTGGCGGCCCAGCAGCCGTCGCTCTTCCTTTCCCACTAGAGGTCAAACCTTCATGTCCCTGTCGCGCATTGTCATGCGGCTTGCCCGCAATCCAGGCTCAGACGCCGGCGGCGACGACCGCCGGGGCTATACCCTCACCGCCCCGCTGACAGCGACGGGCCTGCTGGACGCGGAGGCCTATGCCAACGCAAGGGCGTCCTGCTCCGTCCGCCGTTTCGCACCGGACGAGGACGCCGTGACCGGTCGCCTGGCCCGGCGCGGCCAGAACTGGTTCTTCGATTATGACAGCCAATCCAGCGACGATGATGAACCCGTGCACCGGCTCGGGGATCACCGCTTCGTCGTCGGAGAGTACGTCACCGTGACAGACGAGGACGGTCAGCCCTTGACCTACAGGATCACCGAAGTCCAGGCGGTCTGACCCCCCGGCGCTTCCCCGCAAACGCAGACGCCCCGGCCGTGAGGCCGGGGCGTCGTCGTTCAGGGTCGTCTGTTGAGCCTACTGGCCGGGACGCGCCGGGCCGCCTTCGCGACGGGCGAGGAAGGCCAGGCGTTCGAAGAGCTGCACATCCTGCTCGTTCTTCAGGAGGGCACCATGCAGGGGCGGGATCAGCTTGGTGGGATCGCGCTCCTTCAGCATTTCGGCGCTGATGTCCTCGACCATCAGGAGCTTCAGCCAGTCCAGCAGCTCGGAGGTGGAGGGCTTCTTCTTCAGGCCTGGCACCTTGCGCATATCGTAGAAAATCCGCAGGGCCTCTGAGACCAGCTTCTGCTTGATGCCTGGATAGTGCACCTCGACGATGTCGTTCATCGTCTCAACCTCGGGGAAGCGGATGTAGTGGAAGAAGCAGCGGCGCAGGAAGGCGTCGGGCAGCTCCTTCTCGTTGTTCGAGGTGATGATCACCACCGGCCGGATCTCGGCCCGGATGGTCTCGTTGGTCTCGTAGACATAGAATTCCATGCGATCGAGCTCCTGGAGGAGGTCGTTCGGGAACTCGATATCTGCCTTGTCGATCTCGTCGATCAGCAGGACCGGGCGCTTCGGGGCCGTGAAGCCCTCCCAGAGCTTGCCCTTCTTGATGTAGTTGCGGACATCCTTGACCCGCTCTTCGCCCAATTGGCTGTCGCGCAGGCGGGTCACGGCGTCGTACTCATAGAGGCCCTGATGAGCCTTGGTCGTGGACTTGATGTGCCAGGTGATCAGCTCGGCGTTGAGGGCCTTGGCGACCTCGTAGGCCAGCACGGTCTTGCCGGTACCCGGCTCGCCCTTGATCAGAAGGGGGCGTTCGAGGGCGATGGCGGCATTGACGGCCACCTTCAGGTCATCGGTAGCGACGTAATTCTCAGTGCCTTCAAAACGCTGGCTCATCTGGGCTCCCCGGAGCGCCACCCTGCGGGGCACCCGAACAAATGTTTCAATTCCGGGTCACACTAAAGACTGGCCCGCGACATTCAAGCCGCTTCGTCCCGGGTCCATTCCGCCTCCCAGCCCGACCAGAGGCTGGACGCTGGTCTCAGCCGGCGACCCTTTCCGCAAGGGCATCTGCGACGGACTGAAAGACCGTTTCCCAGTCCCCGAAGGTCTGCGAGGCGAACATCCGGACCCGGGGATACCAGGGGTATGTCGCCGCCCCCAGGGTCGTCCAGGCGTCTGGTGCCGTGATTAGCCAGGCGGGAGCGCCGCATGCCGCCGCCAGGTTGAAGCTGGCATTCGAGACCCCGATCACCAGGTCCAGGGCGCTGGAGAGGGCGGATACGCCTTCGAGGTCCTGCTTCAGGTCCAGGCCCTCCGGCGTCCGGATCTCGACGCCGAGAGCGTCCCGGGCGAAGGCGATCTCTCCGTCGCAGTCGCCATACTGCAGGTTCACGAAGGTGACTCCCGGGATCCCCAGCACCGGCGCCCAGGTCTCGAAGGGCGCGAAGGCATTGTTCCGCGATCCGGACATCAGGCCGCTCTTCCAGAGGAGGCCCACCCGCAGGCCGGGTGGCTCGGTCGCAAGCCACTCGCGCCAGGCCCGGACCTGCCCGGGGTCAGCCTCCAGGAAGCGCTCCCGGTCCGGGAAGGTGGACACCGACGGACGCAGGTCGGGCAGGAGGTCGGCCATGGGCGCCCAGGCCGCGGTAGGTTCACCCTCATTGGAGGGGGTCGACAGGCGACGTACCTTGCGCCCTCCGGTCTCCCGGGTGGCGTGGGACGTAACCGGCACGCCAGGAAACGAGCGCTGGAAAAGGCTCACCAGCCGGGGCTCGACCGCAAGGGCCAGGCTGGCGGGCGCATGGGGGCCGTCGAGGAGTTCGGGTATGAGGCCCGCGAACATGACCTCGTCGCCCAGGCCCTGCTCGCCGACCAGCAACAGGTCTTCGCCCTTGAGGGCTTCACCTGCCCGCCACCGCCGTCCGGGAATGTCAAAATTCGCGGACCCCGGGAAACCGGGGTCGTTCCGCACAGCGTAGTCGCGCCAGCCGCCGGAGAGGTCGCCCAGGCGAAGACGGGCGCAGGCGCGGGAGAAGACCAGGGTCGCCCGGTCCCGCGGTGAGAGCCCGGTCTGCGGGATCCGCTCCAGGGCCGCGAGGGCCTTTACGGTCTCTCCCCGGGTCATCAGGAGATTGGCCGCATTGAAGCGGGCAGGGGTGAGGGATGGGGCAAGCCTCAGGGCCTCGTCGAAGAAGGTCTGGGCCGACGCAAGGTCTCCCCGGTCGGCGATCAGGAGTCCCAGGGCGTTCCAGACCTCCGGCGATTCCGGCCGCTCGGTGAGATGGGCGGAGAGGACCTCCACGGCCCCGTCACCCTGTCCCTGGCCTGTAAGGGCGCGGGACAGCAGGCAGACGGCCTCCGCATCTTCGGGGTTCCTGGCCAGGGCCCGTCGGGAGAAGGCGTCGGCGACAGGGGCCATGCCCAAGTCCAGGGCGATGCGCGCCAGCCCCTTGAGCAGGGCCGCATCCTCCGGATCGAGGGCCAGGGCCCCCTCGTAGGCGGACAGGGCACCGGTCAGGTCGCCCGAGGTTTCCGCCGCCAGGGCGAGGATCCGCCAGGCCCCGCCCGAGGCCCTGTCCTGCGCCAGGGCCTGGCGCGCAAGGTCCGCTGCGGCTTCGGTCCGGAACGCGTCGAGATGCTTCAGGGCCTGGCCCAGGAGCGCGTCGACCCCGGCCCTCGTCATAGATCGGTCCCGAACTCTCGGCCGAGGTCGGCGGCGATCGTCTCCAGCACAGGTGCCCACTTGCCATAGGCATCCGGCTGGTAAAGGCGCACCTGCGGATACCAGGGATACCGGTCGGTGCCGAGTGGGGTCCAGGCGCCCTTGGCGGAGATCAGCCAGGCGGGTGTCCCCGTGGCCGCCGCAAGGTTGAAGGTCGCATTGGAGAAGCCGATGACCAGGTCCATGGCGCTGGAGAGGGCGGTGACGTCGTCCAGGTCCTGCCTCAGGTCGATGCCGGGCGGGTTCCAGACCTCGACGCCGAAGCGTTCCCGGGCCATGCGCAGCTCTTCCTCGACGTCGCCGTACTGCAGGTTCACGAAGACGGGCCCCTTCGTGCGAAGCACGGGTTCCCAGGCGTCGAAGGGCGAGAAGTACCGGTTTCGCCCTCCGGTCAGGATCGCGCTCTTCCAGAGCAGGCCCACCTTGGGCCCCGCGGGTGCGGAGTCCAGGACACGGCGCCAATGGGCGACGCGCTCGGGGTCAGGAACCAGGTAGCCCCTCCTGTCCGGGAAGGACTCCAGGTCGGGTCGAAATTCCGGCAGGCAGGAGCCAAACGGGGACCAGTACTCAATTCCGGCGCCGCCCTTTTCGAGATTGGGAATGAGCCTGATCGTCCGCCCGCTGGCGTTGACGGTTACGTGCGGCTCGACCCGGGCGGACGGGAAGCTGCGGGCGAAGAGCGAGACCAGGCGGGGCTCGACCGCCAGGGTGAGGCGGCCCTCGGGTCCCAATCGCCCGAGGACGTCGGGCAGTATGCCGCCAAACAGCACCTCGTCGCCCAGGCCCTGCTCGGCGATTAGCAGGAGCGACTTTCCCTCGAGGGGAAGGCCGGGCTTCCACCTAGGTCCCTCCATGGCGAAATAGGTTCCGTCAGGAAAGTTGAGGTCGTTCCGTGCCTCGTAGTTCTTCCAGCCGTCGGCTAACCTTCCCATCGTGATCAGGGCGAGGCCCCGGGTGAGGTTCATCATCGCCTTCTCGTCGGCGGAAACGGGCCTCTTCAGGGCGTCCTCGATCTCCTTGAGGGCGGCCTGCGGATCGCCGAGGTTCATCCAGAGGTTGCCGAGGTTGTACCTTGCGCGGGCGAGACTTGGGTCGAGGCGGAGGGCCTCACGGTAGAAGATCTCGGCGTTTTCCGGGTCACCGTTGTCGGACACCATCGACCCGAGGCTGTTCCAGAGATTGGCGTGGCCGGGGTGCTGGGCCAGGAAGTTACGCAGATATTCGATGGCTTCGGGCACCCGGTCCTGGGCCCGGATCGCCAGGGCCAGGTTATTGACCCCTTCGACATGCCCCGGCGCCCGGGAGAGGAAGATCCCGAGGATTTTCTCGGTGGTTTCGAACATGCCCATCCGGAAGCCGAGCCGGCCAAGGTTGACCAGGATTTCATCATCCTCGGGCATGAGGGCCAGGGCCGCCTCGTAGCAGGACAGGGAGTTCACGAAATCCCCGCGCCCCTCCTGGGCGACGGCGAGTATGTGCCAGCCCACACCGCAGCGCTCGTCGATCTGGAGGGCTTCGAGGGCCAGTGTGGCCGCCGAGTCGAGGCGATGGTGTCTGATGTCCTGGACTGCGCGTTCGAGTAGGCCCGAAATCCGAAGGGTCTTCTGCTCTGCGAGGGTCTTCCTGAGCAGCCTAAGGGACTCGGGGGAGGCGCTGGAGCCCATCAGGCCCGCCGCGGCGCCGCGGGCTTGAGGGGGCGG
>NZ_JBAXIM010000066.1:0-13521 GCF_037138395.1 Phenylobacterium sp.
TGCATGACCCCGCTGGCATCGCCAGCTGAGACCATCTGGAAACCCAGGGCGGCGGCCTGGGGAACCTCGGTCGCCATGGCGGCGGCGGCGTCCAAGTTGGGATTGGGATCGCTCATACCTCCCGTTTGCAGCGACGGAGGGAACGGGTCAATGCGCCGTCAGTCCCCGGCGACCTCGGCGGCGAGGAAGGCGGACAGGTCGCCGCCGGGAAAGAGGAGGCTGCGCACCCCCGCCCGCTGGCCAGCCTCAAGATCGATGGGCTTGTCCCCCACCATGACCGAGCGCGCGGCGTCCACTGGCCAGTCGGCCATGGCCCTCAGGAGCATGCCGGGATTGGGCTTGCGGTCCGGGGGGTCAGGGTGGCGATAGCGGTCCTCCAGGGCCTCGGGATGGAAGGGGCAGTAGTAGAAGGCGTCGATCCGCGCCCCCGCCGCCGCCAAATCCGCCTCCATCCGGGCATGCACGGCCAGGACGTCCGCCTCGGAATAATAGCCCCGCCCGACCCCGGACTGGTTGGTGACCACGAAGACCCACCAGTCGCGGGCGTTGAAGGCCGCCACCGCCTCCCGGGCACCCGGAATCCAGCAGAAGTCCTCCCAGCGGTGGACATATCCGCGGTCCTCGTTGAGGACGCCGTCGCGGTCGAGGAACAAGGCGGGCCGGAGCAGTCTGGACACAGCCCTAAGTCTAACGTCATTCCGGGCTGCTGGCGATTTCCCTTCCGCGCTCTCATCCCTATGTCCCCGCCAAGCCGACCGGAGCCCAGAGTGAGCCAAGCCCCCCTCCCGCCTGTCCTGACCATCGAGGACCTGCACATCGACTTCCAGACCCGGGACGGGTCGGTGCCGGCGGTCCGGGGCGTCTCGCTGGAGGTCCTGCCCGGCGAGACCCTGGGGGTGGTGGGCGAGAGTGGCTCTGGCAAGAGCCAGACCTTCATGGCGGTCATGGGCCTGCTGGCCCCCAACGGCCGGGCGACCGGGTCGGTCCGCTTCGAGGGCCAGGAGATCCTCGGGGCACCCGGCCGGCGGCTCAACGGCATCCGGGGTGCCGGCATGGGAATGATCTTCCAGGACCCCCTGACCGCCCTGACCCCGCACCTGCGGATCGGCGACCAGCTGGGCGAGCCCCTCCGTCGCGGGCGGGGCCTGTCGGCAAGGCAGGCCCGGGCTGAGGCCCTGCGCTGGCTGGACCGGGTTCGTATCCCGGATGCAGCCCGTCGGCTGGACCAATATCCCCATGAGCTGTCCGGCGGCATGCGCCAGAGGGTGATGATCGCCGGCGCCATGGCCTGCTCACCCCGCCTGCTGATCGCCGACGAACCCACCACAGCCCTCGATGTGACGGTCCAGGCCGAGATCCTCGACCTCATGGAGGAGCTGACCCGGGAGAGCGGCGCTGGCCTCGTCCTGATCACCCACGACATGGGGGTGGTGGCACGCCTGGCCGACCGGGTCTGCGTGATGAAGGACGGCACCTATGTGGAGGCCGGTCCCGCTGCAGAGGTCTTCGCCCGCCCGCGGACCGACTATGCCCGGAACCTGCTGGCAGCCGCGCCCCGTCTCGACCGGCCGGACCGCGGGGGCCGTCCCGCCCCGGTGCCCGTCGTTGCGGACGCCCCCATCGCCGTCGAGGCGAAGGACGTGAAGGTCTGGTTCCCCGTCCGCCAGGGCCTGTTTGGCCGGAAGGCCGAACTCCGGGCCGTGGACGGCGTCAGCCTGGAGATCCGGCAGGGCGAGACCCTGGGCGTGGTGGGCGAGAGCGGCTGCGGCAAGTCGACCCTGTCCCGGGCGGTCCTGCGCCTGATCCCCCGCACCGCCGGCGCCATCACCCTGCTGGGCCGGGACATTCCCGAGGCGGACCGGGAGGCCCTGCGCGCCGCCCGCCGCGACCTGCAGATCGTCTTCCAGGACCCGCTCGCCAGCCTCGACCCCCGCATGCCCGTGGGCGATTCCATCGCCGAGCCCCTGGGCGTCTTCCGGCCGGACCTCGACCGGGGGGGCCGGGAGGTCGCGGTCCGCGCCATGATGGAGCGGGTCGGCCTGTCCGCGGACCTGATCAACCGCTATCCGCATGAACTGTCCGGGGGTCAGAATCAGCGGGTGGGCATCGCCCGGGCCATGATACTCAAACCCCGGGTGGTGGTCTGCGACGAGGCAGTCTCGGCCCTCGATGTCTCGATCCGCGCCCAGATCATCGACCTGCTGATCGACCTCCAGGGGGAGTTCGGCATGGCCATGATGTTCATCAGCCATGACCTGGCCGTGGTGCGGGAGATCAGCCACCGGGTCATGGTGCTCTACCTGGGGCGGGTGGTAGAGCAGGCACCGGCCGACCGCATATTCGAGGACGCCCGTCACCCCTATACCCGCGCCCTGCTGTCCGCCGCCCTGATCCCCGATCCCGCCGTCGAGCGGCGGCGTCCCCGGGTGCGCCTGACCGGGGAGCTTCCGAGCCCGTTAGATCCCGAGGGCGCTCTTCGCTTCCTGCCTTCACGCCGGGGCCAGACCCCGGTCTACGCCCCCCGGCTGGAGGCCGTCGCCCCTGGCCACTGGGTCAGTGAGTTCGATCCGCCCGCCTGACCGGGAAGGCGGCGGTGCTTTCCCTTTTCAGGCGGAGCGACTAGGGAAGACCCCCTGAAACCCGCAGGTCTGCCATGAGCCTCTCCCTCGCTGATGTCCGCGCCGCCGCCGAGCGTATCGTCGGCCGTGTCGAGCGCACGCCCATGCGCCGGTCGCAGACCCTCTCCGAGATCACCGGGGCCGAGGTCTGGGTGAAGTTCGAGAACCTGCAGTTCACCGCTGCCTACAAGGAGCGCGGGGCCCTCAACACCCTGCTGCAGCTGTCGGCCAATGAGTCCCAGCGGGGCGTCATCGCCGCCTCGGCCGGCAACCACAGCCAGGGTCTTGCCTACCACGCCGCGCGCCTGGGCGTGCCGGTGACCATCGTCATGCCCCGCAGCACTCCCTTCGTGAAGGTCCAGCAGACCCGCGCCTTCGGGGCCGAGGTGGTGCAGGAGGGCGATACCTATGACGAGTCCGCCGCCATCGCGCGGAAGCTCTGTGACGAACGCGAGCTGACCTTTGTCCACCCCTTCGATGACCTGAAGGTCATGGCCGGCCAGGGCACGGTGGCCCTGGAAATGTTCGAGGAACAGCCCGACATCGAGGTCCTGCCCGTGCCCATCGGCGGCGGCGGCCTGATCGCCGGCTGCGCCACCGTGGCCAAGTCCATGAACCCGAATTGCCGCGTGATCGGCGTCGAGCCGGCCATGTATCCGTCCTTCACGGCGCGCATGCAGGGCGTCGAGGCCATCACCGGCGGGGCGACCATCGCCGAGGGCATAGCTGTCAAGCGGGTCGGCGACCTGACCTACCGGATCGCCCGCCCTCTGATCGACGAGGTCCTGCTGCTCGAGGAGCCCTTTCTCGAGCAAGCCGTGGCCCTGTTCTGCAACGTGGAGAAGACGGTCGCCGAGGGCGCCGGCGCGGCGGCCCTCGCCGCCCTCCTGGCCTATCCGGACCGGTTCCAGGGCAAGAAGGTCGGGGTGATCCTCTGCGGCGGCAACATCGACACCCGCCTTCTCGCCTCGGTCCTCACCCGCCAGCTGGTCCGGGACCAGCGCCTCGTTTCCCTTCGGATCATCGGCGACGACCGCCCGGGGCTCCTGGCCAATGTCTCGGCCCTGATCGGCCAGATGGGTGCCAATATCGTCGAGGTGGCCCACAACCGCCTCGCCCTCGACGTTCCGGCTAAGGGCGCGGAGTTCGACATCATGATCGAGACCCGCGATGCCCGGCATACGGAGGAAATCATTGAGGCCCTCAGGGCTCGGGGCTATCCCCCCCGTACGGTCTGAAGGAGATGCCCATGCGCCTGTCCGCCCTTGCCCTCATCGCCAGCCTTGCCCTCATGGGCGCCTGCCAGCGCGGGCCCGACCCCCAGGTCCTGGCCGCCAACGCCGAGGCCGGCAAGGCCTTCCTGGCCAAGAACGCCGCAGCGCCCGGCGTGAAGACCCTGCCCTCTGGCCTGCAGTACACGGTGGTCCGCTCCGGTCCGGCCGACGGCGTGCGGCCCCTGCCCGGCGACCAGGTCAAGGTCCACTATGAGGGCAAGCTCCTCTCCGGTGAGGTGTTCGACAGCTCCTACGATCGCGGCGTCCCCGCCGTCATGCCCCTGGACGGCCTGATCCCTGGCTGGGTCGAGGCCCTGCAGCTGATGCGGCCCGGCGACGAGTGGCGGATCTTCGTCCCGCCCGCCCTCGGCTATGGCGAGGAGGGCGGTGGCCCCATCCCGCCCGGCGCGACCCTGATCTTCCGGATCGAGCTGATCGATTCGCTTCCCGGCCCCCGGCGCGCCTCAGGGGGCTGAGTCGCCGCTTCGCCGCGCACGGCGGATCACCACCCGCCGGCCGAGGAGGTCGAGGGGATTCCAGGTCATGGCCCGGGCGATGTCCCAGGAGGAGGCCCTGCGCATCGCCTGAGTGCGTCGGCGGGCGGCGAAGGCCGCAGGCAGGTCGGCGAGGGCCGCCCGGGCGCCCCTCAGGTTGGGTCCCAGCCGCCCCTGTCCCGCCAGCCTTAGGAACAGGATGGCGGTGGCCAGGGCGTGCAGGGGCAGGGTCAATCCGAACAGCAGGGGCGGGGTGTCCTTGATGAAGACCCGGATGCGGTTGCGCGCGCCATGGAAGCTGGCGAAGTCGGACCCCGCCCCACCGGTGGACGCCGAGCCGACATGGTCGACCACGGCGTCGGGGATGACCCTGCAAGCGCCCCCCGCCAGCCGGATGCGGTAGCCCAGGTCGACGTCCTCGCAGTACATGAACAGGTCCTCGTCGAACCCGCCCATGGCCTCGAACAGGGACCGCCGGATGAGCATGGCGCCCCCGCAGGCCGAGAAGCATTCGCCTTCTTCCACTGGACCGGGATCGACCAGTCCATAGCCGCCACGATAGGGGATACCGGGCAGGCTCATTACGTCGCCTAGGCCGTCAAGCCGACCCTCCGCCCCCGCCAGGGTCTGGCGGCAGCCGAAGCACCCAACACCGGGATTGCGCGCGGCCCCGGCGAGCAGGCGCTCCAGCCAGTCGGGGGCAGCGAAGGCGTCGGGATTGACCAGGGCCAGCCAGTCACCCCTGGCCTGCAGGGCGCCGAAATTGACCCCGGCGGCGAAGCCCAGATTGGCGCCCGCCTCGATGAGCCGCACCTGCGGCAGGGTCTTCGCCGCCGCCTGGGGCGCGCCGTCCGTTGAGGCGTTGTCGACCAGCAGGATCTCCAGGGGCGGTGCGGTCTGCCGGGCCAGGGCCAAGAGGCACCGGGCAAGGTCGTCCCCGGACTGCCAGGCCACGACAATGACGCTGACAGAGGCCTCGGAAGGCCTGTCAGGCTTGTCTTTCGCCGCGTCCCGCGCCATGCGTCGCACCCTTCGCGGCCTCGCCGCCCGTTTCCGGGAATTCCATGACGATCCTGACGCCCCTGGCCCTTCCCGAGGTCCTGCTTATCACGCCCCGCCGCCATGGCGATGCACGCGGATGGTTCTCCGAGACCTGGAGTCGCCGGTCCTTGGCCGCAGCTGGCCCCGACATCGAGTTCGTCCAGGACAACCAGGCTTTCAGCGCCCGCAGCGGCACCGTCCGGGGCCTTCACTTCCAGACGGCGCCCCACCCCCAGGCCAAGCTTGTGCGGGTCCTGGCCGGCGCCATCCTCGATGTCGCCGTCGACCTGCGTCCGGGCTCGCCCACCCGGGGACACTGGGTCTCGGCCCGGCTGACCTCCGAGGGCGGTGAGCAGCTCTTCGTGCCCCGGGGCTTTGCCCACGGCTACTGCACCCTCTGCGACGACGTCATGCTGGCCTACAAGGTCGACGGCGACTATGCGCCGCAGACCGAGGGCGGCGTGATCTGGAACGATCCCGACCTCGCCATCGACTGGCCGGTCTCGCCGGACCAAGCCGTCCTTTCGGCCAAGGACCTTGTCCTGCCCCGCCTCGCTGATCTTCCGCCCCTGTCCTTCTGAGTCCCCCACATCCAGGCGCTGCATGTCCGAAGACAACGAAATCCTGACACTCCTCGACCTGGAGACCCTGGACACGGACCTCTTCCGGGGTTTCAACCCGCCCTTCGAGACCCGCCGGATCTATGGCGGTCAGGTGGTGGCCCAGGCCCTGGCCGCCGCCTACCGGACAATCGAGGACCGGGTCTGCCACTCCCTGCACAGCTATTTCATCCGTCCCGGGAACCCGAAGCTGCCGATCCTGTTCCAGGTCGACAGGGCCCGGGACGGCGGGTCGTTCAGCGTGCGCCGGGTGGTGGCCATCCAGAACGGCAAGCAGATCTTCAACCTGGCGGCCTCCTTCCAGGTTCCCGAGACCGGCTTCGAGCACCAGCTGCCCATGCCCGAGGTCCCGCCCCCGGAAGCCCTGAAGACTGAGGAAGAGCTGCGCGCCGAGGCCGGCCTCGACGTAACGACCCGACGGATCTGGCCTGTGGAGCTCAAGCCCTGCGATCCCGTCCCCCACGGCGTCGTCGGCGTCCGCGAGCCGGTGGACATGTGCTGGTTTCGCACCCGCCTGCCCCTGGGCACCGACGTCGTGGTCAACCAGTGCGCCCTGGCCTATGGCTCGGATATGACCCTGATGGACCCCTCCCTGCGTCCGCACGCGGTGGACTGGGACAGCGGACGGCTACAGGCGGCCAGCCTGGACCACGCCATGTGGTTCCACCAGCCGACCGACTTCCACGACTGGCACCTCTTCGTCCAGGACAGCCCCTCGGCCTCGGGCGGGCGGGGCTTCAACCGGGGCCAGATCTATGCCCGGGACGGAAGGTTGGTGGCCGAGGCCGCCCAGGAGGCCCTGATCCGCTGGCGCTGACGCTGCGTCATGGTGGCCCGCCGGCGAAAACCGTGACAGCGTGCCAGACGGTTTCGGCGGGGGGAGCTCATGGACCCTATCCTTCATCACTACGACGCCTCGCCCTTCTCGGAGAAGGTGCGGATCGTCTTCGGCATGACCGGCCAGGCCTGGTCCTCGGTGATCACCCCCAACATCATGCCCAAGCCGGACCTGACGCCGCTCACGGGCGGCTACCGGCGGGCGCCGGTCCTGCAGGTCGGCGCCGACGTCTACTGCGACTCCCAGGCCATCCTCGATGAGCTGCAGAGGCGCTCGCCCCTGCCCGGTGACCGGGGTCTGGCGGGCCTGAGGGGCATCAACCTCTGGGCCGACAGGCTGTTCTTCCAGGCCACGGTTCCGGTGATCTTCGGGGAACTGGGTCACCTGACGCCCAAGGCCTTCATCGCGGATCGCGAGAAGCTGTCGGGGCGGCCCTTCGACGTGGGGGCCATGGCCCAGGCGGCGGGCCCCATGCGGGTCCAGTGGCGGGGTCATGCCGCCTGGATTGACGATGCCCTGGGCGAGGCACCCTTCCTGGCGGGCGAGCGCCCCGGCCTGGCGGACGCTGCCGCCTGGATGAACATCTGGTGGCTGAAGGGCGCCCTGCCCGACACCTATGCCCGCCTGACCGCCGGCCTTGACCAGCTGGAAGCCTGGCGTGCCCGCATGGCGGCGATCGGCCATGGCGTGCGCAAGGACATTACCGGGGCGGAGGCCCTGAGCGTCGCCCGCAGCGTCCGGCCCGCAGACCCGCCGCCCCATGACCGCGACGACGCCCTTGGCCTGTCCCCCGGCGATCCGGTGGTGGTCATGGCCGACGACTATGGCCGGGATCCCATTTCGGGAACCCTGGTGGCGGCTCGCCAGAACCGGCTGATTCTGGCGCAGGAGACCCCTGACCTCGGCCGCCTGCACCTGCATTTCCCCCGGGTCGGCTACATCGCCATGCCCGGCAAGACCTGAAGGAGACTTCCATGGACGACCGCATCCAGGTGACCCTCGACAACGGCGTCGCCGACGTCCGTCTGGTCCGTACCGACAAGATGAACGCCCTCGATGACCGCATGTTCCAGGCCCTCATCGACACGGGCGAGCGCCTCAAGACCGACAAGGGCGTACGGGCCATCGTGCTCTCGGGCGACGGCCGGGCCTTCTGCGCGGGCCTCGACATGGGCAACTTCGCCAAGATGGCCTCCGGCGAGCGCCGCGGCGGGGCGGGCCTCGTTACCCCCAAGCGCACCGAGGGCGGGTCCAACCACGCCCAGCACGCCGTCATGGTCTGGCGTGAGCAGACCGTCCCGGTGATCGCCGCCATCCATGGCGTGGCCTTCGGCGGCGGATTCCAGCTGGCCCTGGGCGCTGACATCCGCTTCGTCACCCCGGACGTCCGCATGGCAGTGCTCGAGATCAAGTGGGGCCTGGTGCCCGACATGGCGGGCCTGGTGCTGATGAAGCGGCTGGTGCGTGACGACGTTGCCCGGGAGCTCACCTATACGGGCCGGGTCTTCAATGGTGAGGAGGCCCAGCGCCTGGGTCTTGCCACCCGCGTCTGCGCCGATCCCCGCGCCGAGGCCCTGGCCCTGGCGGCCGACATCGCCTCGAAGAACCCCGAGGCTATCCGGGCCGGCAAGCGCCTCCTGGACTTCGCGCCGGACGCCGACCAACACGCCATCCTCCTCGCCGAGAGCCAGGAGCAGGGCGCCCTGATCGGCTCGCCTAACCAGGTCGAGGCGGTGAAGGCGGCCATGGAAAACCGGGTGGGCGTCTACGCCGACTGAAGCGCCGCCCACTCTGCGCGGACATCCGGGTCGGTCTCGGCGTCCGCATAGCCGCGGGCAAGGTCGAGGACCTCCGGGCGCGGCAGAAGTCGCCCCAGCGCCCAGACCGCGGCCCCCCGCACCAGGGGCGAGGCGTCCTCCAGCCGCGCCCTTGCGGCCGGGACCAGGGCCAGATCGCCGGAATTGCCGATGGCGTAGAGGACATTGCGAAGGAACCGGTCCCGGCCTGTGCGCTTGACCGGCGAGCGCGCGAACCGGGTCCGGAAGGCGGCGTCGTCCAGGCCCGCCAGCTCGGCCAGTGCAGGGGCCGCCAGGTCGTCCCGGGCCGCCAGCCTCTGCTCGCGTCCGGCCTGGGCGAACTTGTTCCAGGGGCAGACCGCCAGGCAGTCGTCGCAGCCATAGATCCGGTTGCCCAGGCCGGGCCGCAGTTCCGGATCCACCGGCCCCTTGTGCTCTATGGTCAGGTAGGAGACGCAGCGCCGGGCATCGAGCTGGTAGGGGGCAGGGAAGGCCGCTGTCGGACAGGCATCGAGGCAGGCCCGGCACTGGCCGCAATGGTCGGTTTCGGGCGCGTCGGGCGTCAGTATGGCCTCGGTGAGGATCACGCCGAGGAAGAGCCAGGAGCCGAAGTCGCGGCTGACCAGGTTGGTGTGCTTGCCCTGCCAGCCCAGGCCCGCCTGCTGGGCCAGGGGCTTCTCCATCAGGGGGGCGGTATCGACGAAGACCTTCAGCCCGGCCCCAGTCCGTGAGGCCATCCAGCCCCCCAACTGCTTGAGCCGGCCCTTGATGACGTCGTGATAGTCTTCCCCCTGAGCGTAGACCGAGATGAGGCCGCGGTCGCGCAGGGCCAGGCCCTCCAGGGGATCGGCTTCGGGACCGTAGTTCAGGCCCAGGACGACCGCGCTGCGGGCGTCCGGCCAGAGGGAGCGGGGGTGGGCGCGCCGGTCCGCCGTGGCCGCCATCCAGTCCATGTCGCCCTGGCGTCCCGCCTCCAGGAAGGCCTGCAGCCGGGCGGTGGCTGGCCAGGGCGCATCGAGCCCGGTGAACCGGCAGACCTCAAAGCCCAGCCCGGCCGCCCGGCGGCGGATCTCTTCCCGGGGGTCAGAAGTCGAGGTCGTCATAGTGCGCCGCTGGGGCCAGTCCGGGCCAGCGGTCGGCAAGGATGGGACGAAAGGCCGGGCGGGACTTGAGCTTCATGTACCAGGTCTTGACCGCCGGATATCCGTCCCAGGGGACATCCCCCAGGTAGTCGATCACCGACAGGTAGGCGGCACCGGCGAAGTCGGCCAGGGACAGGCGCCGGCCCGCCAGCCAGTCCCGGGCCGACAGCAGGGCCTCCAGATAGGCCATGTGGTGGCGAAGGGCGTCCCGACCCTGGCGGAGAGCCGCCAGGTCCGGCGCCCCCAGGCCCAGAAGCCGCTTTTCCATCTTCTCGTGAAGCAGGTAGCCCGCCACCTCCAGGTCGAACTTGCGGTCGAACCAGAGCACCAGGCGCCGGGCCTCGGCGCGCTCCTCCGGCGCCCGTCCCAGGAGGGGGGGCTCGGGGCAGGTTTCCTCCAGGTGGTCGAGGATGGTCCGGGACTCGCAGAGCACCAGCCCGTCCTCCACCATGACCGGCGTTACCCCCGAGGGGTTGAGGTCCAGGAAGGCATCGGGCTGCTCCCAGTAACGGACCGTCTGCTCGGTGAAGGCGAGGCGCTTCTCGCCCAGGACGAGGCGCACCTGGCGGGAGGCGGGGTCCAGCGGGAAGTGATGCAGTATGCGTTCGGTCATGCCTGGCCCGCGGGGCGTCGTGAGTCTGCGAACATCAAGCGGATCAGACCTTAAGGGGCCGTTTACTCTGCAGCTGTGACTTCCGCGAAAGCCCCGCCATGGGGTTCGGCTATGCCCCTCGGATCCGGATGGATCAGGATGTCAGCCATGGGGAAGGCCGCCAGGAGTCGCCGCTCGGCCTCGACGATGACCTGGTGGGCGTCCGCCAGGGTCAGCAGGGGCTCCAGGTCTACGTGCATCTGCATGTGCACATAGGGCCCAGAGGCTCGGGTGCGCAGCTGGTGGACGTCGCTCAGGCGGGGGTCCTGGGTGACCAGCTCGACAATCCGGGCGCGTTCCGTCGCCGGTAGCTCCTGGTCCATCAACTGCACTGCGGCCTCGCGGAAGACGCTGATGGCACCCCACAAGAGCAGGCCGGCAATCAGCAGGGCGGCCGCGCCGTCCAGGCCCTGGATTCCGAGCCAGGCCGAAGCCGCGATCCCGGCCAGGGCCGCAAGGTTCGAGGCCAGATCCGAGGCGTAATGCGCCCTGTCGCCGCTGACCGCCACCGAACGCGTCCGCTTCAGGACCCAGGTCTGGGCGGTGATCAGGCCAAAGGTCATGACGATCGAGAAGACCATTACCGCCAGGGCCCAGCCCTCCGCCGCAATGGGCTCGGGGTTAAGCAGGCTGTGGATGGCCTCCTGCCCGATCAGGGCCGCCGAGGCGAAGACCAGGCCGGCCTGCAGGAGGCTGGCGAAGGCCTCGGCCTTGCCATGGCCGAAGCGGTGGTCATCGTCCGGCGGCACCGCCGCATAGCGGACGGCGAAGAAGGTGATGGTCGAGGCGACGAGGTCGAGGGTCGAGTCCGCCAGGGAGGCGAGCAGGGCGACCGACCCTGACGCCATCCAGGCAATGGCCTTGACCGTGACCAGCAGGGCGGCGACGCCCACCGACAACAGGGTGATGCCCCGGGTCAGGCTGGCGGGTGGCGGGTCAAAAGATCTCAGTTCGGACGACATGACGCCCCTTCTACCCTTCGGGCCGCCTTCAGCCAATCCACCCCGCAGATCAGGCCACCCCGGGGATCAGGCGGCAGCCTCATCCGGAGCCCGACACCGCGTAGGCCCTCAGGACGTCCAGGGGGACGACGGCGAGGGTCTCCTCGTGGGTGGCTTCCAGGACCACGCCCGGGGCCGCCCCGGCGTCGAGGGCCTCCTTCCAGCGGGGCGCGCACAGGCACCAGCGGTCGCCGGGCTTCAGGCCCGCGAAGCGGTAGGCGGGGACCGGCGTCGTCAGGTCGTTGCCCATGGCGTTCGAGAAGGCGAGGAACTCGGCGGTCACGACGGCACAGACCGTGTGCAGGCCGACGTCTTCCGCGCCGGTCTCGCAGCAGCCGTTGCGGTAGAAGCCAGTTACCGGGTCCAGGCCGCAGGGGTCGAGGGGTCCGCCGAGTACATTAAGGGCGTCGGGGTCGTAGCGGGTGATCATGGGCTCATCATAGTCTAGAACGGCCCGGTCCGGCGACCCTTCTCGCTGCGCCACGGAGACCCGAGATGAGCCCCGCCCGCCCCCGCCGCAGCGCCCTCTACATGCCGGCCGGAAATCCCCGCGCCATCGAGAAGGCGCGGAGCCTGGCCTGCGACGTAGTCATCCTCGACCTGGAGGACTCGGTGGCCCCTGAGGCCAAGCTGGCGGCCCGTGACCTTGCCGTCGCCGCCATAGCCCAGGGCGGCTTCGGCCGCCGCGAGCTGGTGGTCCGGGTGAACGGCCTCGACACCCCCTGGGGTGAGGCCGACCTTGCTGTCGTCTCCGCTGGCGCGGTGCGGCCCCATGCGGTCCTTGCGCCCAAGGTCTCGACGCCGGCGGACGTCGCCGCCTACGCCGCCCGCCTGCCGCACGGCGTCGACCTGTGGATCATGGTCGAGACCTGCGCCAGCCTCTTCGCCCTTGACCGCCTGGCGGCCTCGGGCGGACCCTTGTCGGCCCTCGTCGTCGGGTCGAACGACTTGGTGAAGGAGATGCGCTGCCAGGTGGACGCCGAACGTCGCCCCCTGCAGGCGGCCCTGTCCCTGACGGTGGCCGCCGGCCGCGCCTTTGGGCTGACAGTCCTCGACGGGGTCTGGAACGAGATCGCGGACCTCGGCGGCCTTGAGGTCCAGTGCCGGCAGGGCGTCGAGTTTGGCTTCGACGGCAAGACCCTGATCCATCCCGACCAGATTGCCGCCGCCAACCAGGCCTTCTCTCCGGATCCGGAGGAGGTGGCCTGGGCGCAGATCGTGGTGGCCGCCTTCAAAACGGCGGAAAGTGCCGGCAAGGGAGTCCTGCGGGTCGAGGGCCGGATGGTCGAGCGCCTGCACCTGGAGCAGGCCCTTCGCCTGCTGGAGATCGCCGGAGCCCTTGAAGAGGCATGACCCCGCCCCGCGTCCGCGCCGCCCTCCTGGCGTTCGTCCTGATATTCGCACCGGCCCTCGCCAGTGCCCAGCCGGTTGATCCCATCGGCGACCTTCTGAAGTCTGCGCCGCCGGCGCCTTCCCAGCCTTCTGACGAGGACGAAGAGGCCGGGGGCGTTGACCTGGACCTGCCGGACGCCGCCCCGAACACGCCGTCCCGTCCCGGCCCGGTCTCCGTTCCCGGGCAGCGCGTCCTGGTCGACGACCACAATCGCACGCCCGAGCCGCCGCTGACCTCCGCCGAGCGCGGCTATGAGTCGAGGATCCGAGCGGGCTTCAGCGCTGCGGAGAACCGACAGGGCGCGCTTGAGGGTCGCTGGCTGGTGCGCAGCCAGGCCGGCACCCTCTACGCCTTCCAGTTGATCGATTCCGGATCGGGAACCCTGGACGGGGCCTGGAGCGACCCGCGCCGCCCGGGCGCCTTGACCGGGTCCGGCTACATCCGGTCCGCCAGCCGCAGCCCCGACCGTCTGACCCTCAGCTTCGAGGCCCCACCCCACCGGGGTGCGGTGCAGCTTCAGCTGCGTGCAGAACCCGCCGGCCAATGGTCGGGCGTCCTGTCCGAGGATGGGGTCGAGGTGTCCGTGCGCATGCAGCGCGACTGAACCGGGCTCAACGCGGACCGCGCCCGGGCGGCGCGGGTCGCTCCAGGC